>JBEVOM010000177.1:0-13627 GCA_040507575.1 Ilumatobacteraceae bacterium
CGAGATGATCACGATCAGGGACCAGAACACCACCGACGCCACCCCGTAGGCGTTGGCCTGGGACACCTCCAGGTCGGCATGCTCGAAAGACTCCCGGAACGCGTACAGCGGGCTCGTGCCGATGTCCCCGTACACGATCCCAGCGCACCGAACGCGAGCGGCAGCGAGCGACCGGGACGGCGCCCGTCGATAGCGTCGACGACGGGCACGGAGCGAGAAGGCACCGGCACGGACCCGTCGAGCGTGGCCTGCCGCTCACGACGAACGGTACCGGCCGGGGTGTTCCTGTCACCCGCTCCACGCCGATCGGTTATGTTGCGGGAACTGGTTCATCACGACGGGCGTGTGGGGACTGGAGGGCGGCAATGGGCGACGGTTGGTTCAAGTCGGCAGAGCTATCGCGCATGCGCTGTGCGTTCGTGGGCGATCAACCGCTGGTCGCGCAGTGTGCGGAGGTGGCTCGCCGCTCGGGTCTGGACGTCGTGCTCATCGCCACGGAGAACGAATCGGTCCGGGAGTATGCCGTTGATGAGGGCATCGACGTGGTTCGAGCGGGAGCGGAACTGACGGCTGGACTCGACGCTCATCCGGCCGACGTCCTCTTCAGCATCGCCAACCTGCGCGTGATCGGTGCGGACGCGCTCCGACGAGTGACGACCGCCATCAACTTCCACGACGGTCCGTTGCCCGGTTATGCCGGTTTGAACGTGACAACCTGGGCGATCCTGCAGGGCGAGCGCCATCACGCGATCACGTGGCACCTGATGACCGCGGACGTCGATAGCGGCGACATCGTCACGTCCGAAAGCTTTCCGATCAGCGCCGATGAGACGGCGTTCTCGCTGAACGCACGGTGCTACGAGGCGGCGTTGGCCAGCTTCCCTCGCATTGTGAGCCAGTTGGTGAGCGCAACGTTGGCCACCGAACGTCAGCCACATGGCGAACGCCGGATGTTCATGCGTCATGACCGCCCGGCGCGCCTGCTCGATCCGGCGGTGCCGGCCGCGGACTCGGCCCGAGCCGTCCGGGCCCTCGATCTCGGGCACCGGATCCGCAACACCATCGGTGCCGCCCGCCTCGTGCTGGGTGACCGCGTGCTCGTCGTGGAGTCGGCGCACGTTGCCGACGATCCGTCGGGAGCGCCGATCGGAACCGTCGTCGCGATCGATGGAGGGGTCCGGGTCGCCACGGCCGACGGCGACCTGATGATCACCGCCGTCGCCGCGGCCGACGGGACCCCCGTCGACCTCCCGCACCTCCTCGCTCAGCACGGCATCAGGCAGGGCGACACCGTCCCGTCGCCCGAGCCGGCCCTGGTCGCTGCAATCACCGCCCTCGAGCCCGAGCTGGCCCGGGACGAGCCGTTCTGGCTCGACAGGCTCGGGCGGACCGAGCCCGCGTTGCCCCCAGGTCTCGGCCAGGGCCGAGCACGCATCCGTCAGCGGATCGAGATCCCGACGAGGACCGACCGCGCCACCGTGATCGCCACGGTCGCGTTGTGGCTGGCCCGCACCACTTCGATCGACACCGCCACCTTCGCCGTCACGAGCACCGAGCACCGCACCGAACTGGCCCGATTGGCGCCGCTGGTCGGCGAGCCCGTCGCCATGCTCCACGTCGCGCCCGAGGCGACCTTCGCCGAGCTCGTCGAGATGGGGCGAGAAGAGCTGCGGCAGGTCGACCGTCGCCGGACGCTGCTGCGGGATGCCATCGGTCGCGACCCCCTGACCCGTGAACGGCCGCTCACGATGCCAGTGGTCGTCGACCTCGACGTCGATGACCCGGGCGAGCGCTTCCCGGATCGTGACACCAGCACCCTGCGCATCGTGGTCGGCTCCGACCACCTGGAGCTCGATGCCGTCGTTCCCGACGATGATCCCGATGCCCTGGATCGCATCGCCGGCCAACTCGGCACGCTCTTGGCGGCCGGCGTGGGATCGCCGGACTCGCCGGTGTTCGAATTGCCGATGCTCGGGCGGGACGAGCTGGCCCTGCTCGAGGCCATCAACCGCACGGACCTCACCCACGACAGGACGATGACGATCGACGGCCTGTTCCATGCCCAGGTCGCCCGCACCCCGCACGCACCGGCCCTGAGCTCCGGGGACGCGACCCTGAGCTACGCCGAGGTCGGGGCCGCCGTGACCTCGATGCGCACTCGACTGACGTCGGCCGGCGTCGGGCGCGGCGATCGAATCGGCATCGCCGTCTCCCGCAGCATCGACATGGTCGTCAGCGTCCTGGCGACGCTCGACCTCGGTGCGGCCTACCTCCCGCTCGACCCATCGTATCCCCCCGAGCGACTCGGGTTCATGATCGACGACGCCGGCATCGCCGTCCTCGTGGCGACGGGCGCGATGGCGGTGGAGCTTCGACGGCCTGACGTGACGGTCGTCGATCCGACTAGCCCGCTGCATCATCACGACACCGCGCCGGCCCTCTTCCACGACAGCGGCGACCTGGCCTACCTGATCTACACATCCGGCTCGACGGGACGACCCAAGGGGGTGATGCTCGAGCACCGCCAGGTGACGAACTTCTTCGTCGCGATGGACCACGTCATCGATCACGATCCCGCCGGTGTTTGGCTCGCCGTCACGAGCCTCTCGTTCGACATCTCGGTGCTGGAGCTGTTGTGGACCCTCACGCGCGGGTTCCACGTCGTGTTGAAGTCAGACCACGGTGTCGCCCCGCACGCGCCGAGAGTGCCCAAGGCCCGCGCGACCATCACCCGGCCGGTCACCTTCAGCCTCTTCTACTTCGCGGCCGGCGAGGCGGCCGCAGCCGACGGCTACCGGCTGCTGCTGGACAGCGCCCGGTTCGCCGACCGCAACGGCTTCGAGGCCGTGTGGACCCCGGAGCGGCACTTCCATTCCTTCGGTGGGGCGTATCCCAACCCCAGCGTGACCGGTGCTGCGCTGGCCGCCATCACGTCCAGCGTCGGGATCCGCGCCGGCAGCGTGGTGCTGCCGTTGCACTCGCCGCTGCGCGTCGCCGAGGAGTGGGCCGTCGTCGACAACCTCTCGGGCGGCCGCGTCGGCATCTCGTTCGCGGCCGGCTGGCAACCGAACGACTTCGTACTCAACCCCGCCGCGTACGCCAACGCCAAGGAGGAGCTGCCGCGGTCGATCGAGACGGTCCAGCGGCTCTGGCGCGGTGAGACGGTGACCATGCCCGGCCACGACGGCGCCGCCGTCGACGTGCACACGCTTCCTCGTCCGGTGCAGCCCGAGCTTCCGGTCTGGCTCACCTCGGCCGGATCCCCGGCGACGTTCGAGCGGGCCGGGATGCTCGGCGTCAACGTGCTGACGCACCTGCTCGGGCAGTCCGTCGACCAGCTGGCCGACAACGTCGAGCGCTATCGCTCGGCCTGGCGCGATGCCGGCCACCGCGGCGAGGGCCGGGTGACGTTGATGATGCACACCTACCTCGATCACGACGCCGACACGGCGCGGGAGGTCGCCCGGGAGCCGATGAAGGGATACCTCGGGACGGCGGTCGGCCTGCTCCGTGACGTCGCGTCAGCGTTCCCGACGTTCGCCGGTCGCGGCAAGGGCACCGACAATCTGTTCGCCTCACTCACGCCCGCCGAGATGGACCAGCTGCTCGAAGTGGCCGCCCATCGCTACCTGAGCACGAGCGGGTTGTTCGGCACGCCCGACGACGCGGCGGCGATCGTCGAATCCGTGTCGGCAGCCGGCGTGGACGAGGTTGCCTGCCTCGTCGACTTCGGCGTGCCTACCGACGCCGTCCTCGCCTCGCTCGAGCTGCTCCTCCAGGCCAAGGAGCAGGTGGAGGGCCGCCGTTGCGAGCCCCCAGGCGACGGGCCGGCGGAGTCGACGTCGGGCGAGGTCGACGACTCGGTGGCCGAGCTGGTGGCTCGGCACGGCGTCAGCCACTTGCAGTGCACACCGTCGCTGGCGGCCATGCTCGCTGCCGATCCGGCCGACCGCGCCGCCCTGGCGACGATCGGGCACCTGATGCTCGGCGGTGAGGCGCTGCCCACCAGTCTGGCCGCCGATCTGCGGGAGTTGTTGCCCGGCCGCTTCACCAACATGTACGGGCCGACGGAGACGACGATCTGGTCCCTCACCCATGAGATCGACACCGTGCCGGACGGGTCGATCCCGATCGGCGCCCCGATCGCCAACACTTCGATCTTCGTGCTCGACGCCCACGGCTGTCGACTGCCCGTTGGCTCGCTCGGGGAGTTGCACATCGGCGGCCTCGGCGTCGCCCGCGGCTACCACGACCGCCCGGATCTGAACGCGCAGCGCTTCGTCGAGCGTCAGGGAATGGGACGGGTCTACGCCACGGGCGACGTGGTGCGAATCCGCCCGTCAGGCTCGGTCGAGTTCGCCGGGCGCAGCGACAACCAGGTGAAGATCCGCGGTCACCGGATCGAGATCGGTGAGATCGAGGCCGTCCTGGACCGCCACCCCGATGTCGTGCAATCGGTCGTCGTCGTACGCGAGAGCGGTAGCGACACTCGCCTCGTGGGGTACGTGATCATGCACCGCAGCGGCAACGCCACGTCGGACGTCCTGCGCAAGCACCTCGCCGAGAGCCTGCCCGAGGCGATGGTGCCGTCGGTCATCGTCGCCCTGGATTCCTTCCCGCTCACGCCGAACGGCAAGATCGACCGACGCGCCCTTCCCGTCGCCACCGGGATCACCGGTGCGCTCGCCACGGCGCCACCGGCGGACGACACCGAGCGCCTGGTCGCGGACACGTGGACCTCCGAGCTCGAGCGCGTCGTCGGTCGGGACGACAACTTCTTCGACATTGGCGGTCACTCGCTGCTGGCCGTCAAGATCTTCCGGCGACTGGCCGACGCGACGGGCGCGCCGATCGCGCTCACCGACATCTTCCGGTACCCGACCGTTCGCACGTTCGCGGCGCACCTCGTCCGCCTGCGCGGCGATGGCCGTGGGGGCGCCGATGCGGTGGTCACGCCGGAGACGCCGGCCGCGACGAGCGGGAGCGACCGAGGGGCCATGCGGCGTCGAGCGCTCACCAGGCGCGGTGGTGTGCCGGAGTGAGCGGGCTGATGGTCGAACCCACCGATGACGCGAGCGATGAGGTGACCGAGGCTGCGGTCGCCGAGACGGACATCGCCATCGTTGGGATGGCGGGGCGGTTCCCCGGTGCGCCCACCGTGGACGACCTGTGGCGGCGCGTCGTCCGTGGGGACGACTGCCTCGACGACCTGCCAGAAGCCAGGTTGGCTGAGCTCGGTGTTGCGCCCGCGCTGCTCGCCGATCCTGACTACGTGCGCCGCAACGGCCTGCTCGCCGACGTCGAGATGTTCGATCCTGGCTTCTTCGCTATCGGACCGCGGGACGCGGCGATCATGGATCCGCAGCACCGGCACTTCATCGAATGCTGCTGGGAGGCCCTCGAGGGCGCCGGGCACGTCCCCGAGCGGTTCGCCGGCGCGATCGGGGTGTTCGGGGGGTGCGGCATGAACACCTACATGCTCAACAACCTGCTCACCAACCCGACGTTGGTCGAGCAGGTCGGCATGTTCCTGCTGCGACACACCGCCAACGACAAGGACTTCTTCACCACCACGGTGTCGTACAAGCTCGATCTGCGTGGACCCTCGGTGAGCGTGCAGACGGCCTGCTCGACATCACTGGTCGCCGTGCACCTCGCGACGCAGAGCTTGCTGGCGCTGGAATGTGACCTGGCGTTGGCCGGCGGGGCCACGATCGAGAGCCCCCACGGCGCCGGCTACCTCTACCGCGAAGGCGAGATCCTGTCCCCGGACGGCGTGTGCCGTGCCTTCGACGCGCGTTCGGCGGGCACCGTGCTGACGAGCGGCGTCGGCGTAGTCGCCCTCCGGCGCCTGGCCGACGCCCTCGCCGACGGCGACCCGATCCTCGCCGTCATCAAGGGCACGGCCGTCAACAACGACGGCCAGCGCAAGGTCGGCTACCTCGCACCCAGCGTCGACGGGCACGCCGACGTCGTCAAGGAGGCGTTCGCGGTCTCTGGGCTCTCGGCGCGCAACATCCAGCTGCTCGAGGCCCATGGCACCGGCACGGCGGTGGGTGACCCGATCGAGGTCGCCGCCCTCACCGAGGCATTCCGGGCCTCGACGGCGGAGACCGGCTTCTGCCGTCTGGTGTCCACCAAGCCCAACATCGGCCACCTCGACACCGCAGCCGGTGTGGCCAGCCTGATCAAGGTGGTCCAGTCGTTGGGCCACCGCACGCTGCCACCGCTGGCCAACCACAGCGCGCCGAGTCCGTTGCTCGGTATCGAGCACACGCCGTTCGTGCTCTCGGGCGAGGCCGCGCCTTGGCCGGGGGACCGCCCGCGCCGTGCCGGCGTCAGCTCGCTCGGCGTCGGCGGGACCAACGCCCACGTCATCGTCCAGGAGCCGCCGTCGCGCCCGTCGACCCCCGCCGCCGCCCGCGAACAAGTGCTCGCGCTCTCGGGCCGTTCCGCTGACGTACTGGACGACGCAGCCCGTCGGCTCGCCGACCACCTCGAGGCCCACCCCGACACCAACATCGCCGACGTCGCTCACACGCTGGCCACCGGACGCCGTGCGATGGCCCACCGGCGAGTCGTCACCGTCACCGACACCCGCAGCGCCGTCGATGTGCTCCGGTCGCAGGACCGCAACCGGGTCGCCACGTCGGTCGTACCCGACGATCGGCAACGAGTCGCGTTCATGTTTCCCGGCGGTGGGTCCCAGTACAACGGCATGGCCGCCGGGCTCGACGCCCGGTTCGGCGTGTTCCACGACACGATGGCCGACGGCATCGCCAGGATCGAGCGACGGTCGGGGATCGACTTGCGTCCGCGGCTCGCACGCGACGCCGCCGCCGACGCCCTCCTCCACACGACGGCCTCGCTCCCTGCTGTCTTCCTCACGTCCATCGCCCTCGCCCGCCAGTGGATGGCCTGGGGTGTCACGCCGACGACGTTCGTCGGTCACAGCCTGGGCGAATACGCCGCGGCCCACCTCGCCGGCGTGCTCACGCTGGACGACGCCATCGAGCTGATCGTGGGGCGGGCGACACTGATGGACCGCGCCAGTGGCATCGGCGCCGCGATGCTCGCCGTCCCGATGCCCGTGGCCCGCGTGCGGGGTCTCCTCGCACCAACCGTGTCAGTCGCCGCGATCAACGCCGACGACGAATGTGTGGTGGCCGGGCCGGTCGACGACATCGAGGCGCTGCGGGCGAAGCTCGCCGATGACGACGTTGACGCCACGCTCATCCCGCTCGCCGCCGCCGCCCACAGCTCGCTGCTCGATCCGATCCTCCCGGACTTCCTCGACATCGTCCGGCGCGTCAAGCTGTCGGCGCCCCGGGTGCCGTACGTGTCGAACCTGACCGGTACCTGGATCACCGCCGAGCAGGCCATCGACCCGCACTACTGGGTCGACCACCTCCGCCACACGGTGCGCTTCGCTGACGGCCTGGCGACGCTGCTCGCCGACGGCCCGATGGTGCTGATGGAGCTCGGACCGGGCCAGTCGCTGTCGTCGTACGCCCGACGTCAGACGATCAAGCCGACGGCGGCGATCCCCGCCCTCCGCCATCCCAACCAGGAAGTCGACGACACCGCGTACAGCCTGAACGCGTTCGCCCGGGGATGGGCTGTGGGCCTCGACCTCGACCTGGACCGGTTCTCGGGCACCGGGCGACGGCTGCTGCGCCTCCCGACGTACCCGTTCCGCAAGGAGCGCTACTGGATCGAGCCGGGCGCCGGGCGGGTGGCCCCTGTTGTCGAGGCGCCGGTCACCGCGCCGGTCCAGACCGCCCCCGTTCCCGAGCGCATCACCGATCTCGCCGACTCGTTCTGGTCGCCGGTCTGGACCGAACGGCCACGGATCGCCCCGGCCGTCGCGCCGGTCGGGCCGTGGCTCGTCGTCGGCGATCCCGGCGACCCGTTCGTCGTTGCGCTGGCGCGCGAGCTGACGGCGTGCGGCGACGTCGTGGACGTCACGACCGCCCCCGGTCCCGCAGCGCTGACGGTCGCCCGAAGCGTCATCCTGGTCGGTCCGACAGGCAGTTTCGACGGCGCCGTCGAGCGCTGGCTCACCACCGCCTCGGCTGCGGCGCGAGCGCTCGGTGACGTCGACGGGACCCCGACCCTGCTCGCCGCGATCACGAGGGGCGCCACCGACGCCGGCGGCACGGCTGTCGCCCCCATCGACGCCATGGCCCTGGGCATCATCGGGACGGCGCCGCGCGAGTACGTCGGTCTGCGGACCCTGCACCTCGATCTCGACCCGACCGGCGATCCGCTGGCGGATGCGGCGGCGGTTGTCGCCGAGGTGCTCGAAGGAGCGGACCGCATCGTCGCCCGACGCGGCCTGCGCCGACTCGTGCCATCGACCGAACGCACGAGGCTGGACCCACCACCGACCAACGCCATGACGTGGCGGCGCGGCGGCAACTACCTCGTCACCGGCGGCCTTGGCGGGGTCGGCTTCGCCATCGCCGAGCACCTCTTGCGGGTGCACGACGCCAATGTCGCCGTGGTCGCGACGCGGCCCGTACCCGCAGGCGTCGCACGGACCACGTGGCTCGCCCACCACGGCTACGACGATCCGATGTGTCGCCGCATCCGCCGGCTCGCCGTGCTCGAGTCGATCGGACCCAAGGTCACGGTGGTCGCCGCCGACATCGCCGACCCGGAGTCGGTGCGCGCCGCCCTCGCAGAGGCCGAGCGTCACGTCGGCAGGTTGGACGGCGTCATTCATGCCGCCGGCGAGCTGCGCGACCGGCCGATCGAGCTCGCCACCCACGAGGATCACGAGGACGTCGTGGGCGCCAAGGCGAGAGGCGCGCTCGCCCTCATCGACGAGCTCCGGCGGAGAGGCACCGAACAGCTCGTGTTGGTCTCGTCGACGTCGACCATCCTCCTGCCGGAGGCCCAGGCCGCCTACGTCGCCGCCAACGGTGTCCTCGATGCCCTGGCCGGGACGCGTGGCAGTCTGCGCATCACGACGATCAACTACGGATTGTGGGCCGAGCTCGGCGTCGCCGCCGACATGGCCCGCCGCGCGCGGTTGGGGCTCGAGCCGGGCACTCCGGTGGAGCACCCCGTGCTGACCGAGCTGAGCGTCGAGCGGGACGGCACCATCCGAGTTGTCGGCACCCTCACCACCGACCATCACTGGCTCGTCGCCGAGCACCGCACGGCGGCCGGCGTGGCGCTCCTGCCCGGCACCGGCCACCTCGAGCTATTCGTCGCCGCGGCTCGTGCCGCCGGGATCGCCGACGCCGCGCTGGCGGGCGTGACGCTCGTCGACCCGTTGGTCGTTCCCGACGGGGTCGCGGTCACCACGCGTGTGTCCATCACGTCCGGGCCCGACGGCCGCTGGGCGCAGGTGGAAAGCGATGGCGGCGGCGGAGCCTGGCGCCTCCACAGTGAAGCGCAGATCGTGGCGACGGGCGGCAGCCGGACGCACGTCGAGCCGCCGGCTCGATCGGCCGGGGCGGTTGACGCCGATCCGCTGGTCCGGCCGCGAGCGCAACTCGACCTCGGGCCGCACTGGTGTGCCGTCCACGATTCGTGGCGCGATGGGTCGATCGCGGCCGGTCGGATGCGCATCCCCGACCAGTTCGAGGGCGACCTCCATGCCTGGCAGGCCCATCCGGCGCTGGTCGACGTCGCGACGGCGTTCGGCGTGCTGCTGGGCGAGCGGGAGGAGTCGCTGTACGTGCCGGTGGGGTACGACTCGGTGACCAGCCACGATCGACTGCCGGCCTCGTCGTGGGTCCACGCCCGTCGTGACCCGTCCTCGACGGTCGACCTCCTGCGGGTCGACCTCACCATCACCGACGATGTCGGACTGGTGGTCCTGCAGATCGACGGGCTGGCGCTGCGCCCGCTCGACCGTCCCGCCGCGCTCGCCGCTTCCCGGACCGCCAGATCGACCGCCGGCGGTGGCGGGCGGATCGCACCGCTGGCTGACCTCGCCGAACGGCATGGCATCAGGGCCGCCGAGGGCGTCGAGCTGCTCGAGCGCGTCATAGCGTCAGGTCGCCCTCGCCTCATTGCCTCGAGCATCGATCTCGACGGCCTTGTCGAGTTCCTCGCACCACAGCCGTCCGTCGTCGTGACGTCGGCGGACGGGGCCATGTCGACGGGCCCGCCCCCGTCGGTCTCGGTGATCGGCACGATCCGCACGATCTGGACCGACCTTCTCGGTGTCCCGGACGTCGGCGACGACGACGACTTCTTCGACATCGGCGGCCATTCGCTGATCGCCATCCGCGTGATGTCGAGGATCCACAAGGAGCTCGGCGTGCGCTTCCAGCTCGCCGCGATCTTCGACGCCCCGACCATCGCCGGGCTGACGGCTCGGGTGCTCGCAGCGCGGCCCGACCTCGACACCGAGCTCGCCGCGGCCGCATCGGCGTCGAGCGCCACGATCGTCCCGACGGCGAGCGACGCCTCATCGGCCGTGGCCGCTCCGTTGGAGACCGGTCCGGCGCCGACCGTGGCGGCGACATCGACGTCGACCCAGACACTGGTCACGATCAGCGCGACTGGTGACAAGGCACCGCTGTTCATCGTCCACGGGGCCGGCGGGAACATCCTGTTCCTCTGGAGCCTGGCGCGAGCGATGGCCGGGAGCCGGCCGATCTACGGGTTCCAGGCCCACGGCATCGACCATACGGACATGCCCGACCCCACGGTCGAGGCCATGGCGGCTCGGTACGTGCGTGAGCTGCGGGCGGCCCACGACGGCCCCTACATCCTCGGTGGCTACTCGGGCGGCGGCATCGTGACGTTCGAGATGGTCCGGCAGCTGCAGGCGTTGGCCGCCGAGGTCGAGTACCTCGTGCTGTTCGACAGCGTTCCGCCGGGCCTCGCCCAGCCGTCGCCCGCCGCGCAGGCCAGGAACCTGCTCGGCAACATCCGCCGCCACGGATGCGCGCCACTGCGGCCGTACATGAGGTATCGAGCGAAGGCCGCGGCGCGCCGGGTGATCCCCCGATCCCACTACCGCTCCGCTGAGCTCATCGAGTACGAGCGTGCGATCGGCGCACGCGACGTCGAGGACCACGGCTTCGTGAACCTCTTCCACTACTTCAGCGCGACGGCGGCCCGCTACGAAATGAGCACGATCAGCGTGGACGCCGCTGTACTCAAGGCCGAGTGGGTGTGGCCAGTACAGCCACACGACTATTACTGGACTCGCCACATCGACGGAGAACTCGACATCATCGAGGTACCCGGCGACCACAACGCGATGTTCTATCCCGAGAACGCACCGCGGCTCGCCGCGGTCCTCAGCGACGTTCTTGAGCGTCGCGAACAGGTGCGCCATCGAGACGAGTCGACGCGATGAACCGAGCGAGCTCTGGAGGAACCCCGCCGTGCGCCGGGCGATAGCTGTTGCGTGGGGGTCCGATGCTACGTGGATCGGCGAGTTGGGCCGCGCCCGGGTCTGCGCCACCCTGCGGTGACCTTTGGCCCCGCCGAGACGGCACGGCAGGCCAAGCTGGGTGCGACCCCTCACCGGTGTCGGTGATGCCGACGACGGGAGTGTCAGACGCTCCCTTGTCAAGGGCCGGCACCCGACCTCGAGTGCGGTCTGCTCAACGGTCGCGCCGGCGGTGACGTATGCACGCCGCAGCCAGGCCCGGCTCTTCAGCCGGGGGAAGGACCGGCCCCCACGCACCGGTATCCCGAAGCGCTGCAAGGCCTTCTCGGCCGACGTCTTCGAGCAGCCGAGCTTCGCGGCGATGTCGCGAGTCGTGGCGAACTTGCGCGCGTAGCGGCGCCGCACCCGATGCTCGTCGTACAGAGCCGGAAATCGGCGTCGGACGTGACCGGACCGGGTCGGTACCCCGACCGTCCGCAAAGCACGCAGCACCGAGTTCGAGTTGCAGCCCACCTCGGCCGCGATGACCGCCGAGGAGCAGCCCTGCTCGATGTAGCGGTGATAGAGCCATGCCGGGTCGTGCAGCTGCGGGAACCGGCGCTCTGCGAAGGCGGCGTGGCACGTCGAGGCGCACCGCGACACGCCGCACCGCTGCAACGGAACAGCCGACCTCGGCGGCGACCGACGCCAACGACCGGCCCGCCCGCAAGCGTTCCTCGAGCCAACCCGGTTGATACAGCGTCCGGTGCGTCGGTTGCCGCGACGATGTCATCAGGCTCTCTCGCCCGAGTGCGCAGCTGCCGTGGCCCCTGTTACGAACTGATGCCGACCTCGTGGAGCCTGTTGCGCATCCGCCCTGGGAGCTGACCCACCACTGACGCGGCCGCCGGTCGAGGGTGAAAGCCGTTCCTCGGGCCATCCGTTTGGGGGAAGGGTGTGGGCGTCCGTCCGGCCCGAGACGTGGGCCGAGCGCAATCGGACCAGGTGTCACCTTTCAGGAGGGCACCCGTTACGCGTGTCCGATACCAGCGGGCGATAACAACGACCCGAGGTATCTGCGAACGCCGGCACACCCACGCTGCAGAGCTCGGCGTCCAGGGGCTGGGCTCGGTGTGCGGGCGGTCGACCCAACCGCTGGTGTGGAGCTGCGATCAGGGGCCTTGGTGAAGCACGATGGTGTCGGTGAGTGATGTTCGCGTGGGCTACGAGCGGTTCTTGCGACAGCGGCATCGTCCAGCGCATTCCCGGCGGACGGCTGGGTCCGTCGCCGCGTTCTTCCTTCCGCACGTTCGTCGAGGTGATCGTGTGGTTGATCTGGGCTGCGGACCGGGCTCGGTGACGGCGGGTTTCGTCGAGGTGGTCGGGCCGAGCGGGGTGGTTGTCGGTGTCGACCTCGATCCTGGCCCGGCGCCGGTTCCGTTAGTCCGGGGCGACGTCAACGAGCTGCCGTTCCCCGATGCCAGCGTCGATGCCATCTTCATGTGCGCGCTCCTGCAACAGCTCGCCGATCCGTTGCGGGCGCTGATCGAAGCTCGCCGGATCGCACGGCCAGAAGCCGTCCTCGGAGTTGCCGACGCCGATTGGGGCAGCGCCTTGCTTGCTCCGGAAGATCCATGGCTTACCCGAGGCAACGAGATCCTGGTCCGATTGCGAGCCGCAACGAGCCCGTACGTTGGCCGCGACCTTCGCGGGCTGCTTCACGCTGCCGGGTTCGTCGACGTGCGGGTGACGGCGCGTGGCACTGGTGGTGGAGGTCCCGGCTGCGCTGGCGAGGCCGAGTTTCAGGCTTCGTTCTTCGACGCCCGAGCGGTAGTCGAGCTGGTGACCCACGAAGGGCTCGCGACGGCCGAGGAGATGGCCGCCGTGGCTGTCGCCTGGCGCCGCTGGGGCAGGGATCCGGCGGCAACGTCTGCGCGGCACTGGTTCGAGGCCATCGGCCGCGTCCGGAGCAGTTGACCCGCACGTTCCGAGGCCGTCGAAACCGATGCCTTGTACAACCGAATCTCGCCGATGACCGAGAGCCGGCCAAACTCCCGTCCGGCAATCACGTCCTGCAATCGCGGACGATGGCATCCCAGATCGCCGGTCGTCGTTCTCCGGCCGGGATTCCTGAGCTGGGGCCACGTTTCCTGAACATCCCCCGCCGGAGCGGACACGGGTCATGCTGCGAGCGGTTGCTCTGTGAGGGTCTGCTCGAAGTCGTGTGGTGACTGCATCTGCAGCGAGGTGTGCAGTCGTTCGTGGTTGTACCAGTTGATCCAC
>JBEVOM010000188.1:0-25462 GCA_040507575.1 Ilumatobacteraceae bacterium
GCGTGGGGCGGGAAGAAGTTGCGGTAGGTCCGCCTCGCGTGGCCGGGCGGCGTGACCCGGGCACTGCCCCGCAGGACGTGCTGGTTGACCATGAACTTGCCGTTGTACTCCCCGACGGCGCCGGCCGATGGGCGGAACCCGGGGTAGGCGATGTACGGGCTGGCCGTCCACTGCCACACCGTGCCGTACCAGTCGCCGAGGCCCGACGTGGGCGGCGGCGCCGCGGTCTCCCACTCGGCCTCGCTCGGCAACCGGGCGCCGGCCCAACGGGCATAGGCGTCGGCCTCGTACCAGCTGACGTGCACGACGGGCGAGTCAGCATCCACGGGACCGACGCCGCCGAGGGTGAACACGGCCCACCCCGCGTCGCTCGGTCGCCAGTACTCGGGCGCCGCCCACCCCTCGGCGCACGCCGTGTGCCAGCCGTCGGACATCCACAGCTCGGGACGCTCGTAGCCGCCGTCGGCCATGAACGCCAGCCAGTCGCCGGCGGTGACGAGTCGGCCGGCGACGCGGTGCGGGTGCAGCAGGACCTCGTGACGAGGGGTCTCGTTGTCGTACGAGAAGCCGACGTCGTCGTGGCCGATGGGGACCACCCCACCCGGGTGGTCGATCCACGCCGGGACGGCGGCGGTCGCCGGCTCGGCCCACGGGAGCGGGCCGTACGCCGGGTCGAGCGGGTTGCACGACAGCACGTGCTTGATGTCCATCACCAGCAGCTCCTGGTGCTGCTGCTCGTGGTGCAGCCCGAGCTCGACGAGCCCGTCCACGGTCGCATCGACGGGCCCGTCGAGGAGCTGCAGCATCGCCGCGTCGACGTGGCGGCGGTACGCGCCGACCTCCTCGACGCCCGGCCGTGTGATGAGCCCGCGCTCGGTCCGTGTGTGCTTCGGCCCGACGGCGTCGTAGTACGAGTTGAAAAGCATCCGGTAGTGCTCGTCGAACGAGCGGTACCCAGGGGCGTGCGGCTGGAGGACGAACGTCTCGAAGAACCAGCTCGTGTGGGCCCTGTGCCACTTCGTCGGGCTGACGTCGGGCATCGACTGCACCGTCTGATCCTCGGGGCCGAGCGGCGCGGCCAGCTGCTCGGTGAGCGTCCGCACGGTGCAGAAGTCGGCCGATCGGCTCATCTCAGCCGCCCGCCAGCTCGGCGGTCGCCGACACGACGATGCCGCCCCGTGGACGCTGGGTGAGGCGCACCGACACCCGCCGCGGGCGAGCCGTGGCCATGATCTCGCCGGCGATCTCGGCCGCCAGCGCCTCGGCGAACACCGGTCGGTCCCGGAAGCCCCAGAGGTAGAGCTTGAGGCTCTTCGTCTCGACGCACCACGCGTCGGGTTCGTACGTGATCTCGATCGTCGACACGTCGGGTTGGGACGTGACCGGGCAGATCGAGGCCACCTCGTCCGACGACAGCCGGACCTCGGTGACCTGCGCCGGCGCCGAGAACACCTCGACGTGCTCGATCGGGGTGCGGACCGTGGCGCCGAGCACGGTGAGCTCGGGCGCCAGCAACGCGGTTGCGCTCGGGTCGACGTCCATGGCGCCCAGGCTACGACGGCCCGGCCCCCCGTCTACGCTCAGCCCCGTGAGCGAGCGTGTCCACCGGAACCGTGGCACGACGGAGCTGATCCGGTGTCCGGCCAGCTGACCGCCGCCATCCTCGCCCAGGCCCCGAAGGCGCTGCTGCACGACCACCTCGACGGTGGGCTGCGGCCAGTCACCGTCATCGAGCTGGCGAGCGAGTTCGGCTACGACGGGTTGCCGACGACGGATGCCGGCGAGCTCGCCCACTGGTTCAACCGGGGGGCCAAGCGCAACGACCTCGTGCTGTACCTCGAGACGTTCGCCCACACCGTCGGCGTGATGCAGCACAAGGACGCCATCGAGCGGGTGGCCGCCGAGTGCGCCGAGGACCTTGCCGCCGACGGTGTCGTGTATGCCGAGGTGCGCATGGCTCCCGAGCTGTGCACCGAGGCCGGACTCACGCTGGACGAGGTGATGCAGGCGATCTTGGACGGGTTCGCCCGCGGCTCGGCCGGCACCGACCTCACGATCTACGCCATCGCCACCGCCATGCGCACGGCCGCCCGCAGTCAGGAGATCGCCGAGCTCGCCGTGCGGTGGCGTGATGCCGGCGTCGTCGGGTTCGACATCGCCGGCGCGGAGGCCGGGTACCCGCCGACGCGGCACCTGGACGCGTTCCAGTACGTGATGCGAGCCAACTTCCACACCACGATCCACGCCGGTGAGGCGTTCGGGCTGCCGAGCATCTGGGAGGCCGTTCAGTGGTGCGGCGCCGAACGGCTCGGCCACGGCGTGCGCATCGTCGACGACATCACCGGCTCACCCGGCAACGAGGAGCTCGGCCGGCTCGCGGCGTTCGTGCGCGACACCCGCATCCCACTCGAGCTGTGCCCGACGTCGAACGTCAACACCGGCGTGTGCGACTCGATACGCGACCACCCGATCGAGATGCTGCGGCGGCTGCGGTTCCGGGTGACGCTGAACACCGACAACCGGCTCATGAGCGACACGTCGATGACGAACGAGATGGTCCAGCTGTTCGACGCGTTCGGCTGGACGCTCGACGACTTCGAATGGGTCACGATCAACACGGTGAAGAGCGCGTTCGCCCCGTTCCCCGAGCGGTTGCGGATCATCAACGGGATCGTCAAGCCGCGCTACGCCCTGCTGCGCGCCGAGACCGCGTTCGGGTCCTGACCCACCGATCCCCGTGCCGACTGGAGACCCGCTTGAGCAGTGAGCTCGTGACCGTCACGATCGTCGACCACCCGCTGGTCGTCGACGCACTGGCTCGGATCCGTGAGCGGTCGACGCCGAACGCGCTGTTCCGCCAGAACCTCGAGCGCATCGGGACGCTGCTGATGGCGCGGGCGACCGAGTCGCTGCCGACGGTCGCGACCACCGTGACGACCCCGCTGACCGAGTCGCCGGCGCGGATGCTCGCCGTGCAGCCGGTTGTGGTGCCGATCCTGCGCGCCGGACTCGGGTTCGTGCACGCCGCGCAGGAGCTGCTGCCCGAGGCCGATGTCGGGTTCGTCGGGATCTCCCGCGACGAAGCGACGTTTGCACCGAAGCCGTACGTGAACAAGCTGCCCGAGTCGTTGGCCGGTCGGCCGGTGATCGTCGTCGACCCGATGCTGGCGACCGGCGGGTCGCTCGTCCTCACCATCGCGCTGCTCGTCGAGCGCGACGCCCCGGTCCCGATCACGGTGGTCTGCGCGCTGTGCGCACCGGAGGGCATCGCCCGCCTGGACGACGCCGGCATCGCCGTCCACGTCGTCACCGCAGCGATCGACGACCGCCTCAACGAGCACGCCTACATCGTCCCCGGCCTCGGCGACGCCGGCGACCGCCAGTTCGGCCCCCCGGCCTAGCCCTGATTCTGACTCCGTTCCGGGGCCGGAAATGGCCCCGGATCTCACAGAGAACGCGCCTGGGCCGAGCGCAGGGTCGCCACGCGCTCGTCGTGGATGATGCGCAGCTGGAGTCCGAAGGCCGCGAGCTCCTCGCGCACCGACTCGTCGTGGCGCACGATGCGCCAGCCGATCTCGTCGCACGCGCGGTCACGGGCCTCGTCGGCCCGCTTGCGCAGGTCACCACCGTGCCACCAGCTGTGCCCCGGCTCGACCCCGAGCCGGACGTTCGGCCAGGCCAGGTCGATGTGGATGACCTCGCCGGTGCGAAGCGTCAAGGGATGCTGGCGTTGGGGTTCCGGCAGCCCGGCGCGCCGGATGGCGTCGAGGACATCGAGCTCGAGTCCGCTCTGGCTGGGGCGGCTGCGGAACGCCGTCTTCTCCAACCAGCGCTCGAACCGGGCGACGCCGGTCCGACCGCTGCGACGGATGGCGACGAGGTAGTCAGCCGCTTGTTCGGGTGTGACCAGGCCACGGTGCCAGGCGTCCTCGGCGGCTCGTTCGAACCGGTGATCGTTGAACACCGACGCCAACCGGAACATGGTCCGCAGCGGTGAGGCCACCCGGAAGCCATCGGCGCGGCCGGCGTCGATATCGCGCTCCCCGTCGATCCAGCTCGAACGGTGCAGCCGACCCCAGGACGGCATCACGACCTGGCGGTCCTCCGGGACCGTGACCTCGAGGAACACGCGGGGCATCTGCCGGAGGCCGTGCAGGGTGCCCGCGGTGACGCCGCTCAGGAAGCCCGTCGGTGCGGTGTGGAGCTGGAGGGCCATCGCTCGCGACTCGAACGTGTCCGGGCTCGCCGCCATCCGGACGACGCCGGGGAGCACGCTGACCACGGTGCCGCGACGTCGGGCCCGGATCACGGTCCGGCGGCTGATCCCCAGCTCCAGGAGCTGGGCCACGGCGGCGACCCCGCGCTGGGCGGTCAGGAGGGTGAGCACATCGGTGCGGTCGATCACATCCCCCCAGGGGGTCGCGAGGGCTCCGGAAGGGAAATCGAGTCTCTGTGAGTAACGGGGCCATTTGTGGCCCCGGAACGGAGTCAGAAGCGGGCGGCCAGGGCGTCGAGGTAGGGGGTGGGGTCGGCGTCGATGGCTTCGCCGTAGAGCTTGACCTTGGGCTCGGTGCCGCTCGGACGCACCTGCACCCGTGCGCCGCCCTCGAGGAGGACCCGCAACAGGTCGGCGTCGGGGAACGCCACGACGTCGACGACGCGGGACCCGGCCAGCTCGCCCGGCGGGTCGGCCCGCAGCGCCCGCAGGCGGGCCGCGGCCTCAGCCGGCTCCATCCGGATCGAGCGCTCACCGACGACGTGGCGGCCGTACCGGGCGGCGATGTCGTCGAGCCGGGCCTGCAACGTCGTGGTCTCGGCCGCCGCCAGGCCCGCCACCTCGGCCAGCATCACGGCGGCCGAGATGCCGTCCTTGTCCAGCGGTCGCCGGGCGACGAGGTAGCCGAGCGCCTGCTCGTACGCGAACACCAGTCGCAGCTCGGGCCGGTCGAGAACGGCGCGCCCGATCCACTTGAACCCGGTGAACGTCTCGGCGAAGTGCACGCCGTGGTCGGCGGCCATCGTCGCCAGCAACGACGACGACACGAGCGTCGTGACGACCAACCGGTCGTCGCCATCGGTGTTCGACAGGATGTGATCGGCGAGCAACCATCCGAGCTCGTCGCCACCCAGGCGCCGCCACGTGCCATCGGGCTGCGGGATCGCCGCACCGAGCCGGTCGGCGTCGGGGTCGTTGGCGATGGCGAGCAGCGCGCCGGACGACGCCGCCAGGGCGGTCACGAGGTCCATCGCTCCCGGCTCCTCGGGGTTCGGGAACGACACCGTCGGGAACGCCGGATCGGGCCGGAACTGGGCATCGACGACGAACGGCTCGGGCAGGCCTGAGATCTCGAACGCCCGCCGGGCCACCGCCCCGCCGACTCCGTGCATCGGCGTGTACGCGAACGGCACGCCGGTGGCGGCCGGACGCAGCCGCACGGCCTTCACGGCCGCCAGGTACCGGTCGACGATGGACGGGTCGAGCAGCTCGATCAGGGCGTCGTCCTCCGGTGCCATCGGCACGGCGGTCGGATCGACCAGGGCGATGCGGGCGGCGATCGCCGCGTCGTGGGGCGGGACGAGTTGGGCGCCGTCGCCGAGGTACACCTTGTACCCGTTGTCGGCCGGCGGGTTGTGCGACGCCGTCACCATCACGCCGCCCGCCGCGCCGAGCTCGGTCAGCGACCAGGCCAGCACTGGCGTGGGGAGCGGGGACGGGAGCAGCAGCACGCGCACCCCGGCCGCCGCCATCACCCGAGCCGTGTCGAGCGCGAACAGGTCGCTCTTGCGCCGGGCGTCGTAGCCGACGACCACGCCGCGCCCTGCCGCACCCGGTTCGGTCGCCAGCACGTGGTCGACGACACCGCGCGCCGCCTGGCGCACCACGAGGCGGTTCATGCGCAAGGGCCCGGCGCCGATGGCGGCCCGCAGTCCGGCCGTGCCGAACATCAGCCGGCCGTCGAACCGGGCCGCCAGCTCGCCGTCCGGTCCGCCGAGGAGCGCCTCGAGCTCGGCGCGGATGTCGTCGTCGGGCTCCGCGGCGAGCCATCGTCGGGCGATCGATCGTGCGTCGGCCGCCGTCACGACACCAGCGTACGCAACTCCACCAGAGGCCGTGGGCCGACGTGGCTGATGACCTCGCCGGCCGCGATCGACCCCAGTCGGGCACATTCGGCGAGTGGCCGGGACCTCGTGTAGCCGTACAGGAACCCCGACGCGTACAGGTCGCCGGCCCCCGTCGTGTCGAGCACCCTGGCGACGTCGGTGGCCGGGACCTGCACGACGTCGTCGGCGCTGACGACGTACGACCCGTCCTTGCCGGCGGTGATCGCCGCCAGCTCGCACTCGGCTCGAATGCCGTCGATCGCGTCGTGGAGCGACTCGGTCTCGTACAACGAGCACAGCTCCTCGGCGTTCCCGAACAGGATGTCGACCTCGTCGCGCACGAGCCCCCGGAAGTCGACGCGGTGGCGGTCGACGCAGAACGAGTCCGACAGCGTCAGCGAGACCGTGCGGCCGTTGTCGTGGGCGACGGCCGCAGCCCGGCGGAACGCCTTCTTGGCATCGTCGCGGTCGAAGAGGTAGCCCTCCATGTAGAGGACCGCGCCGGCCGCGATCGCCGCCTCGTCCAGGTCGTCGGCCGACAGCAGGCTCGACACTCCGAGGTAGGTGTTCATCGTCCGCTGGGCGTCAGGGGTGACGACGATGATGCAGCGCCCCGTCGGCGTGTCGACGGACGGCGCACCGGGCCGGAACGCCACACCGACCGCGTTGAGGTCGTGGCCGAAGACCGCGCCGAGCTCGTCGTGGGACACCTTGCCGATGTACGCGGCGCGTCCGCCGAAGCTGGCCACCCCGCACATCGTGTTGGCCGCCGAACCGCCGCTCATCTCGACGGCCGAGCCGAGCGCCCGGTACAGGTGGACGGCGCGCTCGGTGTCGATGAGCTCCATCGATCCCTTCACGAGCGAGTGCTCGTCCAAGAAGTGGTCGGCGGCGTGTGCGATGACGTCGACCAGGGCGTTGCCGATGCCCACCACGTCGTACTTGTGCTCGGGCACGGACGGCACGCTACCGCCGGCGGGCCGCCGCCGACCGCCCGGCTCACCAGGCGCGCGCCGCGGGTACCGTGGTTCGCGTGACCGCCACTGATGCTCCCGAGTCGCCGTCCCTCGATCCCTACCGCCTGCCCCGGACCGCCGTCCCGGTGCGCTACGACGTCGAGCTCGCGCCGGATCTGTCCGCCGCCACGTTCGAGGGCAGCGTGGCGATCGCGGTCGATGTCATCGAGCCGGTCGACGAGCTGGTCCTCAACGCCGACGAGCTCGAGATCCACGAAGCCCGCGTCGACGGCAGCGACGTCCACTGGCACCTCGAGCCGGCCACCGAGCGGCTCGTCGTGCGACCCGTCGGTGGGCTCCAGCCCGGTCGGGTCAGCCTCGTCATCTCGTTCACCGGCGTCCTCAACGACAAGCTCCGCGGCTTCTACCGCAGCACGTACCGGGACGACGCCGGCGAGGAGCGGGTGATCGCCACGACACAGATGCAGGCCACCGATTGCCGGCGGGCCTTCCCGTGCTGGGACGAGCCGGAGTTCAAGGCCGTGTTCGGCGTCACCCTCGTGATCGACCCGGCGCTGCTGGCCGTCTCGAACGGCCCCGAGGTCGAGCGCGAGGCGCGGCCGGGCGGCACGGTCGCGGTGCGTTTCGCCGACACGATGGTGATGAGCTCGTACCTCGTGGCGTTCGTCGTCGGCCCGCTCGAGGCGACGGAGCCGGTCGACGTCGACGGCATCCCGCTGCGCGTCGTGCACGTGCCGGGCAAGGGTCACCTCGCTGGTTTCGGCCTCGAGGTCGGCGCGTTCTCGCTGCGCTGGTTCCAGACGTACTACGGCATCCCGTACCCGAGCGACAAGGTCGACCTGCTGGCCCTGCCCGACTTCGCGGCCGGCGCGATGGAGAACCTCGGGTGCATCACGTTCCGCGAGAACCTGCTCCTCGTCGACCCGGCGAAGGCGACAGTGAGCGAGCAGCAGGTCGTCGTCGACGTCATCGCCCACGAGCTCGCCCACATGTGGTTCGGCGACCTCGTGACGATGCGCTGGTGGAACGGCATCTGGCTGAACGAGGCGTTCGCAACGTTCATGGAGCTGTTGGCCAGCGACGCGTTCCGACCCGAGTGGGGTCGCTGGACGCTGTTCGGTCTGGAGCGATCGGCGGCGTTCGAGACCGATTCGCTCGACAGCACCCGCTCGGTCGAGTACGAGGTCCGCTCACCCCAGGACTGCGACGGGATGTTCGACGTCCTCACCTACCAGAAGGGCGGCGCCCTGCTGCGGATGCTCGAGCAGTACCTCGGCGAGCAGCGCTTCCGGGAGGGTGTCAGCCACTACCTGCGCCTGCACCAGCACGCCAACACCGAGACCAACGACCTGTGGGATGCCATCGAGGAGACCAGCGCAGAGCCCGTCCGGAGGATGATGGATTCCTGGATCTGGCAACCCGGCTACCCGCTGGTCGACGCGTCCCTCGACGGCGACGAGCTGGTGCTCGGCCAGCGCCGCTTCGCGTTCGACGCGGCGACGACCGACAGCGACCCGACGCGCTGGCTCGTGCCCGTGCACGTCCGGGCCGGTGGCGACATCCACACGGTGCTGCTCGAAGGTGACGAGGCCCGGCTGACGCTCACCGACCCGGCCGCCCCGGTCGTCGTGAACGCCGGGGGCCCCGGCTTCTACCGGGTCGCCTACAGCGATGAGCTGCGGGCGCGGATCTCCGGCGAGGTCCTCGGTTCACTCGACACGCTGGAGCGCTACAACCTCGTGGACGACGCCTGGAACGAGGTCGTCGCCGGCCGCCTGCCCGCAGCCGACCTCCTGACGTTCGTCGAGGGGTTCGGTGGGGAGCGCCAGCTCGCCGTGTGGCAGTCGATCGTGCTCGCGCTGCGTGGCCTCGGTCGCCTGCTGGACGACGACGCCTACCCCGCGTTCCAGGCCCGGGTGCGGGCGCTGCTCGCGCCGGTCGTCGCCGACCTCGGCGAACCGGTGGACGGCGAGGACGACCTCCTCGGCAAGCTGCGTGGGCTGCTCGTCGCCGCGCTCGCCATCCAGGGCGCCGACACGGCGACCCAGGACCGGGCCCGCGATCTGTACGACCGCCAGGAGCGCGAGCCGGGCACCGTCCACCCCGAGCTCGTCGCTGCGTCCACGTCGGTCGTCGCCGCGACCGGGGATGCCGCCGTGTACGACCGGCTGCTCGAGGGCTACCGCACGGCGGCGACGCCGCAGGACCAGTTGCGCCTCCTCAACTCATTGGCCGAGTTCGACGACGAAGGCCTGCTGCTGCGCACGTGCGAGCTGGCGATGAGCGGCGACGTCAAGACCCAGAACGCCCCGTTCCTGTTGCGCGGCTGCATCGCCAACCGACGTCACGGTGCGGCGGCGTGGGAGTTCGTGCGCCAGCACTGGGACGAGGCCAACGCGATGTTCCCGAGCAACACGATCGTGCGGATGATCGATCCGGTCCGGCTGCTGACGGATCCCGCTGTCGCCGCCGACGTGCAGGGCTTCTTCGCCGAGCACCCCATCGAGCAGGCCGCCAAGACGCTCGACCAGGTTCTCGAACGGCAGCGGGTCAACACCGCCCTGCGGGCTCGTGAAGGCGGGCGCTTCGCCGCTGCGCTCTGACGGACCCGCCCCGCTACCGAGCCGGGATGGGTCGGGGGCGAGGCCGCCGGGAGATCGTGGAGCTGAGGGGAATCGAACCCCTGGCCTCAACAGTGCGATTGTTGCGCTCTACCAACTGAGCTACAGCCCCGAGGACGCTCCGAGTGTAGCGGTGACCCTGACGGATCACCGGCTCGCCCGGCGGCTCAGACGGCGTGGGACCAGCGGTCGGATTGGCGCTCGGACGTGGTCGGACGCCGGGGCATCGTCACCCGCACCGGTCCCTGGGCCGGCGCCCGACGACGCGGCGCCGGCTCCCGGATCGGCTCGGGCGTGGCGGCGAACTGCTCACGCTGGCGCTGCTGGCCGAGGACGTACACGTACCCGCACAGCGCGGCGAACGACACGCCGAAGACGTACAGCATCGCCGTGGCCCGGGTCGTGGCGGCGAGGAACAACGAGCAGCCGCCGACGAGCGCCAGGACGAACAGCACGTTCGCTCGACGCCGCTTGACCGCATCGCGCTGCGTTCGGACCGGGCCGGGAGCACGACGCTCGCGGGAGGGTGCCTCGACCTCACCGGTGGCGCCACGCCCACCGTGAGCGCGCGCCCGGGGGGTTGCGTCGTAGAGCCGAGCCCCCTCGGCGCGCCCGGAGCGGATGGGCGGGTACGGCGCGGGATGGCGACCGAGGCCGCTGGTGCGGGCCGAGCCGGCGTGGGTGCGCGAACCGGGGCGCAGCCCCGGCCGTCCCGTGGCGGCGGGACGGCTGAGCGGCGACGGGGCCAGCGGCCGGGCCATCGAGCGCATGGCCACCCCACGGGACGGCATCGCCCGCTGCAGGCTCGAGAGCTGGTTGCGGAAGTCCGTGACCGACGAGTTCGGACGGTTCTCGATCCGTGAGCGGAGGAGCGGCGGGATCAAGACCGCCGCCCACGCTGCTGCTACGACGAGCAGGACCAGTTGACCCATCGGTGTGTTCGCCCTTTGGTCGGGAATACGTCATCGCCCGTTCGCCCCCGATGGCCTCCTACGACCACCCGGGCGGGCGTTCTTTACGATTCTACGACATTCCGCGTCGGAGAGGCAACGAGGGGGGATGTCGGCAGCGGAGCGGGCTGCGCGTCGCCGTCGGCGTCGGCGGCCCCTGCGCCGTCCTCCCGGCGATAGACGCCTGACCTCCCGCCCGTCTTCTCCCACAGCGTGAGCTCGCCGATCGTCATGCCGCGGTCGGCCGACTTGCACATGTCGTAGACGGTCAACGCGGCGATCGCGCAGGCGTGCAGCGCCTCCATCTCGACGCCGGTGCGATCGACGGTGTCGACATGGACCTCGACGGCGACGTGGTCGTCGCCGATCTCGAAGTTCACCGACACCGACCCGACGAGGAGCGGGTGGCACAGCGGGATCATGTCGGACGTCCGCTTGGCGGCCTGGATGCCGGCGACGCGGGCAACGGCGAGCACGTCGCCCTTCTTGACCTCACGGTTGGCGATGGCCGCCGTCGTCTCCGGCTTCATCATCACCTTGCACCGGGCGACGGCGCGGCGATGCGTCGGCTCCTTCGGCGTGACGTCCACCATGCGGGCCCGGCCCAGCGGGTCGAGGTGCGTGAACGCGAGGTCGCTCATGCCGCGAGTCTCGCGCACGTGACCCCCGCCGGCCTCCCCGCCCCGGATCGGCGTCGCTCCAGCGGGGCGCGAGATCGCCGGCGACACCGACGACGTCCCAGCCGTCAGCCGCCGATCTGGGACATCGAGCGCGCCGGGCGCACGAAATCGACCTGGCTGATGCGGTGTCCCGCCCACTTCGTGCCGACGGCCCGCTCGATGCGGCCGGCGACGTCGTCGTCGGACTCCCCCCGCCGCATGGCGGCGCGCAGGTCGAACTCGTCGGTGGCGAACAGGCACGTGCGGAACTGCCCGTCGGCCGTCAGGCGGACCCGGTCGCAGTCACCGCAGAACGGTTTGGTGACGCTCGGGATCACACCGATCGTGCCGCCACCATCGAGGTAGCGCCAGCGGTCGGCAGGAGCAGCACCGCGGGCCGGCAACTGCTCGAGCGGGTGCACGGCGGCGATCCGCGCCACGATCTCGTCCTGGCCGACCACGGCGTCACCGGCCCATCCACCCGACGCGTCGAGCGGCATGAACTCGATGAAGCGGACCTCGACACCCTTGTCGCGACCGAACGCCGCCAGATCGAGCAGTTCGTCGTCGTTGACGCCGCGCTGGACGACGGTGTTGATCTTCACCGGGTCGAAGCCCGTGGCGATGGCGGCGTCGATGCCGTCGAGCACGTGGTCGATCTCGTCGCGCCGCGTCATCTCGACGAAGCGCTGGCGGTCGAGCGTGTCAAGGCTGATGTTGACCCTGCGCAACCCGGCATCGCGCAACGCGCCGGCCACCGCCCGCAGCGTCGCCCCGTTGGTCGTCATGGCCACGTCGACCGGGCCGTTGGGACCGCGCAGGGCGGCCAGCATCGACACGAGTCGGGGCAGGTGGGCGCGCATCGTCGGCTCACCGCCGGTGAGTCGGATCGACTCGACGCCGTAGCGGTCGACCATGATCCGAGCGAGGCGCTCGATCTCCTCGAACGTCAACACCTCGCTGCGGGGCAGCCACTGCATCCCCTCCTCGGGCATGCAGTACGTGCAGCGGAAGTTGCAGCGGTCGGTGACCGATATCCGCAGGTCACCGATCACCCGACCGAACGGGTCGACGAGATCGACGACGGACCGCTCACCCATGCCTCCACCCTAACGGTGACCGGGTCCCGGACGGCGGGCCCAACCCGCCGGCGCGCCCGCTCCTGCCGCCCCCACGAACCGCCGGTCAGCCGGTGAGGGTGAGGACGGCGACGTCCGCGCCCGCCGGCACGCCGTCGCCGTCCGGGAGGACGACGAGGGCGTCGGCGAGGGCGGTGGCGGCGAGCTGGTGGGAGCCCTGCGCACCGACCGGCCGCACGTGGTAGCGGCCGTCCTCGGCGAACGCGCCGGTGACCCGCACGAAGTGGACCTTGCCATCCGGCCGCCGCAGCAGCGCGTCGTCGCTCACGCCGACCAGGCTCGGACGGGCGACGTGGCGATGGCCCATCATGCGGCGCAGCGCGGGGCGGGCCAACAGCTCGAAGCTGATCAGCGAGCTCACCGGGTTGCCAGGTAGGCCGAAGACGGGCACGCCGTCGAGCGTCCCGAACGCGAACGGCTTGGCGGGTCGGATGGCGATCTGCATCCAGCGCATGTCGGCGATCCGGCCGAGCACTGCCTTGACCACGTCGTAGTCGCCCATGCTGACGCCCCCGCTCGTGACGATGGCGTCGTTGGTCGCCGCGGCGTCGCGGAGCACGGCCTCCAACGTCGCTTCGTCATCGGGTACGACGCCACGGGCGTCGACGATGCACCCGGCATCGGCGAGCAACGGCGCCAGCATCGTGCTGTTGCTCTCCCGGATCTGACCGGGCCGCAGCGGCGACCCGTCCGTGACGAGCTCGTCACCGGTCGACAGCACGGCGACCCGCACGGACCGGTGGACGAGCGGCGTGGCGACGTTCACACTGGCCAGCACGCCGGCGACGGCGGGCGACACGACCGTCCCGATCGGGAACAAGTGGTCGCCGGCGCGGACGTCGTCACCGGCCCCGCGGACCGCCGACCCGACCGCAGCGGCCCGGGACAGCCGCACCCGCCCGCCGTCCAGGCGCTCGCTGTCCTCGACCATGACGACGGTGTCGGCGCCGGCGGGCATCGGGGCCCCGGTCATGATCCGCACGGCCTGGCCCGGACCGACGACACCGGCGAACGGGAGCGCCCCAGCCGCCAGCTCGTGCACCACCTCCAGCTCTGCCGGAGGTGACGAGACGTCGGCGGCGCGCACCGCGTACCCGTCGACCGCCGAGTTCGCGAACGGCGGCACGTCCTCGCCGGCGACGACGTCCTCGGCCAGCACCCGCCCGATCGCGTCGGCCAGGGGCAGCCTCACCGGCGTCAACGGGCCGTTGGCCCCCAGCACGAACCGTTGGGCGTCCTCGAGGTCGATCACCCGCCCAGTATCGCCGGGCGACCGATCCGCCCGCGATGCCGACACACTCCCCTCATGGCGTTCCCCGGCCGCGCCGGACGTTCCCGGCCGCTCCCTCGGCCACCGGCGTTCGGCGAGATCACCGAGCGGGCCCAACCATGAGCTCGTGGCGCGCCTTCTCGGCCGACGGCCACAACGTGAGCTGGACGACGTGGAACGGCGACCACGACGAGCACCTGACGTTGCGCTGGGAGAACGAGGCGTGGACGGCCACCGGCCACGTCGGTCGCGAGGACGTGGAATACGTCCTGCGGCTCTCACCGTCGTGGCGGGTCCGCCAGTTCCTGCTGTTCCGCGACCTCGACGAGCCCGACCTGTGGCTGGCCAACGACGGCCACGCCCGCTGGGGCGAGGTCAACGGCGCCCACCGTCCCGAGCTCGACGGTGTCGCCGACATCGAGCTGGCCTGCTCGCCGTTCCCGGTCACACTGCCGATCCGCCGGCTGCCCCTCGAGGTGGGCGACGCCACCGAACTGCCCGTGATCACCGTCGACGTCGAGACGCTCGCCGTCGAGGTCGAGCACCGGCGCTACGAGTGGCTGCGCGACCGGCGTTGGCGCTGGACCGACACGGTCCGCAACGAGGAGCGCGAGTTCGACGTCGACGAGTTCGGCGTCGTCGTGGACCAGCCGGGTCGGTTCCGCCGCCAACCGTGACACGGCCACGGGTGGTCGGTGAACGATCCGGTCGTCGGCGGCCGCTCAGCCGCCGGGCACCAGCAGCCCACCGAGGAACGTGCGCAGGTCGCCGCCGTACCCGGGGTCACGCAGACCGAGCTCGATGGCGGCCATCAGGAACCCGAGCGGCGTCCCGGTGTCGAAGCGGTCGATGCGGCTGACGACGCCGTGGAACGGCGCGCGGTGGGCCTGGACGCGCAGCGCATCGGTGAGCTGGATCTCCCCGAGCGCGCCGACGCGCCCCGCGGCGATCTCCTCGAAGACGTCGGGCGTCAGCACGTACCGGCCGATGATGATGAGGTCGCTGGGCGCCTCGTCCACCGGCGGCTTCTCCACCAGGTCGCCGATCGGGACGACACCGTCGGCGTCGACCGGTCCTGTCGGCGCGATGACGCCGTACCGCCCGACGTCCTCATGGGCGACCTCTTTCAGCGCGACGACGCTGCCGCCGGAGCTGACGCAGATCCCGTTCATGTGGGCGAGGAGCGAGGAGTCGCCCATCAACTCGTCGGGCAGCATGACGGCGAACGGCTCGTCGCCGACGGCCGCCGCGGCACACCCGACGGCATGTCCGAGCCCGCGCGGTTCGTCCTGGTAGACGATCGTCACCTTCCAGTCCGAGCCGATGCTGCGGACCCGCTCGGCGAGCGCCGTCTTCCCGCTGGCCTCGAGCGCGGCGAGGATCTCGGGCGAGGGTGCGAAGTACTGCTCGATGGCCGGCTTGTTGCGGCTCGACACGACGACGATGTGGTCGATGCCGGCGCCCAGCGCCTCGTCGATGACCAGTTGCAGCGTGGGCGTGTCGCCGATCGGCAGCAGCTCCTTGGGAACGGCCTTGGAGGTGGGGAGGAACCGGGTTCCCATCCCTGCGGCCGGGATCACGGCGCTGCGGACCTGCATGAGCGCGAGAGTACCGAGGTGCCGGTGGATCCTGCCGTTCCCGGCCGGGCAACAGGAGGGTCCGGACGCTAGCGTTGGCTCCTCGATGCCCACGTACGTCTACAAGTTCGTCGACACCGGCGAGACCATCGAGGTCCAGCAGGCGTTCACCGATGACGCCCTCACCGAGGCCACCCACCCGGCGACCGGTGCCGTGATGCCGGTCAAGAAGGTGTTCACCCCCGTCGGTGTGACGTTCAAGGGCGGCGGCTTCTACAAGACCGACAGCCGGGGCAAGCGGTCGTCGAGCTCGACGACCGCGTCGACGGGCGGCACCGAGTCGGGATCGAACGGCTCCTCCGGCGACGGCGGCGGGGGCTCCAGCAGCCCGAGCACGTCGTCGGGCTCGTCGGACGGCGGGTCGAGCACGTCATCAGGCTCGTCGGACAGCGGTTCGGGCTCCTCGAAGAGCAGCACGACCAGCGCGTCCAGCTCGACCTCCTGATCCGAGGGGCGCGAGGCGACCGCCGGTAGCCTGTCCGGCACCGACATCCCCCTGGTCGCACGTGTGATCGGGAGGCACCATGAACCCGCTGGCCCGGGCCCGGCACCTGCTGGCCCGTCGACCCTGGCTCTACTGGCTGGCCGTCGGGCTGCTCGCCGGCACGGCCGCGTTCGCCGTGCTCGCCGTGGTCGGCGACGTCGATGCCGCCCGGCGCGCCTGGGGCGACGACCGGCCGGTCCTCGTGGCGATGGGCGAGATCGAACCCGGTGAGCCGCTTCAGGGGCGCGTCGAGGTGCGCTCGCGCCCCGGTCCTGCCGTCCCGCCGTCGGCGCTGTCGGCGCTGCCCGCCGGGGCGACCGCCCGACAACATGTCGCCGCCGGCGAGGCCATCGTCGCGCTCGACGTCGCTGCCGGGCCCGGTCCCCAGGCCCTGATCCCGGAGGGATGGCTGGCCGTCGCGGTCCGGGAGGTGGTGCCGACCGGCGTCGCTGCCGGGGACCGGGTGGGGGCGGTCAGCGGTGGCGTCGTCCTCGCCGATGACGGGGTGGTCGTCGACGCGACCGCCGAGGCCGTGCTCGTCGCGGTGCCGGCCGCGGACGCGCCCACGGTGGCCGCCGCGGCCACGTCGGGTGATCTCGCGCTGCTGGTGGTGCCGTGAACGGCGCCGCCCGCTCAGCGCCAGCCGGACGCGACGATCAGGAGGATGATGACGCCGAGCGTGACGCGGTAGATCACGAACGGCGTGAAGCTGTGCGTCCGCACGAGCGTCAGCGTCCCCCAGACGGCGAGCCAGCCGGTGATCCCCGACGTCACGATGCCGACGAGCATCGGCACGGCGAGACCTTCGGGAATTCCGTCCGAGGCCAGCCCGGCCATCTTCAGCGCAACCGCGCCGGCCGTGACCGGGATCATCATCAAGAAGCTGAGGCGGGCAGCCGCGTCACGATCGAAACCCTTGAAACGGGCAGCGGTGATCGTGATCCCAGAGCGCGACGTGCCGGGGTTCAGGGCCAGGGCCTGGGCGGCACCGACGAAGAGCGCATCATGGGTGCGGTAGTCGTCGACGCGCCGCTTCCCGGTGGCCCGGTCGGCCCACGCCAGCAGGAGGCCGCCGAGGATGAACGAGATCGCGATGATCGTCGGCGTGCCGAGCTTGTCGTCGATCTGGCTCTCGAACAGTCCCCCGACGAGCGCGGCGGGGATCGTCGACAGGAGCAACAGCCACGCCACCCGTCCCTCGGTCGCCACCGGCTCGCCGCGCTTGAAGACCACCCGCAGCCCCGCCCGCACGTACATCACGAGGTCGTGGCGGAAGTAGGCGATCGCGGCGATGAGCGTCCCGATGTGCAAGGCGACGTCGAACGCCTTCTCCGTCGAGTCGGAGTCGAAGTCGTTCCAATCGAACAACCACGGGACGAGCAGGAGGTGACCGCTGGACGAGATCGGGAGGAACTCCGAGAGCCCTTGCACGAGACCGAGGACGATGGCGTGCAGGATCGGCACCGAGGGCTTTCTAGCTCCTCGCCGCCCCCGTTGCCGCCTACTTCGCCGTGCGTCGCGCGCTCGGCGTCACCCGGGAGCCCCCATGCCGATGCGGCTAGCCTCCGGCGAGTGCGGATCCTGGGTCTCGCCGCGGGGTGCGGCCTGGTGCTCCTCGCGGCCTGCAACGGTGGCGACGCCGACTCGGCCCGTGATCCGGGTTCGTTCCGTGCGGCGTACGGCGACGTGCATCCGAGCGGCGGGCGGGTCATCGCCGTGTCGACCGCGGGGCGCGTGCTCGTCGAGGGTTCGACCGACGAGGAGGTCTGCGCCGCCGAGTCGGACGGCACCGCCGTCGGCTGCTGGGACACCGCCCAGCGCCTCGTGCCGGGGACCGGCGTGTCGTTCTCGCCGGACGGGACGAAGGTCGCGTTCGATACCAACCCGCAGCGGATGCAGCTGGGCCGCTCCTCGGTGCACGTCCTCGACATGACGACGGGTGACGTGACGGCGTTGGGTGGCGCCGAGGCTGGCACGGACGGCGGTCCCCAGGACTTCATCCCGACCTGGCAGGACGACGACGCCGTGGTGTTCCTGCGACAGTCGACGAGCGACGACCCCGGGCTGCAGATCGTCCACGCCTCCCTCGACGGCGACATCGACGTCGCCGATGTCGCCGACATCACGGCACTCGACGTCGCAGCGACATCCGCCGCCGTGCTCGACGACCGCTACACCGTCGCTGTCACACCGGCCGGCACAGGGTCGACCGGTCAGCTGGTGGGCATCGACGACGAGGGCGCGACCTCGGTGGTCGGTGACCTCGCCGAGCCTGGTGCCGAGGTCGGCGGCATCGACCGGGACGGTGAGCACGCGGCGTTCGTCAGCGGGTTGCGACGGGCCATGCCGCGGGTCGTCTTCGTCGACGGCGAGGGCGCGACGAGCACGGACCTCGCCGCCGTGGCCACCACGGTCTCCCCCGACGGACGCACGATCGCCGCGTTCGCGCCGTCCGCCGCCGGCGCCCGAGACGCCGTCATCCTCCTGGCGCCGGGACAGGAGTCGACGTCCGCCACCGTGCTGACGCCCGGTGAGCAGGACGCGACGGTCGACGGCGCGAGCGGCGTCGTCTGGACCGACGACGATGCGCTCGTCGTCTGGGACGCCGAGTCGTGGCAGGTCGTCACGTTGACGGCCGCCTGAAGCCGCTCGTGGAGGTCGGTCAGGCCCCGCTCATCATCACGTCGCGGATGACCAGGCTGACACCGGCCGCCCGCATCGGCAGCCAGTCGACGTCGCCGCCGACCTCGACGATGTCGAGCAACATCCGCTGCAGCGTCGACGCGATGGTCAGCTCCCGCACCGGCCCGCCGACGGTGCCGTTGCTGATCAGCATCCCGGATGCACCAGTCGAGAAGTCGCCGCTCACCGGGTTGACCCCGGAGTGCAACCCCGCGACCGACTGCACGAGCAGGCCGTCGTCGACGCTGGCGACCAGGTCGTCCTGGGATCGGGTACCCGGCAACAGCTGCAACGCGAGGCAGCCGACGCCCGGCGTGCCGGCGAAGCCGCCGCGGATCGCGTTGCCCGTCGACACGGTGCCGGCCCGTCGGGCCGAGTAGCTGGAGTGCACGAACCGCTCGAGGCGGCCTGCGTCGATGAGGACGTTGCGGCGGGCCGCCAGCCCCTCCCCGTCGACGTCGGTGGCGGTGTACGCGTCGGGGTTCGTCGGATCGTCGACGAGCGTGACGATGTCGGCGGCGACGAGCTCACCGAGGCGGTCGCGGAACAGGCTGCGGCCCTTCACGACGCTCTCACCGTTGAGCGTCGACGAGATGACGCCGAGGAACTGGGCGGTGACGAACGGGTCCAGGACGACGGTCAGTCGCTTGCTCGACGGCTTCGTCGCGCCGAGGAGGCGGGTGGCCCGGTCCGACGCCTCGCGGGCCGCCTTGGCGAGGTCGAAACCCTCGGGCTGGCGAGCGACGCTGAAGCCGAAGCCCGTCTGCGTCTCGTCGCCGTCGTCCGCCAGGCTGCTGACGCTGACGTAGCAGCCGTTCTCGCGCCCACTCTCGCGGATCCCGGTCGTCGTCGCGACCGCGACCTCACCCCACGCATCGGCGTAGTTGCTGTCATCGACGCGGATCCGCTGGTCGACCCCGAGCGTGAGGCGCTCCAGCTCCTTGGCCAGCTCGATCTTGCGGTCGGTGGGAAATGCCGCCAGCGCATCGGACCACAGCGGCTGCGGGGTGCGGTCGACACCGTCGGGCTCAGCCAGCCCGGCCCACTCGTCGACGGTCCCGAACCCGACGTTGTCGCGTGCTTCGGCGAGGACCTCGTCGACCGCGCCCGGGTCGAGCGTGCCGGCGTAGGCGAAGCCGGTGCGGCCGTCGCGGATGATCCGCACGCCGATGCCCTCGCTCTGGGCCGACACGAAGTGCTCGACCTCGCCCTCGTAGACCCGCACCTCGGTCTGACCGCCGCGCGAGACGTAGGCCTCGATCTGCTCACCCGCGAGGGCGTCGGCGACGACCTTGTCGGCCAGCGCCTGCAGATCCTCCACCACGTCACTCATGCCGTGTCTCCCCGGGCCGGCTCGCTGGCGCTCGCGCGACCGAGCGGCACTCGAAGACTCATGCCGCAGTCCCGCCGATGGTGAGGGCGGCGACGCGCAGGGTCGGCTGGCCGGTGCCGACAGGGACGCCCTGGCCGTCCTTGCCGCATGTGCCCGGGCCACCCATCGCGAAGTCGTCGCCGACGAGGTCGATGTCGCGCAGCGCCTGCGGGCCGTTGCCGATCAGGTTGGCCTCGCGCAGCGGATCGGTGATCTTGCCGTCCTCGATGAGGTAGGCCTCGGTCATCCCGAACACGAAGTCACCGCTGGCCGTGTTGACCTGCCCGCCCCCGAGCCGGGCGATGTACACGCCCTTGTCGGTCGAGCTGATGATGTCGTCGGGATCGCTCTCGCCGTCGGTGACGAACGTGTTCGTCATCCGGACCATCGGGAGGTGCTTGTAGCTCTCCCGGCGACCATTGCCGCTCGGCACCCGGCCCTCCTTGCGCGACCGCAGGTAGTCGTACATGTAGTCGGTCAGCACGCCGTCCTCGATGAGGACGTTGCGCTGCGTGGGGTGGCCCTCGTCGTCGATCGAGAGCGTGCCCCACTCCCCCGCCATCGTGCCGTCGTCGACGACGGTCACGAGCGGCGAGGCGACGAGCTGACCGGTCTTGCCCCGGTAGACGCTGGAGCCCTTGGCGACGTGGTCGGCCTCGAGGCCGTGACCGCAGGCCTCGTGGAACAGCACACCGCCGGTGCCGTGCTTGATGACGACGGGCATCGTGCCCGACGGCGCGGGGCGGGCCTCGAGCTTCGTGATCGCCTGACGGGCCGCATCCCGTGCCAGCTCCTCGACATCCACCGCGTCGAAGACCTCGAAGCCGATGGTGTGACCCATGGACTGGAAGCCCGTCTGCATCCCCGTGTCGCCGTTGGCGACGGCGCTGATCCTCATCAGGAGGCGCACGACCTCGTCATCCGCGAAGAGGCCGTCGGTGTTGGCGACGAGCACCCGCTTGCGGCTGTCGCCGTACCCGGCCGAGACCTGCACGATGGCGCCGCCGGCCGAGCGGGCCGCGTCGTCGACGCGGCGCAGCAGCTCGACCTTGTCGGTCTTCGCGACGTCGTCCGGGTAGCGCTCGATCGAGTTGCGGGCCGTCGTCGTCGACGGCGACAGCGCGACCGTGCGCACGCCGCCACCGCCCTGGCGGGCGGCCGAGGCCGCCGCATCGGCCGCCGCGGCGAGGCCGGATTCGCTGAGGTCGCTGGTGTGGGCGAAGCCGGTCGTCTCGCCGGCCACCACCCGGATCCCCGCCCCGCGGTCGCGGCCGCTCGTGACCTGCTCGACCCGTCCGTCGTCGAGGCCGGCCGACGTGGAGCGTTTGTCCTCGGCGTAGATCTCGGCGAACTCGCCGCCTGACCGCATGGCGGTGGACAGCACCCGTTCGAGGACGTCTTGGTCGATCACGGCCCCAGGATACCGGTGCGCCGGCACCCGGATCCTGGCGATCGCAGCGACGCCGGCGTCGTCCGGGCGACCGATCCCGGACCGGCTTCTGTGTCCTGGGGTCCGCGCGGGGTTAGCCTCCTGCACGGTGACGGTTGCGACGGGCGTGCGCGGCGAGGCGAAGATGGTGGTGGCGGACGCCGATACCGCGCGGGCCCTCGGCTCCGGCACGGTCGACGTGCTCGGCACGCCCCGTGTCGTGGCCCTCTGCGAGGAGGCCTGCTGCCGGGCCGTGGCCCCGTCCCTGCCCGCGGGCACGACCACGGTGGGTATGAAGGTCCGCCTCGATCACCTCCAGCCGTCGCCGGTCGGTGCGACGGTCATCGCCGAGGCGATGCTGTCCAAGGTCGAGGGCCGCCGCCTCACGTTCACGGTGTCGGCGTCCGACGACCGGGGCCTCGTGGCCGTCGGGAAGGTCGTGCGGGTCGCCGTCGACGTCGAGCGCTTCCTCGGCAAGTGCGGCTCGTGCTGAGCCCGCACCGTCCGGTCAGCTGACGCAGAACTCGTTTCCCTCCGGGTCGGCCATCGCCGTCCAGCGGTGCGGGCCCTGTTCGCCCTCCCACAGCGTGGTTGCGCCGAGCTTCTCGAGCCGGCTGACCTCGGCCGCCCGGGCCGTGTCGTCGAGCCCACGCTGCAGGTCGAGGTGGACCCGGTTCTTCGCCGTCTTGGGCTCGTCGACGACCTGGAACAGCAGACGGGGTCGGACGCCCTGCGGGTCTCGGCAGGCCGCCGCGTTCATGAACGCCTTGCGTCCGTCGATCTCCACGACGTCGTCGGGGCCGATGAACCCGGCCTCGGTGAGCTGCTCGACCTGGTCGTGGTGGTCCTCGGCCTCGTACCCGACGGCGGCCGACCAGAACCGGTTCAGCAGGTGCGGATCGTGGGCGCCGACGACGATCTGGAAGGTGGGCTCGCTGGTCTCCATCGTGGGGATGTACCCGGTCGCCAGCCGATTCAGCCCAGCGCCGACGTCCGCGGATAGACGTCCATCGGGTCCGTGACGACGTTGACGACGTACGGCACCCCGGCCGCGAAGCCCCGGTCGAGAGCCGGCCCGATCTCCTCCGGGTCGGTGACCAGCTCGCCCCCGCCGCCGAGCGCGGCGACGACCTGGTCGTACCGACAGGCGTGCTGCAGGTCGCAGGCGACGTCCCACCCGTAGATCGCCCGCATCGGATGCTTCTCGAGGCCCCAGATCCCGTTGTTGCCGATGACGATCACGCACGGCAAGCCGTGGCGCACCAGCGAGTCGGCATCCATCAGACCGAAGCCGGCCGCCCCGTCGCCGAGGAGCACGACGACCTGGGCGTCGGGCCGCGCCACCCGGGCCGCCATCGCATAGCCCATCCCGTTGCCCAGGCACCCGTACGGCCCCGTGTCGAGCCAGCAGCCGGGCTCGAAGACCTCGACGTACTTCCCGGCGTACGACGCGAAGTCACCGCCGTCGCAGATCACGACGGCGTCACGGGCCAGCCGCTTGCGCAGCTCTCCGTAGATCCGGGTCGGCTTGATCGCCGGGTCGGACGCCGCGAGCAGCGGAGCCTCGCGCTTGCGCTCGGCCGCCTCGGCGAGCCGCAGCTCGGAGACCCATCCGTCACGGTCACGTCCGTCGTGCTCGTTGCGTCCGTGGTCGGCCAGGCCGCGCAGCGTCGCCGCGATGTCCCCCACGACGGTGAGGACATCGACGTGAGCGGCCCGCTGCGACTCGGCATCGACCACATGGGCGATCGTGGCCGCGCCGAATCGTCCGAAGCCGAGGCGGAAGTCGAGCGGAGTCCCGAACACGACGACGAGGTCAGCGCGCGCCTTGAGAACAGGACGCGTGCGGAGGAACGCCAACTCGTGATCGGCCGGGACCAGCCCGCGGCCCAGCCCGTTGGCGAACACCGGGACCCGCAGCTCCTCGACCGCGGCGATCAGCTCGGCCGACGCGCCGGCCCAGTAGACGTCGCTGCCGACGACGAACGCAGGACGCTCGGCCCCTGCGATCAGCGCGGCGAGGGAGGCGACGACATCGGCGTCGGGGGCCGCGCCGCGCTGGCGCGCTGGGTCGATGGCCGGCACGTCGCCCTCGGCCGGGCCGAACACGTCGAGTGGGAAGTCGAGGAACACCGGCCCGCGGTGCGGTGAGCTGGCGATCGACGCCGCCTCGTGGACCATCGCGCCAGCCGTCGTCGGATCGGTCACCGTCGCCGCGTGCTTCGTGATCGGCTCCAGGATCGGCACGTGGTCGAGCTCCTGGAGCGCGCCGGCACCCCACCTGGCGTGTCCCGCTCGGCCGCCGAGCACGATCAGCGGGGCGCCGTTGAACCACGCCGACGTGACCGCCGAGACGCCGTTCGTGATGCCCGGCCCGGCCGTCAGCGCGGCGACACCGGGCGTCCTCGTGAGCTTGGCGTACGCCTCCGCGGCGAACGCCGCCGACTGCTCGTGGCGGGTGTCGATGACGCGAACGCCCTGGTTGCGGGCGGCTTCGTAGAACGGCCAGATGTGCCCACCGTTCAAGGTGAACATGACGTCGACGCCGAACGCGCGCAGCGCGGCGACCGCCTGCTCGCCGGCGTGGCCGGACATGTGCACACCCATGGACGCTCCTCACCCCCGGCAACGGTCGACGGCCGTGACGGTAACGGGACGTAGCCTGACCGGTCTATGCGGGTAGCCGAGACGCGTGTGACGCCCGAACGGGAACACCGTGTCTACTGGTGGAAGGAGGCGCTGATCGTCGTCGCCTTCTACCTCGTGTACTCGTGGACCCGGAACCAGTTCGGGTCGAACGCGGTGCCGCCCGGCGGCGTCCCGGTGCACGCGTTCCACAACGCAGAGCTCGTGATCCGCTTCGAGCGCGTCATCGGGCTCTACCACGAGGAGTCGATCCAGGAGCTGTTCCTGCCCCATCGCTGGTTCATCCAGTTCTGGAACACGTACTACGGCACAGCCCACTTCATCGTGACGATCGTCGTGTTCGCGCTCCTGTTCTGGAAGCGACCGGCCGTGTTCCCGGTGTGGCGGAACGCGCTGGCGATCATGACGGCCCTGGCGATCGTCGGGTTCGCGCTGTTCCCCCTGATGCCGCCGCGCCTGCTCGACGAGCCGTGTGACGAGTACGGCGGAGCGTGCATCGAGACCGACCTCCGTCCCGCCGACGGCACGTTCGGGTTCGTGGACACGCTTGCCGAGTACGGCGGCCCGTGGTCGTTCGACAACGAGACGATGACGAACATCTCGAACCAGTACGCGGCGATGCCGAGCATGCACATCGGGTGGTCGACGTGGTGCGCCGTCGCGATGTGGCCGCTGCTGCGCCGCCGCTGGCAGCGCGTCGCCGTGTTCCTCTACCCGCTCGCCACGCTTTTCTGCATCATCGTCACCGGCAACCACTACTGGATCGACGGGGTGGGCGGGCTCGTCGCGTTCAGCGTCGGGACGATCGCCGGCTGGGCCATGTACCGCTGGAACCAGAACCGCCTCGACCGCAAGCACGCCGCGCTCCTCCAGCCGGCGGCCGCTGCACCCGGCGGCGTTCACCCGTAGGCGTCGAGCCCGAGCTTCACGGCCAGCCCGAGGCCGGCGATCGCGATGCCGAGGCGGAACGGCCCCTCCGGCAGTCGGCGCACGATCACCGGACCGATGCGGCCGCCGACGAAGAGGCCAGCGGCGAGCGGCACCGCCGCCGACCAGCGCACGTCACCGAACAGCACCATCCCGACCGCTGCGATGCCGTTGGCCACACCGAGGACCACGTTCTTCACCGCGTTCATCCGGGCGACCGCCTCACCGAACACGAACAGCAGCAGGGCGAGCAGCAGCACGCCGGCGCCGGCCCCGAAGTAGCCGGCGTAGATGCCGATGACCCCGATGCCGACCAGCAGGTTGCGGGGCACGCGCCGGGCCGCGTCGAGATCGACGTGGGCGTCGGCGACGGCCACCTCGATCAACGGGCGCCGCACGAGGATGGCCACCGAGGCCAGCCCGATCAGCCACGGCACGACGAGTTCGAACGTGTCGCCCGGCGTGAGGAGGAGCAGCGCGGCGCCGACGATGGCGCCCGTCGCGCCGGCCAGGGCGAGCGGCCGCAGCCGGCGGGCCTGCCCGGTCAGCTCCGGCCGCGATGCGCTG
>JBEVOM010000228.1:0-34264 GCA_040507575.1 Ilumatobacteraceae bacterium
CCGGCCCCGAGCGCACGCTGGTGGCCGACGACCTCGAGGTCGCCGTGCTCGCCCGCAGCAACGGCCGGCGGGCCTTCCGGCGCGTCGAGGGCACGGAGCTGGCCGAGCTCCTCGGCTGATCGTCGGGCGTCACCCACGATCAACCCGCACCATCGCCCCTGCGAACGGGCGGCGCGTGTGTAGGTTGGCCGCATGGACCGCCGGATCTTCGGTCTCGAGAACGAGTACGGCGTCACCTGCACGTTCAAGGGCCAGCGACGACTCAGCCCGGACGAGGTGGCGCGGTACCTGTTCCGGCGGGTGGTGTCCTGGGGGCGCAGCTCCAACGTGTTCCTGCGGAACGGCTCCCGGCTCTACCTCGACGTGGGCTCGCACCCCGAGTACGCCACGGCCGAGTGCGACGACGTGCGTGAGCTCGTCGCCCACGACAAGGCGGGCGAGCGCATCCTCGAGGGACTGCTCGTCGACGCCGAGAAGCGCCTCCAGGAGGAGGGCATCGCCGGTGACGTCTACCTGTTCAAGAACAACACCGACTCCGCCGGCAACTCCTACGGCTGCCACGAGAACTACCTCGTCGGCCGGCACGGGGAGTTCGCCCGCCTCGCCGACATCTTGATCCCGTTCCTCGTCAGCCGGCAGATCTACGCCGGCGCCGGCAAGGTCCTGCACACCGCTCGTGGTGCCACGTACTCGATCGCCCAACGCGCCGAGCACATCTGGGAGGGCGTCAGTTCGGCGACCACCCGCAGCCGCCCGATCATCAACCCCCGCGACGAGCCGCACGCCGACGCCGAGCGCTACCGCCGCCTGCACGTCATCGTCGGCGACTCCAACATGAGCGAGTACACGACGTTCCTCAAGGTCGGTGCGGCCGCCTGCATGCTGCGCATGCTGGAGGATCGCAGCGTCGTGCTGCGCGACATGACGCTCGAGAACCCGATCCGGGCGATCCGCGAGATCAGCCACGACCCGACCTGCCGTCGCACGGTGCGCCTCGGCAACGGTCGCGAGGTCAGCGCGATGGACATCCAGCGTGAGTACCTCGACCGCGCTCTGCGCTACGCCGACACCAAGGGCTTCCCGCCGCTCGAGCAGCGGGCGCTCGAGATGTGGGAGCACTGTGTCACGACGATCGAGAACGACCCGCTGAAGCTCGATCGCGAGGTCGACTGGGTGATCAAGTACAAGCTGCTCGAGGCGTACCGGGAGCGTCACGGGATCCCGTTCGGGCATCCGCGCGTGCAGCTCCTCGATCTCCAGTACCACGACGTCTCGAGGGCCCGCAGCCCGTTCTACAAGCTCCAGGACCGTGGCATGGTCGAACGGCTGTGCACTGACGCCGACATCGAGACGGCGACCGACGTGCCGCCCCAGACCACCAGGGCCCGCCTACGTGGTGAGTTCGTGCGGCGCGCCAAGGAGCGCAAGCGCGACTACACGGTCGACTGGGTGCACCTCAAGCTCAACGACCAGGCCCAGCGGACGGTGCTGTGCAAGGACCCGTTCAAGAGCCGTGACGAGCGGGTCGAGAAGCTGATCGAGTCGCTGTGACCAGGTGGCCGTGACCGCGACGCCTGACGGAGACGACGACGTCGATGCAACAACCGTCGAGGGCGAGGTGATCGTGGTGCCCGACGACACCGAGGGGACCACGCCGCACGGCGATGACGGCGACGACGACGAAGACGCCGCCGAGGATCCCGCCGAGAGCGCGCAGGCGACGCTGGCCCGTCGGCGACGGGCGCTCGTCGACTGGATCGTCGTCATCGGCGTCGCGCTGCTGGTCGCGTTCCTCGTCCGCACGTTCGTGCTCGCCCACTTCGTGGTCGACGGCACGTCGATGGCGACGACGCTCCACGACGGCGACCGGGTGTTCGTCAACAAGCTGTCGTACCGGTTGCACGACCCGAACCGCGGTGATGTCGTCGTGCTCCACCAGATCACCGGTGCGTCCGAGCGCGACCTCATCAAGCGGGTCATCGCGCTGCCCGGGGAGACGATCGAGGTCCGCAGCTGTCAGGTGCTCATCGACGGTCGGGTGCTCGCAGAGCCGTACCTCGATCCCGAGGTCGTCACACCCGGCAACTGTGGGGGCGACTACTCGCCGACAACCGTGCCCTCCGACCACGTCTTCGTGATGGGCGACAACCGCGGCGGGTCGCAGGACAGCCGGTTCCTCGGCCCGATCGACGAAGACGACCTCGTCGGGCGGGCGTTCGTCGTCTTCTGGCCCCGGGCCGACTGGCAGTGGCTCTGACCGCTTCGCCACGGCCGGTGGCGCCGGCCGTCACGCGCTAACCGGGCGGGACCGGCATCGTGCCGAGCTCGGCTCGGAACGCGTCCACGAGCACGTCGACGTGGTCGCTGAAGATGCCGTCGATGCCCATCCGCAGCGCCGGCCGCATCACGTGCTCGAACTGCAAGTCCCAGCCGAAGCAGACACGGCGGAAGCGGTGGAAGAGCGTCGCCAGCCCACCGGTCCAGTCGGAGTGGTGGAGGTTCACGGCGTCGATCCCGGCGGTCGACAACGTCGCCGCCCGCCGCTCGGGCCCCTCGCGCATCCGGCTGAGGCGGGTCGAGTTGACGAGGCGCACCGTCTCGTCGTAGGGCCGCAGACGGGCCAGGCGCTCGACGTCGGGGTGGCACAGCCACAGTCGGGGGAGGAGCGCAGGGGCCTCCCGCCGGACGAGATCGATGACGGCCGGCCCGGCGTCGTCGTCCTTGAGGTCGAGCGACAGGTGGTAGCCGTGGCCGCAGGTCGCGAGCAGGTCGGCGAGCGCCGGGATGTGCGGGGGAAGGTCGGCGCGGGGGACCGTCCCGATCGCCCGCCGACGTCGTCCGGAGCGCACCACGCCATCGTGGTCGAGCACCGGCACGCCGTCCGCGCTCAGCCACACGTCGCTCTCGAGGCCGCTGGCGCCGAGGCGAAGCCCCAGCGTAAAGGCATCGATCGTGTTCTCGGGGGCCTGGGCGCGGGCTCCCCGGTGGGCGAAGGCGATCGGCAGGTCGAGCAGCGACGGGAGCCGTTGTTGCACAACGTCCGATGATGGCAGGACCGTAGACTTCGCCGCGTGTTCAACCTGTCGGGCAGCGAGATCGTGGTGATCTTGCTCCTGGCACTCGTCGTGCTCGGCCCCGAGAAGCTGCCCGAGGCGCTGCGCCGGGCCGGTCGTACGTACGCCGAGCTGAAGAAGATGGGTGACAGCTTCCAGGCTGAGGTCAAGAGCGCGCTCGACGAGCCGATGAAGGAGATGCGCGACACCGCGGACTTGTTGCGCAAGGCGGCGAGCCCGACCGAGGCTGTGAAGTCGGCCGTGCCGCGGATCATCTCGACGACGTCGTCACCCGGGCCGAAGGCCGACGACGCCGCCACGCAGGACGACGACGAGCCGAACGACGTGGCGCGTCCGGTCGGGCCGTCCGGTGCGGCCGATCCCGCCCCGGCACCCGACCGAGCGGCCGCCGGCGACGAACCATCGGCCATGAACGGCGACCCGGACGAGGACCTCATCAATCGCACCTTGAGCGGTGGCGTTCCCGCAACGCCGGCTCGCGCGTCGGACGCCGGTGACGGCGGGTCCCCGACGCCGCTCGACCAGCACCCATGAGCCCATCGTTCCGGCGCCGCCGCGAGCGGCCGAAGATGAGGACGCCGGACGACGTCATGACGCTCACCGAGCACCTCGGTGAGCTGCGGGTCCGGATCATCCGCTGCGCGCTGGCGGTCACCGTGTTCGCCATCCTGATCGTGGCCTTCTACGACCAGGTGCTCGACTTCCTGCTGCAGCCGTACATCGACCTGTGCCTGCAGCGCGGCGAGTCGTTCTGCGGGTTCGACCCGACGAGTGACGACCCGGCGCTCTTCTTCTTCGATCCGGTCGAGGGTCTGGCGACGCGATTGCGGATCGCCAGCTACGGCGGCCTGATCCTGGCCATGCCGATCATCCTCTGGCAGATCTGGCGTTTCGTCACACCGGCGCTGCACTCCAAGGAGAAGCGCTACGCCATCCCGTTCATCATGAGCTCGGTCGGCCTGTTCCTGCTCGGTGGCCTCCTGGCCTACCTGACGCTCGGCAAGGCGCTGGAGTTCCTCATCGCCTGGGCCGGCGGGGACGTCGGTGCGCTCTTCCAGGTCAGCAAGTACGTCCGGCTCGTGCTCCTCATGGTCGCGGCCTTCGGCATCGGTTTCCAGTTCCCGGTGCTGCTCGTGTTCCTGCAGCTCGTCGGCGTCGTGACCCCGCAGGCGCTGATCAGGCAGTGGCGGTACGCGGTCATCCTCATCGTCGTCGTCGCTGCGGTGATCACGCCGTCCGGGGACCCGATCTCGCTCGCCGCCCTCGCCGTGCCGATGACGATCCTGTATGTGATCTCGGTGCTCATCGGGTTGCTGTTCCAACGGCGAAAGCGACGACGGGCCACCGCGGACTGAGAGACTGGGCCCGTGAGCGAGCGTGCCCGGCCGATCGCGTCGGCCGGACCGAACAGTGCGAGCGAACAGGATGAGCGGTGAGCGAGCGTGCCCGGCCGATCGCGTCGGCCGGACCGAACAGTGCGAGCGAACAGGGTCCGTCGGTGCGGGCCGACCGGGCCGAGATCATCGGCGGCTACCCGTTCCCGCTCGACCACTTCCAGGTCGAAGCACTCGACGCCCTCGACGCCGGCCACCACGTCGTGGTCGCCGCGCCGACCGGCAGCGGCAAGACCGTCGTGGCCGAGTACGGCATCGAGACGACGCGACGCGACGGCCGCCGGTCGTTCTACACCGCGCCGTTGAAGGCGCTGTCGAACCAGAAGTTCCGCGACCTGCGCGAGCGCTACGGGCCGGGCGGTGTCGGGTTGCTCACAGGCGACAACGCGATCGACGCCGACGCGCCGGCGGTCGTGATGACGACCGAGGTGCTGCGCAACATGATCTACGGCGGGTCGTCGGCGCTCGAGGACGCGCCCGGCGGTCTCGGGCTCGTCATCCTCGACGAGGTCCACTTCCTCCAGGACACGTATCGGGGACCGGTGTGGGAGGAGGTCATCATCCATCTTCCGCCGCACGTCCGGCTGATCTGCCTGTCGGCGACGGTGAGCAACACGGCCGAGCTGGCGGCGTGGATCCAGACCGTGCGCGGCCCGACGACGCCGATCGTCGAGCTGCGGCGGCCCGTCCGCCTCGACGACCGCTACCTCGTCGGGGACCGGACGAACGATCGTCTCCACCTGCTCGAGACGTTCGCCGGCGGGCGGGCCAACCCCGAGGCGGTCCGCCTCGACGCTTCGGCGGTCCGCGGTGGGCGCCTGGCGCGCCACGAGCGTCCGGCACGGGGGAGCGGGCGACGCGTGCTGGCCACCCCGGGACGGGTCGAGACCGTCGAGCTGCTCGACCGGCGGGGGATGCTGCCGGCGATCGTCTTCATCTTCAGCCGCAACCAGTGTGACGAAGCGGCCCGCACCGCGCTCGCGGCCGGGCTGCGGCTGACCACCGGCCCGGAGCGGGACCGCATCCGCGACATCGTGCACGCTCGTCTCGAGGGCCTCGCCGACGAGGACCTCGCCGTTCTCGGGTACGGCCAGTTCCTGGCCCAGCTCGAGGCCGGGGTCGCCGCCCACCACGCCGGGATGGTCCCGGCGTTCAAGGAGGCCGTCGAGGCCTGCTTCATCGAGGGGCTGATCAAGGTCGTGTTCGCCACCGAGACGCTGGCGGTGGGGATCAACATGCCGGCCCGCACCGTCGTCATCGAGAAGCTCACCAAGTTCACCGGTGACCACCACGAGATGTTGACCCCGGGTGAGTACACCCAGCTGACAGGTCGGGCCGGCCGTCGAGGCATCGACGACGAGGGGCACGCGGTCGTGCTCTGGAGCCCGTTCGTGCCGTTCGAGCAGGTTGCGGCACTCGCCTCGAGCCGCACGTTCCACCTCCGCTCGGCGTTCCGCCCGACCTACAACATGGCCGCCAACCTCGTCGGCGCCTACACGAGCGAACAGGCTCACCACCTCCTGAACCTGTCGTTCGCCCAGTACCAGTCCGACCGCGACGTCGTACGAATCGAGGCCCGCGTCGAGCGGGTACGGGCCAACCTCGCGGTGGCGCGGCAGCAGGCGGTCAGCGCGTACGGCGACATCTGGGAGTACCGCCGGTCGCTGGACGAGGTGCGGGCCCGACGTCGCGGTCGCGACGACCTCGTTGCCGTCGGCTTGTCCCGACTGCGGCCGGGCGAGATCGTGCACGCGTCGAAGGGTCGGTACCGCGGGCCCGTGGCGGTCGTCGCCAGCGCCCACCGCAAGGGCGGGATGCGACTGACGACCGTCACCAAGCGGGCCGATCTCCTCCTCCTGACGGCGGACGACTTCGACGAGGTGCCCCGCTCGATCGGCACCGTCCGTCTCCCCAACGTCTTCAGCCCGAACCGCCTCGAGTACCGCCGCGACGTGGCCCGTCTGCTGGGCAGCGCCAAGCTGCGGCCGGCCGGCAGCCCGAGCGGACGTCGCGAGTCGCCGGGTGCTCACCGCGTGGAGTCCGACCCTGACCTGCGTCAGCGGATGCGCGCCGCGGGGCAGACGGAGCGCCTCGAGCGCGAGCTCGTCGAGCTGGCCGGACGGGCCGACCAGCACAACCAGTCACTGGCCCGCGAGTTCGACCGCGTGCTCGACGTGCTCGAGCGGCGCGGGTACGTGGATGCCCGGGAGTGGAGCTTGACCTCGCGCGGCGACGTGCTGGCGCGCGTGTTCCACGAGTCGGACCTGCTCGTCGCCGAGTGCCTGCTGAACGGTGCGTTCGACGGCCTCGATGCGCCGGAGCTCGGCGGACTGCTGTCGGTGTTCGTGTACGAGCACCGCAGCCCCGACCCGCCGGCGCCCCCGTGGTTCCCCTCCGACGACGTGCGTCGCCGCTGGCGTGGGATCCTGGCCACGAGCGAGGACCTGGCGGCCGACGAACGGTCGCTCGGGCTCGCCGTGCACCGCCCACCGGATGCCGGTTTCGTCGCCGCGGGTCACGCCTGGGTGCTGGGCGAGGACCTCGCCGACGTCGTCGGCGCCGAGGAACTGACCGGCGGCGACTTCGTCCGGACGATGAAGCAGTTGATCGACCTGGCGCGGCAGGTGGCGCTCGTCGCGCCAGATCCGCGAACCCGCCAGATGGCCCGGGAGGTGTCCGAACGGGCCTTCCGAGGTGTCGTCGCCGACGGCGTGGCCGGACTCGTCGTCGCCGATCCGGACAGATGACGATCAGACGAGGGGAGTCGTGGGGCGAAGCGGTCACCGACCCGGGTGATCTGGTCGACGTCGACGACGACGCCGCCCTCGCCGCGTTGGTGGTGGCGGGCGATCGGCGTTCGCTGCGGCTGCGCGGCGGCGACGTGCTGCAGACCCTCGGCGGGCCGGCGCCCGGTCCCGAGCGGCAGCGCTTCTCGCTGGACGTGCTGCGGATCACGGCCGACGGTCGAGCCCTCGTCGCGGCCGCCCACGTCGTCGCCCGCGATGCCGCATCCAGGGGCTGGAGGGGACCGATCGTCGCGATCATGAACGTCGATCGCATCGGGCGCTGGGACGTTGCGCCGCCCGCTCACCCCAACGACGGTCGGGCCGATGTCGTCGAGGTCGACGAGGCAATGGCGCTGCGCGCTCGCTGGCAGGCCCGGCGCCGCCTCCCGTCGGGAACGCACGTTCCTCACCCGGCGATCCGCACGGCACGGGTCACGGCGCGAACATGGCGCTTCGAAACGCCGCTCGGTCTGTGGGTCGACGGCGTGCGCCACGGTGGGGTTCGCTCGCTGGACCTGCACGTGGAGCCGGACGCCGTGTTCGTGCACACGTAGCCGGCGCGCGAACGGGCTGGTGGGAGCGGTGGGCGATCCCCTGAGCAGGTGACCGCCGTCTCGTAGGATGGTCAATCGTGACTGCCTACGTCCCGGAGGAGTTCGACTCCGGGGAAGCCGACGTCTTGCGGCGGTACTTCACGAACCTCGACGGGCCGGTGTTCGCGCTCGTCAACCTGCCCGAGGTGGTCAAAGGCGCACTGTTCGCTCGCTACAGCCGCAGTCCGAAGAGCCTGCGCCGGCTGTTCCTCGACGAGTTCGTCGGCGATCTCGACATCTCCGGCGACCACACGATCGACGCCACCGTCGGGCTGCGCCGGGCCGAGGACCTGTACGAGAAGGTCTTCGTCGAATACGGCGACGACTCCGTGGCCCAGCTCGGCGGGGTCCACCTGGCCTGCGAGCAGGCGTCCAACATCCTCACCAAGGTGCTCGAGTGGGGTCGCCTGATGAGCTACCTCGAACAGAGCACGCGCTACATCGCGTATGACGCCCGCCTCGGCGGCCGGTACCGGTTCTTCCGTGACCCAGCCGTGCTGGCCAGCCGGCTCGGCACCCGGTACGTCGGCGACATGGACCGCATCTTCGACGCCTACAGCCAGGTCCTCGCCGCGGTCACCGATCACGTGCGCGCCACCATCGAGCGCCACCCCGACGACAGCGACTTCGTGTTCCGCCAGGCCACCAGGGCCAAGGCGCTCGACGCCGCTCGCGGCATCCTGCCGGCGGCCTCGCTGTCGAACGTCGGGATCTACGGCAGCGGCCAGGCGTTCGAGGCGTTGCTGCTGCGTCTGCGCGCCCACCCCCTGCCCGAGGCCCGCGACTACGGCGAGCTGATGTTGCACGAGCTGCGCAAGGTCATCCCGAGCTTCCTGCGCCGCGTCGACGTCGCCGAGCGCGGTGTGCGCTGGAGCCATTACCTCGCCACGACCCGCGAACGCACGTCGGAGCTGGTGGCGTCGCTGTTCGGCGACGAGCCGATCGCCCATGCCCCGTCCGTGACCCTCGTCGATTTCGATCCCGACGCCGAGGACAAGCTGTTGGCGGCGATCTGCTATCCGCACACCGACGTGCCCGAGTCCCAGGTGCTCGACCGGGTGACCCGTCTCGGCGCGGCCGAGCGCCTGGCGCTGCTGCGGGCGTACGTCGGTGAGCGCGAGAACCGCCGTCACAAGCCCGGCCGGGCGTTCGAGCGCGTGGACTACCGGTTCGACGTGTTGTCGGACTACGGGGCGTTCCGCGATCTGCAGCGCCACCGCCTGCTGACGATCGAGTGGCAGGCGCTCACACCCCACCACGGCTACGTGCGCCCCGAACTGGTCGACGACGCCGGCCAGGCCGACGTGTTCGACGAGGCGATGCACCGCTCGTCGCAGCTCTACGAGGCGCTGCACGACGAGTTCCCCGAGCAGGCCGCGTATGCCGTGTCCATGGCGTACCGGTTGCGCTACGCCATGCAGTTCAACGCCCGGGAGGCGATCCACCTCCTCGAGTTGCGGTCGAGCGCGCAGGGCCACCCCGCCTACCGCCGGATCGCGCTGGAGATGCATCGGCTGATCGCCGAGCAGGCCGGTCATCGGGCCGTTGCCGGGGCGATGAGCCACCTGACGACGGAAGCGCCGGAGCTCGAACGCCTCGAGTCCGAGCGTCGGGCCGAGGCGCGCCGATCACCCTGACCTCGTGACGGTTGTCACAAACACGGGGCCGAGGCGATCGTGAACACCGGCCTAGGCTCCGGCCGCGAAACCGCCGCCCGGTGGTCATCGTACGACGAAGTTGGGCTGAGAGAAGCACACATGGCTGCTGACGACGAGGACGAGATCACCCACGCCGAACCCGACGTCGACGCGGAGGAACCGGACGAACCGGACGATGTCGAGGTCGAGCCGGACGCCGACGAGCTGGAGGAGGACGTCGACGAGGCCGAGTTCGGTCTCGAGACCGACGACGACGAGGTCGTTGCCACGACCGACGACGAGGAGGACGAGGACGAGGCCGAGGCCGACGAGGCGCCGACCACCCGGACGAAGCGGCGAAATGCCGAGGAGGACGACGACGACGACGAGGAGATCCTGTCGCCCGACGACGTCGAAGCGGACCTCGACCGCATCCTGAAGGATCGCCTGGTCACCGTGGAGGAGGAGGCCGACGAGGACGAGGAAGAGCCCGAGGACCGCAGCGAGACCGGCGACCGGTTGCAGCCCAAGCGGGCCGACGAGCAGCTCTGCTCGAACTGCTTCCTCCTCGTGCGGGCCAGCGCACCGGGCTGCCCCGTGGGTGACGACGACTGTCCCATCTTCGGGTGATGGTCTGACCGTGCCGGCGCCGACCGAGGACCCGATCCGGGTCGAGGTCGAACGCCGCCTGCACGCGATCGCGGGCGCAACCATCGTCGCGCCGTGCGCCGCGCTGTGCCGGGCCCGGCGCCGCGTGCTGCGCCGCATCGGCGCGGTCGGCGCGCGGGTGACCGAGCCGGCGCGGGTCGCCACGTCGCTCATCGGCGTGGTCGTGCGACGTGACCGCCCGGCTGCGCCGGTGGCGCCGTCCGACGGGACCGCCGATGTGCCGCCTCCCCCGTCGGCGCCGTCGAGCACGGCCGCCTCTCCGTCGCCGGTTCGGGGCCGGCCGGCCGACCGGACCGAGCTGGCGATCGACGAGTACGAGAGCCTCGCGGCGAGCCAGGTCGTCGCCCGCCTCCCGGCCCTCACTCCCGACGAGCTGCGGACGGTCCGCGGGTTCGAGTCGGGCCACCGTGGTCGGCGGACGGTGCTCGGCAAGATCGATCAACTCCTCGTCGAGCCATGATCGATCCGACCGTGCGCCCGGCCGCCGCCGGTGACGCCGGTCCGCTGAACGTGCTCGAGGACGAGGCCCGCGCCGCGCTCGTCGACACCCGCGGCGGCAACCGCTGGCTGGAGGAGCATCCGCCGATCGGCCCGTCGTGGGACCGTGCGGTCGACAGCCGTCAGGTCTTCGTTGCCGAGCTCACGTTCCCCGGTGACCTCCCGCTGCTCGTCGGCTACCTCGTGCTCGACCGGGCAGGCGACATCGCGATGGTCGACCAGGTGTACGTCACCCCGGGCGCTCGCGAGCTCGGGTTCGGCGACTCGCTGCTCGAAGCCGCGACCGAGGCCGCCCGGAGCGGCGGGGCGGTGGTGATCGAGGGGCAGGCCCTGCCCGGCGACCGGGAGACGAAGAACCTCTACGAGCGGGCCGGGATCACGGCGCGGCTCATCACCGTGTCGAGGGCCCTGCGCTGAGTCGGCCTCAGCGCCCGGTCCAGCGGGGTGCGCGCTTCTCGATGAAGGCGCTGAGGCCCTCCTTGAGATCCTCGGAGCGGAGCACGGCCCGTGATGCCTTCGCCGTCATGGCCTTGAGCGTGTCGTCGTCCTCGGACGTCGCCGCCCGCACGACGGCACGGCTCTCCCAGACCGCCAACGGGGCGCACGCCGTGATCTGGTCGGCCAACCGCCGGGCCTCGGCCAACGCCTCGCCGGGTGCGACGAGCCGCGAGACGAGCCCGAGGCTGTAGGCGCGCTCGGCCGGGATCGGCTCGCCGGTGAGGATCGCCTCCATCGCTGCCGACTGACCGACGGCCCGGGGGAGGCGGAACAGGCCGCCGGCGCCGGCGACGAGGTTGCGCTTGACCTCGGCCAACCCGAACGCCGAACCGGTCGTCGCCACGACGAGGTCGGCGGCAAGGACGATCTCGCACCCGCCTGCGGTGGCCAGGCCGTCGACCGCGACGATGATCGGTTTGCGGCGCTCGCGGTAGACGAACCCCGCGAAACCACCCCGCTCCGTTCCCAGGTCGGTCTCCCCGGCGTTGATCGCCTTGAGGTCGGCGCCGGCGCAGAACACCGGTTTCGACTGGCCCTCGGTGTTGGCGGCGAGGATCCCCACCCACACGTCCTCGTCATCCTCCAACGCGTCGACCGCGGCCTCGAGCCCGCGAGCGAGCTCGCCGTTCACCGCGTTGCGGGCCTCCGGACGGTTGAGCGTGATGAGGCCGACACGGCCGTCGGTTTCGTAGCGCACGACATTGGACATGGGCGCGACTGTACGGCTGGCCGGAGTCGGTGCCGCGCCGCACCCGCTCGCAGGGCGTCGAGTCGGTCGCAGAGCTCTGGAACCCGGCCCGTTCGCGATCCGGGCGCGCACCGTCCCGATATCGAGACCGTGCGCGCCCAGAGCGCGCGCCTCGTCCGCGAACCACCCACGGAAGCGTCACACGAGCCAGCCAGAAAGGGAGGCGACTCAGTCGTCGGACGGGGCCGACACCTCGGTCGCCGGCTCACCGATCGGCTCGGTGTCGGTGGCCGCGGTGTCGGCGGCGTCGGGCTCCGCAGCCGCCTCGGCGCCGGTGGGCTCGGCGGCGTCCGGCTCAACGCTCGGCTCGGGCTCGGCGCTCGGCTCGGGTTCGGCGGCCGCCTCGATGTCGGGGGTGGACTCGCCGACGATGGCGTCCGGCTCAGCGGCCGGCTCGGATTCGGCGGTCGGGTCGGCGCCGGTGGCCGCGCCGACGACGGCGTCGGGCTCAGTGGCCGGCTCGGGCTCAGCGATCGGCTCGGCGCCGCCGGTGGGCCCGGCCGGCGGCTCGGGGGCCTCGCCGGCTGTATCGGGAGCGACGGTCGACGTGATCGCGGCCGCTGGCGCGTCGCGCTTGGGCGGCGGCTTGGGTGCGGCCTTCTTGGCGCCTTCGGGACGCTTGGTCACCGGGCGCAGCGGCTTGGGGACCGGTGCACCTGACGGGACCTCGATCTCGTAGATCGCGGCGATCTGGGGGAGCAGCGGACCGAGCCGGCGGACGGTCGCGAGGAGCTCGTCGCTGCGGTGCTCGGCGGGCGCGGACGGCGTCACGAGGGCCCGGATCGGCGAGAACGCTGCTGCCTCCAGGACGGCCGACCAGCGGTCGGGGCCGTCGGTGGGCAGCAACGACGCGGTCGTCGCTTCGGCGAGCCGCGTGGCGAGGACGCCGGGGAACGGCACGCCGGCCTTCGGCGGCATGGCCGAGAGGCGCAGTGCCCGGACGACCCGCCCGACGTCGAGCGCCGCCTCCACGTCGCCGAGCCAGAGCGCCAGCTCCTCGTCCTGCTTCGTGATCAGGGCCGCTTTGAGGCTGGCGGCCAGTTCGCGGGTCGACTCGTCGCGGGCGACGACGGGGTCGTCGGATGCAGCGACGACGCTGCGCAGGTCGCGCAGGTCGAGGTGCTCGAGCTGGCGCTGGGCCGCCTCGGCCCGGTCGAGCCAGTCGGCCACGCGCAGGCGGGGGATCAGGTCCTCGGCCATCCGCAGCACGGCGGCCTCCGGCATCACCGGCTTGCCCTCGGCCCTGAGCCGGGTGTTGTCCTCGCGCAGGCGCTGACGGACCGCGGCGATGCCCTGGGTGGCCAGTTCGGCGACGGGTCGTTGCTCGTCCGGCAACGCGTCCATCACCTCGGTGCGATGCTGCTTGCCCGGGCGCAGACGCTTCGGCTTCGGGCGCTGGGGCACCTCGGGTGGTGGCGTGAAGTGCGGGCGTGGAGTCCGCCGGCGGTCCTCACCGGCCGGGCGGTCGGGACGGTCGCCACGGTCCGTGCGCTCCCGACGGTCGCCCGGCGCGCCTGGACCGCCGGGTCCGCTGCGCTGAGGGCGATCACGCCGTCGATCACGACGGTCATCCCCGCCACCGGGACCATCGCGCCGGGGGCCGCGAGGGCGGTCGTCGCGGCCGCGCTGGGCCTTCTGTTGGATGACGGGCTCGAAGCGCTCCTCGCTGGGCAGCAGCTCGAGCACGTCGCGGCGCGTCGCTTTCTCCTTGCCCTGGACGACCGACAGGACCCGGATCCCGTCGAGGTCCTTCTCGGTCTCCACCTTGAGGTGGTCGCCGACGGTCGCGCCGGGCGGCAGGATGGTGCCGGCGAGCACACCGCGAGGTTCGCGAGCCCCAGCGGCGCGCCAGGTCCACGTTCCGTCGGTCGTCGAGCTGGTGAGCTCGATCTCGATGCGCGTGGACATGGCGAGCCAACCTACAGCGTCGTCCCGAAACACCTCCCAACGAGGAACCGTCCCTGACCGCGCGAGGGCGGCGGTTACGTTCTCGGCATGCCCATCTACGCGCTCGGCGACCTCATCCCGGAGATCGACGGGACTGCGTACATCCACCCCGATGCCGTGCTCATCGGACGGGTCACGGTGGGACCCGAGAGCTCGATCTGGCCGAACGCCGTGCTGCGGGCCGACGACGGCGCGATCGAGATCGGCTCCCGGACGAGCATCCAGGACTGCAGCGTGCTGCACACGACGCCGCAGCACCCGACCGTCGTCGGTGACGAATGCGTCGTCGGACACATCGTCCACCTGGAGGGTTGCCGCCTCGAGGATCACACCCTCGTCGGCAACGGGGCGATCGTCCTGCACCGCTGCGTCGTGCGCACCGGGGCCATCGTCGCCGCCAACTCCGTCGTGCTGAACGACACCGAGGTGCCGCCGGGCGCACTCGCCGTCGGGGCGCCGGCGACGATCAAGCCGGACCGGGCCCGGATGGCCGACATCATGAACGGCGTCGAGGCGTACGTCGCCCGGTCGCACCGGTTCCGCCGCGACCTCCGGCGGATCGACTGATGTTGGCCCTCGTCGTGACGGTGCCGGCCAACGAGGCCGAGCTGGCCAGCGATGTCCTCTGGGGACTGGGGGTCGTCGCCGTCGAGGAGCGCGTGGCGCCGGACGGTGAGTCCGGTGCGGAGGACCACTTCGTCGAGCTCTGGACCGCGCTCGGCAGCAACATCGACGCGATCGCCTCGTCGGCCGACGCGTTCCCGAACCGCTGGCGCTGGCGGACCGTCGAGCTCGACCCGGCGATCGCCGAGAGCTGGCGCGCCCACGCGACACCGTCGTGGGTCGACCGCACCATGGTCATCGTGCCGGCGTGGCAGGACGGCCCGAGCGCTCCCGGCGTGCTGCGCGTCGACATCGACCCCGGCGCGTCGTTCGGGCTCGGCGACCACCCGACGACGATCCTGACGCTGCGCCTGTTGCGCCGGACGTGGTGGCCAGGGGCCACGGTGCTCGACGTCGGGTGCGGCAGCGGTGTCCTCGCGGTCGTCGCCGCCCGACTCGGCGCACCGTACGTCGAGGCGCTGGACATCTCCCCGGACGCCATCGAGGCGACGCTGGCCAACGCGGCGCGCAACGGGGTGTCCGCCCAGGTCACGGCGAGCACGCGACCGCTCAGTGACGTCGACGAGGGCTTCGACGTCGTGCTGGCCAACCTGCTGGCTCCGGTGATCGTGTCGCTCGCCGACGATCTCAAGCGGGTCGTCTCCCCGTCCGGTGCGCTCGTCGTGAGCGGCGTCCTCGACGGTGGCCACGATCACGTGCGTGAGGCGTTGGCCCCGATGGAGGTCGTCGACGTCGTGACGCGTGAGGGTTGGGCCGCGCTCCTGCTGCGTCACTGACCCGGCGGCCCGGGGGTGGGCCGGGTCGCGAGACCACGTCAGACGGAGCTACACGGCGCGGGCGCGGACGCCGATGGGGGCGATCAAGCGGAAGCCGGCGGCGTGCCGCTCGTCCTCGCTCTCGCCACCCCAGAACCCGTACTCGTGGTTCAGGCGGGCGAACTCCTGGCACGAGGACTGGACCGGACACATCCGGCAGACCTGGCGGGCCGTCGCCTCGCGACGCTCCCGGGCCTGCGGTCGTTCCGCCGACGTCGGGAAGAACAGGTGAGTGAGCCCTTTGCACGCCGCGGCGCGCATCCAGTCGTTGTCCACCGGTTCGACACCGACGTGCTCGACAGCTGCCATCCAGAAACCCCCTCGGCTGGATCCCGCGTCCCCTCAACGTGACGACTGTCGTCATAATAGAGACGAACTAATCGAATGGTCAATTCTGTGAGGCAACTGCCTGAGTGGCGGTCGTCACGCCGGCAACGAACCGCTCGACATCCTCGGCCGTCGTGTCCCAGGCGGTCATCCAGCGCACCTGATGGCGGGCCACGTCCCAGTCCCAGAAGAAGCTCCAGCGTCGCAACGGCTCGATGATCTCGGTCGGCAGGACCGGGTACAGGCTGTTCACGGCGGGCGGGGGACCGGCGTCGATGGCGGCCAGGCCGTCGACCGCGCCGTAGAGGCGCGCCGCCATCGCATTCGCGTCCGCGGCCAGCCGCAGCCACAGCCCGTCGTCGAGCAGCGCGAGGAACTGGGCGGCGACGAAGCGCATCTTGGACGGCAACTGGGTCACCTGCTTGCGCACGAGCTGGGCCCGGCGGGCCAGATCGGGGCGCAGGAACACGACGGCCTCGCCCCCGACGAGCCCGTTCTTCGTGCCGCCGAACGTGAGGACGTCGACACCGGCATCGATCGTGAACGAGCGCAGCGCGGCGACGTCGGCACCCAGCGCCGCCGTGGCGTTGGCGATCCGGGCACCGTCCATGTGGACGGTCATGTCGAGGCGGTGGGCGGCGTCGCACACCGCGGCCACCTCGTCAGGCGTGTACACCGTGCCGAGCTCGGTCGACTGGGTGATCGACACCACGGCTGGCTGGGCGTGGTGGACGACGCCGATCAGGTGGGCCAGCTCGTCGATGTCGGCCGGTCGCAGCTTGGCGTCCGGACTGGACCGGGTCATCAGCTTGGTGCCGAGGATCCGTTCGGGCGCCCCGGTCTCATCGGTCGCGATGTGGGCCCACTCGGTGCAGACGACAGCGTCGGCCGGCCCCAGGATGCTGCCCAGCGCCACGACGTTGGCGCCCGTCCCGTTGAACGTCAGCAACATCGTGACGTCGCCGAACAGCTCGCGGAACGCGTCCTCGCACGCCGCGGTCCACGGGTCGTCGCCGTACGCGAGCGCGTGGCCGTGGTTGGCCGATTCGATCGCGGCCAGAACGGCGGGATGGGCACCGGCGGCGTTGTCACTGGCGAAGGACCGCGCCGGCGGTGGGGGGAGCTGCACGCCATCAGTATCCACGAGCGGGACGACCTGGTCCGGCGTCCGGAAGAGACGTGCCGAACCGGTCGGCGGGAGGTCGAGGAGGGTCCACTACTGTCTCGCGCCATGGCCGAGACCGAGGTTCAGGATCGCGTCCGCGATGCCGGCCCGCAGCTGACCGCGGCGGAACGACGTGTCGCCCAAGTGGTGCTCGAGCGTCCACAGCTCGTGGGCTTCGGCACGGTGGCCGACCTTGCCGAAGCGGCGGGCGCCGGTGCGGCCACTGTCGTGCGGCTCGCCGCCAAGCTGGGCTTCGACGGCTTCAGTGCGCTCCAGGCATCGGTCCAGGAGGATCTCTCGCGCCAGTTGCGCCCCGCCGCCGAGCGGATCCGGGAGCTCGGCGGGGATCAGCCGATCGCCCGCCACCGGGCCGCTGAGCTGTCGAACGTCCAGGCGACGCTCGACGCCGTCGACCCCGTGGCGTTCGACGTCGTCGTCGCGCTCCTCGCCGACGTCGAGCGCGACGTCGTGGTGCTGGCCGGTGACGCCGAGCGGGGCGTCGCCACCCAGTTCGCCACCGAGCTCGGCGCGCTGCGACCAGGCGTCCAGGTGGTCGCCGGGAGCGACGTCACGGTGCGGCGCCAGCTGGCGCTCAGCGCGCCGGGCTCGACGATGCTCGTCGTCGATCTGCGACGATACGAGCGTTGGTTGCTCGAGGCGTTCGAGCAGGGCAAGGGGGCCGGACATACGATCGTCGCCCTGACCGACGGCCTCCTGTCGCCCCTGGCGATGGGCGCCCACCACTCGTTCACGATCGCCGCCGCGTCGGTGTCGCCGTTCGACAGCAACGTCGGCACGCTGGCCCTGTTCGAGCTGATCGTCGCGGCGACGGCGGAGCGGCTCAAGGACTCGGCGGCCGACCGGCTTCAGAGGGTCGAGACGGCCTGGGCCGAGGGTGGCTCGCTCACCGATCGCTGAGGGAGCGCCTCGGCCCGGCGGGCCCGGCGCAGCGCGACATCCATCGAGCGGGCCAAAGCCTCTGGTTCGTCGCCGAACGAGAGCGCCAACCGTCGCATCCCCTCGGCGTACGCCGTCACGGGATCGCGTCCCGTCTCGCGGAAGTACCCGGTGAGCTCGATCGAGAGCTGGCCGTGCACCGTCGACCAGACGACCTCGCCGGCCAGCTGGATGTCGTCCACCTGCCAGCGCCCGGCCTCGACGCAGCGACGGAGCCGTTCGAGCAGCGACATGAACGTCGCCATCGCGGCCTCCTGGTCGGCCCGTCCCGCGACCTTGGACGCGATGCTCGAGTTGTCGAACATGACCCGGTAGAGGTGCTCGTTGTCGTGGGCGAACCGCCGGTAGGCCCAACCCTGGGTGACCCAGTCGGCGACCGGGTCGCCGGTGACGGCAGGCCCGGCGAGTGCGGCGCCGAACCGGGTGAAGCCGAGACGCCACACGGCCACGAACACGTCATCCATGCTGCCGAAGTGGGTGTAGACGGCCATCGTCGACGTCCCGATCTCGGTGGCCAGCCGTCGCGCCGTGACCGCCGGCTGGCCCTCCTCGGCCACGAGGCGGGCGGCCGTCTCCAGCAACAGGTCGGCGGTCTCCGGGTTGCGCGGGCGAGGCACTTGACAACCATATATCACGTCGTTATGAATAACATTGTCATGGTAGGCATACGAGTTGGCTGCGACCGCCCAGAGCACGACAGCACAGAGCACGACAGGGCGGAACCCGTGGACGGCAGCAAATGGGTGACGGGCGCAAACGCCCCGGTCACCGAGGAGATCACGGCCGTCGACCTCGAGGTCGTCGGCGAGCTGCCCGACGAGCTCGACGGGCGCTTCTTGCGCAACGGGCCGAACCCGCTCGGGCCGGTCGACCCGGCCACCCACCACTGGTTCGTCGGTGACGCGATGGTCCACGGTGTCCGCCTGCGCGACGGGCGCGCCGAGTGGTACCGCAACCGATGGGTCCGCTCCGATTCCGTCGCCGATCGCCTCGGCGAGCCGCACCGGCCCGGCGTCATGTACGGCGGGATGGACACCGCCAACACCAATGTCATCGGCCTCGCCGGCCGCACGCTGGCCGTCGTCGAGGCCGGAGCGCGACCCTTCGAGCTGTCGTTCGACCTCGACACGATCGAGCGGTGCGACTTCGGCGGCACGTTGCCCCACGGCTACGCCGCCCACCCGAAGCGCGACCCTGCGACGGGCGACCTCCACGCCATCGCCTACCACTGGGCCCTGCCCCACATCGAGTACGTCGTCGTCGACGCCACTGGTCGAGTGCGCTCGGTCGAGGCCATCGAGGTCGACGGCGGTCCGATGGTGCACGACTGCGCGATCACCGAGCGCTACGTCGTCGTGATGGACCTACCGGTGGCGTTCGACATCGACGACGCCATGGCGGGAGTCCGGTTCCCGTACGCGTGGGACGATGCGCGCGCCGCCCGGGTCGGCCTCGTGCCCCTCGGTGGTTCGGGATCCGACGTTCGCTGGTTCGACATCGCACCCAGCTACGTCTTCCATCCCCTCAACGCGTGGGACGACGGCGAGCGGGTGATCGTCGACGTCGTGCGCTACGAGCGGGTGTTCGACGCCCACCGTCTGGGTCCGGACGACAGCCCTCCGCAGCTCTGGCGCTGGACGATCGACACGGCCACGGGCCAGGTGCGGGAGGATCAGCTGAGCGATCGGCCCCTCGAGTTCCCCCGCGTCGACGAGCGGCGCGTCGGACGTCGTCACACCGTCGGGTGGGCGACGGAGGTTCGCCGCGATCACGGATCCAACGGCTTCGGCGGTCGACTGATGCGCATCGACGGTGCGACCGGCGACATGACGACGATCGACCTCGGACCGGGGCGCCAGTCGGGGGAGTGGGTGATGGTGCCCCGTGACGTCGATGCCGCCGAGGACGACGGCTGGCTGATGAGCTTCGTGTACGACCCAGTCGTCGACCGCAGCTCGCTCGTCGTGCTGCCCGCCGCCGATCCCGGCGCCGGTCCCGTGGCGTCGGTGACCCTGCCCACCCGCGTGCCGAGGGGGTTCCACGGCAACTGGGTGCCGGCAACGTAGGAGGGGACCGGCCGATCGCGGCAGATCCCGGCCTGTCCTACGTTGGCGCGGGATGACCAGCGCGAACGTTCTCGCCATCGACGCCGCCCGCGGAACCGTTCTCACCTCGGCGGGTGGTGCGCTGCCGGTCGTCGAGGTCGATCCCGAGGGCACCGGGACGTTCACGACGCGCGTCGCCCGGACGCTCGACGGTTGGGCGACACGGCCGGTGCCGCTCCTCGAGGTGCACGGAACCGGTCTGGCATCGTTCGACACCGTGCTCGTGCACGTCGACCTCGACGAGGCGACCACGCCTCCCGGTTGCCGCTGGGCCGCACTCGACGCCTCCACACCGCTCGTCGACGGCCCGTTGGCCGACCGGGGCGCGGCGCTCGTGGCTGAGGCGCGCGGTGTCCAGGAGGTCTCAGCCCTGCGGCCCCGATGGGCCCGCCGCGGATGGTACGACGGTGCCGCAGCGTGGGTGACCGACCGACTTGTCGACGCCGGTCGTCCGCCCACCGGTCGCGTCGAGCAGGTCAAGCACTGGCCGCTCTCCGCAGTCATGCGGACGGACACCGCGACCGGGCCGGTCTGGTTCAAGGCTGTCTACGAGCAGTTCTGGTCCGAGCCCGCGGTCAGCGCACTGCTCGACGCGGAACGTCCCGGCAGCGTTGCACCGGTGATCGCCGTCGACACCGAGCGGGGGTGGCTGCTGCTCGACGACGTCGGTGACGACGCCCTGCTCGGTCATCCGGAACATGACGTGGGCGTGATCCGACGCCTCGTGGCGATCCAACGTTCGTTCGTCGATCGCACCGACGTGATCGGCGCGCTCGGCTGCCCGCGTCGGCCCTTCGCGGAGCTCGCCGACCCACTGGAGGTCGCGCTCGACGAGGCCGCCGACCACCGATGGCTCGACCGGGAGCGCAGCGAACTGCGGGCGCTCGTCGACTGGATCCGCAGCGCCGGCGACGACGTGGCTGCACTCGGGTTCCCGGAGACGCTGGTCCACGGTGACTTCCATCCCATGAACACCACGCTCGGCCCTGACGGACCGGTGATCTTCGACTGGTCGGACACGGCGATCGCCCATCCGCTCGTCGACGCGATGACGTGGTCGCGGTGGCTGCGCACCGACCCCGAGCGGAGCGCGCACGCCTGGCGGGCGTTCCTCGAAGCATGGTCGGACGTGTGCCCGATCGAGCGGGCGGAAGCGGCCCGGGCCGAGGTCGTGGCGCTCACCGCGGCATACCACGTCCTCACGTACGTCCAGATCCTGCGAGGCTTCGAGCCGGCGGCGTGGCCCGAGCTCGCCAGCGGGATCGAGCACTACGTCACGATCCTCGACGACGCCGTCAGGGACGCAGGACGAGCTCCATGAACACGAGCCACCGGCGCAGCTCGAACATCCGCTTCGTCTCGCAACGGGTGGCATCGATGCGCCGCAGGGCGACGCACCCCACCGGCTCGTCGTCGATGGACGCCAGCAGCAACGCCCCGCCGGGCGGCGCGTACGACCCGGGGAGGGCGGCCAGCTCGGCCTCGAACGCGTCCGGGACGGTCGGTCGCCATCGGCCGTCGGGGAATCCGCGCCGAGCGGGTGGCCATGGTGTTGGATAGCGTCATGACGGAATTACGGCGGTGCCGGTGGTGCCGGCGGGTCTTGCCTGAACGGACCGGACGGGGCCGGCGGCGCGAGTTCTGCTCGCAGCGCTGTCGACAATGGGATTGGGTGGCCCGCCAGCGGGCTCGGGAGCTCGAGCTCAGCGACGGGGAGCTGGTGATCGCCAAGGCGGCCCTCGACGAGTTGCGCGACGACATGTACGTCCTGGCGTGCGCGGTGGACGACGTCGAGCGCGACCTGCAGTCGGCCGGCGGGCGGCCGAGCGCGGCCGAGCTGAGCCAGGCGCTGCACTGGCTGCTGGCGGCGGCGCGGCCGCTGCGGGACCGGGAGATCGCGGCTCCGCCGGCCGCAACGTCACCGCACCCCCAGATTTCGTCATGACGTAATAGGCGGGGGATCGGAGGCTGCGGCAGCGCGGCACTTCGGCGGTGACCGCCAGCTCGTGTCGTGCGCCTGTGTGTGCTCGCCTCGAGGCGGTCTCGGCCGGGCCGGGGCAGCGCCCGGCCCACCGGTGGTCCGGGGCCGGACGACGCACGGATCGCGGGCGACGGGGCGTCGGTGCGGTCAGCGGGCACGGACCCGGACCGGCGGCCCGCGACGCTCGGCGGCCCGACCTGGTCCGATTCGACGGACAACGCCCATAATCCTCGTTATGTCAGATTCCGGAGGGGACGAGGTCGGAAGTGGTCGGCGTCCCGAATAGCCCCTGACCAGGGGTGACGACGGACAACACGGCCACCTGGCGCGGTCAGCACGTGTCGTGCGACGTGGCGCCCGCTGGACACATCGACGGACCGGGCCGAAACCACTTGCGCACCCTGCAAGGAAGGCCTGACCTGATGACCAACCCCTCGAACGCCCGCACGCGCCGTGACCGAATCCGCCGGACGAGCGCCTTCGTGTTGCTCACCGCAGGATTGACCGTCAGCGGCACCGCGGTCGTCTCGGCGGGCTCGGCGACAGCGGCGCCCGCATCCGCACCACAGCGCAGCGACGTCATCGGACTGAAGAAGGGTGACTCCGGCGAGGCCGTCAGGGCGCTCCAGGAGGCCCTCGTGCGCGTTGGCGTCGGGGTCAAGTACGGCGTGGACAGCTACTTCGGCTCGGCCACCCAGGCCTCGGTCAAGGCATTCCAGCGGTACAAGGGTCTCGCCATCACGGGTGTCGTCGACCAGGCGACGGCGGCGGCGCTCGGCCTGGTCAGCCCGGCACCGGCGGCCGCCGCGCCCGCCTCGTCGTCGGGCGTGCTCGCCCGGGGCTCGACCGGGGCGGGCGTGACGCAGCTCCAACAGGGTCTCATCGCCGCGGGGATCAGCGTCGCCGGTGGCGCCGACGGCATCTTCGGTGCGGCCACCGAGCAGGCCGTGAAGACGTTCCAGCGGGCCAAGGGCATCGCCGCCACCGGCACGGCAGACGCCGCGACGGTCGCCGCGCTGGGATCCTCAGGCGCCGCTCCCGCCGCCCCTCCGGCCGTCGCTCCCGGTACCGCCTCGGCGGTCGTCGGCCTGCAGCTCGGGAGCAGCGGCCCCGCCGTCGTGTCGCTGCAGCAGGCCCTGATCTCGATGGGATGGCCGCTCACCAAGGGCGCTGACGGAGTCTTCGGGGCCAACACCCGCAGCGCCGTGCTCCATCTGCAGCGGGCCAACAGCATCCAGCAGACCGGCACGGTCACCCAGGCCACGGCGAAGATCCTCGGGCTCACGGGCGCCGCGCCAGCGGCGCCGGCCGCGCCGGCCCCCGCCGTCGCCGCAGCGGCCAGTGGCGCGACGGCCGCCGGGTTCGCCATCTACGACGAGCGGGGGGCTCGCGTGGTCGCCCTCCAGCAGGCGCTCTTGAACGCCGGCATCGCCGTGCCCGGTGGCGCCGACGGGGCGTTCGGGGCCGGGACCGCGGGCGCCGTCATGGCGTTCCAGCGGGCCAAGGGGCTGGCAGTGACCGGCAAGGTGGACGCCAACACGGCGGCCGCCCTGGGTCTCAGCGCCCAGAACGCGCCGGCCGCGGCCGCCGCGGTGAACATCCAGCTCGAGGCCAAGCCCGTGCAGGGACCGTGCTACTACGGCGACAGCTGGGCCGCGGCGCGAGGCGCGGGACGCGTCCACCTGGGTGTCGACATCGTGGCCGCCGAGGGCAGCCAGCTCTACGCCGTCGCCACCGGCAAGGTGATCCAGCTCTACACCGACGCTCCCGGGTCGTTGTCGGGCAACGGGGTCAAGATCGCCCGGCCGGACGGGACCTACTTCTTCTACGCCCACCTGTCCGCCCTGGCACCCGGGATCGCACTCGGCACCCAGGTGACCGCGGGCCAGCTCATCGGGTACGTCGGCCACACCGGCAACGCAGCGGGGCCGCACCTCCACCTCGAGGTGCACCCCGGCGGCGGATCGGCCGTCACCCCGTATTCCATCGTCACGGCCACCGGGGCGTGCTGAGCACGATCCCGGGGGGCCTGACGTCCGGGGCTCCGTCGCGGACCGCCCGCTGCGGCGGAGCCCCACCTCAGTTCGCGCGGCACCGGACCGTCACTCCCCTGCCCTTTCCGTCATGACGGAAATGGCGCGCTACGGTGCACCGTGCGGCCGGCCGTCACGCACCGCCGCACTCGCGAACCTGGGGGCTCTCGCATGGCGATCGATGTCCAGTACCTGCTCGACCTGGAGGGGATCAAGCGCCTGCGCTACCGCTTCGCCCGCGCGCTCGACACCGCCTCCCCCGACGCGCTGGCCGACCTGTTCACCGATGACGGCTGGATCGACGTCGGGCCGTTCGGGCGGATGGAAGGACGCGAGAGGATCCGTCGCGGTTACAAGCGGGCCTATGAAGGTGGCCCCGAATGGCACACCATGCACTGTGTGTCGAACCCCCAGATCCTGGTCGAGGGCGACACGGCGACCGGCAACTGGCAGCTCATCGAGCTGTCGATGCGCTCCCCCGACCAGCCCGTGAGCATCATCGCCGTCTACGACGACGAGTACCGCAGGGTCGACGGCGAGTGGAAGCTCGCCGGCGTCACGCTGTCGTTCAAGTGGTCGGCGCACATGGGGATCGTCGACGACGACCACCCCATGACGATCCCGCCACGCCCGGCGCACACGGCGGTGCCCTCATGAGCGACGAGCGGTTCCACTGGTACCAGCAGCCCGTTCCGACCGGCGAGTACTCGTTCATGCAGCTCGCGTCACTCGTGGAGGACGTCGTCACCGCGGCGCAGCGGTGGGTCGACGTGTACGGGGTCGGGCCGTTCTACGTCCTGCCGGCGCGCGGTCCGGCCACGGTGACCTACCGCGGCGAGACGACCGAGCTGGAGCTCAAGATCGCGGTGAGCCAGGCCGGCCCACTGCAGATCGAGCTGATCGAGCAGGTGTCCGACGGGCCGAGCGTGTACCGCGACGTGTACGGACCTGGGGAGAGCGGCCTCCACCACCTGTGCACGGTCGCCAAGGACTACGACGAGGCGGTGGCTCACTACACGGGGTTGGGCTTCGAGTTCGTCGCCGAGCAGGATGCACCGGGGATCGGTCGGGTGGGATACGTCGACACCGTGGACGACTTCGGCTTCATCACCGAGATCGTCGAGTGGTCGGAACCATTCCTCACGTTGCTGTCGAAGACGGCGCGGGTCTGTGCCACCTGGGACGGCAGCGACCCGGTGCGGCTGATGCGCCCGACCGGCGGCTACGACGTGCCGGAGGCCAGTCCCTCCGCGACGTGAGACGTCGGGTCGTCCACATCACGGCGGTCCGGTACGAGACGCGTTAGCCTCGTGGTGCCGACGAACCTGTCCGGGAGAGCCGTCCTGCGTTGGGCAGTCGGCGCCGAAGGAGCAACCACCCCGGAATCTCTCAGGCCTCTGGACCGGACGGGTGAGGCGACGCTGGAAAGCAGTGCGACCCCCGGCGGCCGAAGGGCCAGGGGCGGGCTCACCGAAGGTGAAAGCTGGGCGACGACGCCCGGTGAAACTCTCAGGTACCGATGACAGCGCGGGGTCGAGCACCCCGACGCGACCGGAGCCCCAGATGCCCACCCCCGCACCCCGTCCCTACGCCGATCTGACCGGTGACGACGACTTCGTCAGTCGCCACGTCGGCCCGACCGACGCCGACATCGAGCGGATGCTCGACGTCATCGGCGCCAAGTCCCTGGACGCCCTGCTCGACGAGGCGGTGCCGGCGGCGATCCGCTCGGCGACCCCGCTGGAGCTGCCGGCCGCCCGATCCGAGACCGACGTGACGGCTGCGCTGCGGGTTCTCGCCGGGCGCAACGAGCTGCGCACGAGCCTGATCGGGATGGGTTACACGAGCACGGTGACGCCCCCGGTCGTGCAACGCAACGTGCTCGAGGACCCGGCCTGGTACACCGCGTACACGCCGTACCAGCCCGAGATCAGCCAGGGTCGGCTGGAGGCGCTGCTGAACTTCCAGACCATGGTCAGCGAGCTGACCGGATTGCCCGTCGCCAACGCCTCCCTGCTCGACGAGGCGACGGCCGCAGCCGAGGCGATGACGATGGCTCGCCGTCTCTCGAAGGCGTCGTCGGACCGCTTCGTCGTCCACCACGACACCCACCCGCAGACGATCGCCGTGCTGGCCACGCGGGCCGAGCCGATCGGCATCGACCTGGTCGTCGGCGATGTCGGCGATGTCGGCGACGGCTGCTTCGGCGCGCTGTTCAGCCTGCCGACGTCGACCGGCGCCGTCATCGACTGGCGGGACGCCATCGACGCAGTGCACGCCGGCGACGGCATCGCCGTCGTCGCGACGGACCCGCTGGCGTGTGTGATCACGCGGCCGCCGGGCGAGATGGGTGCCGACATCGCCATCGGGTCGGCCCAGCGGTTCGGGGTCCCGATGGGCTTCGGCGGTCCCCATGCCGCGTTCATCGCCGCCCGCGACAGCGCGGCGCGGGCCCTGCCCGGACGCCTCGTCGGTGTCAGCACCGACACGGCGGGACGGCCGGCACTGCGCCTGGCGCTGCAGACCCGCGAGCAGCACATCCGCCGGGAGAAGGCGACATCGAACATCTGCACGGCCCAGGTGCTGCTGGCCAACATCGCCGGCTTCTACGCCGCCTGGCACGGACCGGCGGGGTTGGCCCGGATCGCCGAACGGGTGCAGCGTCTGACGTCGGCCGCCGCCGACGCGCTGGCCGCGATCGGTGTCTCGCTGCGCCACGACACGTGGTTCGACACTGTCACGGTGACGGGTGTGGACGCCGACGCCGTGCTGGCGGCGGGCCGTGACGCCGGCCTCGAGCTGCGCCGAGTGGACGACGCGACGATCGGGCTGACGTTCGACGAGACGACGACGATCAGCGTCGTGCGCGCCGCGCTCGGCGCGTTCGGCGCCCGGCTCGACGAGTCGCGCCTGGATGCCTGTCCCGACGGCCTGCCGTCCGCCCTGCGCCGGACCGGCGAGCTGCTGACTCAATCGGTGTTCAACCGGTACCACACCGAGCACGAGATGTTGCGGTACCTGCGTCGCCTGGCCGACCGGGATCTGGCCCTCGACCGCACGATGATCCCGCTCGGCTCGTGCACCATGAAGCTCAACGCGACGACGGAGATGGTGCCCATCACGTGGCCCGAGTTCGCCGGACTGCACCCGTTCGCCCCTGACGACGACACGGCCGGCATCCGCGAGCTGATCACCGACCTCGAGAGATGGCTGGCCGAGATCACCGGGTACGACGCCGTCAGCCTGCAGCCCAACGCCGGGAGCCAGGGCGAGTTCGCCGGCCTGCTGGCGATCCGCGCCTACCACCGCTCGCGGGGCGACGACCAGCGCACGGTGTGCCTCATCCCGTCCAGTGCCCACGGCACGAACGCGGCAAGCGCGGTGATGGCGGGCATGAGCGTCGTGGTGGTGGCGACCGACGTCCACGGCAACGTCGACGTCGACGACCTGCGGGCCAAGCTCGAGACCGTCGGCGACAGGTTGGCCGGCATCATGGTCACCTATCCATCGACGCACGGGGTGTTCGAGGAGGCGATCGGCGAGCTCTGCGACCTCGTGCACGACGCCGGGGGCCAGGTGTACATCGACGGTGCCAACCTCAACGCGCTCGTCGGCGTGGCCCGGCCCGGCCACTTCGGCGCCGACGTCAGCCACCTGAACCTGCACAAGACGTTCTGCATCCCCCACGGCGGCGGCGGCCCCGGCGTCGGTCCGATCGGTGTGCGCGCCCACCTCGCCCCGTTCCTGCCCGGCCACCCGCTGGGCGCCGATCAGCCGGTCGGTCCCGTCTCGGCGGCCCCGTTCGGTTCGGCCGGGATCCTGCCGATCCCGTGGGCGTACATCGCGCTGATGGGCCCGTCCGGGCTGGCCAGGGCGACGGCGGTGGCGATCCTCTCGGCCAACTACGTGGCGACCCGTCTCGACGCCCACTACCCGGTGCTGTACACCGGTGTCGCCGGGCGGGTCGGCCACGAGTGCATCCTCGACCTGCGGGCGATCACCCGGAGCACGGGTGTCACCGTCGACGACGTCGCCAAGCGCCTGATGGACTACGGGTTCCACGCCCCGACGATGAGCTTCCCGGTCGCCGGCACGCTGATGGTCGAGCCGACGGAGAGCGAGACGCTGAGCGAGCTCGACCGGTTCTGCGAGGCGATGATCGCCGTCCGCGCCGAGATCGACCGGGTGGCCGATGGCGAGTGGCCGCTGGAGTCGAGCCCGTTGCGGATGGCCCCGCACACCGCAGAGGAGCTGCTCGGCGGGTGGGAGCGCCCCTACGACCGGACCGTCGGCGCCTACCCGCTGGCGGCGCTGCGGGTGTCGAAGTACTTCCCGCCCGTGTCACGGATCGATGCCGCCGGCGGCGACCGCAACCTGATCTGCTCGTGCGAGCCGTTGGAGGCGTACGCAACGTCACTGGCGTGACGGGCGCCCCGGGTAGCGTGAGCGGCCATGGTTGAGCCCGGTCGCACCGATCCCTTCTCCGACGTCATCTCACTGGTCGCCGGGCCGATCGCCGCGGTCATCAGGTCGTTCGATCAGCTGCGCAAGGGGGCCGACGAGCTGATGCGCGGGTTCGAGAACTTCAACTCCACGATGGAGAACCTCAACGAGACGGCCGGCCGGGTCAACCGGCTGCTCAACGACTTCGAAGAGCCGATCCGGGCGATGGTCCCACAGATCACCCGGACCGTGAAGATGGCCGACGACCTGTCGAACCGCCTGGCGACACCGATCGATCAGGTGATCCCGGGTCTCAGCCGGCTGGCCGACACGCTGAACTCTCCCGTGCTGCGCTCGATGCCGACCGATCTCGGCACGTTCATGGACGTCATCAACGACCTCTCGCGACGCATGTCGCCGCTGGCCGCCCTGGCCGAGCAGGCCGGCGGGATGTTCGGCCTGCGCATCCCCGGACGCGGTCCCCGGCCTGCTCCCACGGCTCCGGCCCCCGCTCCCCCGGCGCCCACTCCCGCTCCGGTCACGTCCGTGGCGGCCGCTCCCACACCGGTCGAGAAGGCCGCGGTGGTCACGAGGGCCGCGACGGCGAAGAAGGTGGCGGCCAAGAAGGCGGCGCCGAGGAAGACGCCGGCCAAGAAGCGGGCGCCCACGAAGACATCGGCCAAGAAGACGTCGGTCGCGCCCCGCTGACCCTGGGCGCCGTGCTCCCATATCTGGGCGCGCACGTCTCGACATCGAGGCCTGCGCGCCCAGACGGCCGACGGGACGGCTGCGTCAGTGGGCTACGAACGGTGTCGGCACGACGTTCCCGGCGAGCGGCGTCCCGCGGACGTCGACGGCGACGGTCGTCCCGACGACGACGGACGGCGGGACCAACGCGAGCGCGATGCCGTGGCCGAGCACCGGCGAGAAGTTGCCACTCGTCACCGCCCCGACGACCTCGCCGGCGACGAGGACGTCGCATCCAGCCCGCGGCGGACGGCGACCCTCGGTCGCGATGCCGACGAGGCGGCGGGTCACGCCGACCTCGCGCTCGGCGAGCAGCGCGGCGCGGCCGCGGAACTGGGGCTTGGCCCATCCGACGACCCAGCCCAGGCCGGCTTGCAGCGGCGTGATGCCCGGGCCGAGCTCGTGGCCGTGCAAGGGCAACCCGGCTTCCAGCCGGAGCGTGTCTCGGGCCCCGAGCCCGGCGGGCACGATCCCGGCGGCGGTGATCGCCGCCCAGAGGGACTCGGCTTCGGCGGCGGGCACGGCGATCTCGACGCCGCGCTCCCCCGTGTAACCCGTGCCGGCGACCGTGCACGGCGCGCCGTGCCACGACGCCGGCGCCACGCGGAACCGACCCACGGCGGCGGCGTCCGGGAACACCTCGGCCAGTCGCTCGGTGGCGACGGGACCCTGCACGGCGAGCACGGCGCGACCGTGCGTCGTCTCGGTGCCGCCGATGGCGTCGCGCACCCGGTCGGTGTTCGACGCGTTCGGCATCACGTCGAACACGTCCGGACCGCGATCGTCACCGGGGTGCCACCACACGATGATGTCGTCGAGCACGGACGCGTCGACGTCGTCGAGCAGATGTGTGTACTGGGCCCTGCCCGGACCGATCTTCGCCAGGTCGTTGGTCAACGAGCGCTGCAACCGGTCGAACGCATCGTCGCCCGTGACCTGCACCGTGCCGAGGTGTGACACGTCGAAGACGACGGCGCCCTGCCGGCACGCCATGTGCTCGGCGATCGTGCCGCTGGGGTACTCCAGGGGCATGTCCCACCCACCGAACGGGACCATGCGGGCGCCGGCGGCACGGTGGACGGCATCGAGCGGCGAGCGCTCGAGCGTCATATCGCGCGGCGCGGCGAGCGGGCGGTCGTCGGCTCGCCGTCGAGCGGCACCAGCTTGGCGTCGATGTCGTCCTTGACGCCGGCCAACGGCAACACGTTGAGCACGCCCTGACCCTGCTTGAGGACGTCGACCAGCTCGTCACCGTCGCACAGGACGACCTGGTTGCCGCTGATGACGATGTGGGCCGACGCGATGTCGGTCGTGACGTGGCGGCGTAGGTACGTGAAGACCTCGCGCACCGACTCGAGGCGGATCCCGGCGTCGAGCAGCGTCTTGATCACCCGCAGCTCGAGGAGGTCGCGGTAGGAGTACATCCGGCGGCTGCCGCTGCCCGTGGCCTCGGCCAACGACGGGCGCAAGAGGTCGGTGCGGGCCCAGTAGTCGAGCTGGCGGTAGGTGATCCCGACGATGTTGGCGGTCTGCGTCCCGCTGTAACCAGGTTCCGTCATGGCCCAACACCTCTCTCGCGAACCTCATGCCGCGAGCCATCGCGGCGACAACGACGGCACGGGCGGCGTCAGGAAGACACCAACGTAGTTACGTCGTTGTGATCAACTGACGCTACGGGGTCGATCCCCTCCGCGTCAAGCGCTCACGTCAGGGCTTGAAGTCCTCGGGGTTGACGTGCTCGATGAAGTCGCGGAACTCGTCGATGATCTCCTCGGCCTCTTCCTCCGGTTCCGGGGTCGGCTCCTGGCCGACCTCGTCGAGGAGCTCCTCGGAGGCGAACAGCGGAGCCTGGCAGCGCACGGCCAGGGCGATCGCGTCGGACGGGCGGCTGGAGATCACGGTCAGCGAACCGTCGGGCCGGCGCAGGTGCAACTCGGCGAAGTACGTGTGCTCGCGCATCTCGGTGACCACGATCTGCTCCAGCGTGACGCCCAGCTCGAGGAGCGTCTGGATGAAGAGGTCGTGGGTCAGCGGGCGCGGCGGGGTGACACCTTCGAGGGCGTAGTGGATCGACGTCGCCTCGGACGTGCCGATGTAGATCGGCAGGAGGCGGTGGCGGGTGGCCTGCTCACGCAACAGCACCATCGGCGTGTTCGCGGGGACCTCGACCCGGACCCCGACCAGCTCCAACGGCACCACGTCGCGATCGTACCGTGCGTCGCCGGTCCACGTCCGACGTGATGACGGCCGGGTACCGGCGACCGGCCTCGCACACGTGTCACTCGAGGTACTGGCGCAGTGCCGCCCGCATCATGGCGGCCCGGAGCCTCGTCCCGAGGGCTTCGAGCTCGTCGATGTGGATCGCCGCAGCGCTGCGGGACTGGGGGTTGCGCTGGCGCAGCACGGGCAGGATCAGCTGCTCGTACAAGCCGGCCTCGCGCTCCACCGAGGTGCGCCACGTACGCAGGTGGCGGGCGTCGACGCCGGCCCGCAGGAACCCGCCGGCGGCGGATGCGATCTCGACCGCGTCCTCACCGTAGAGGTCGCTCGGCCCGGTCCGCTTGGGGACCACGCCGTACTCCTCGAGGTCGGCGAGCTGGCTGTTCGTCACCGACGCCATGGCGCACAGCTCCTCCCGGCTGAGGAGCACACCGGGGAGCAGGCGCGTCGTCGCCGACGCCGAGCGATCGGGGGCCGGTGAGCTCGCCGGGAGCGCGGCGGGCTCGGCTGACCGGGGCGGGCCGGAACGGCTCGCGGCTGGGTGGTTGGCCACGGTGGCCGGCGTCGGCTGTTCGCTCGCCGCGCCACGCGGCGGCGTCGGGTCCGGCGTCTCGATCTGACCGGAGTCGAGGCGGTCCTTGATGACGCGCAGCGGCAGGAACTTCTCGCGCTGCTCGCGCAGGATGACCCGCAAGAGCTCGACGTCGTCGTCGAAGAACTTGCGGTACCCGGACGGTGTGCGCTCGGGCTCGATCAGGCCCTGGCTCTCGAGGAACCGGATCTTCGAGATCGTGACGTCGGGGAACTCCTCGAGCAGCAGCCCCAGCACCTCGCCGATCGACAGGTGGGCCGGGCCGGGCTCAGCCATCGGCTCGCTCGAACAGCACCAGGCGGAACTTGCCGACCTGCAGTTCGTCACCGTGGTGGAGCAACGCCCGTTCGATGCGCTCCTGGTTGACGTACGTCCCGTTCAGGGACCCGGCGTCATTGGCGACGTACCCGTCCGCCGTCCTCTCGATGGAGACGTGGCGCCGGGACACCGTGATGTCGTCGAGGATGATCTCGCTGTCGGGATGACGACCGAGGCGGGTCAGGTCACCGACGAGCGCGAACCGGTCGCCGGCCTGCGGGCCGGAGCGCACGATGAGAACGGCGCTGTCGAGTGGGAGATCGGCGATCGGGACGACGATGTCGTCCTCGGGACCGGCGGCGTCCTGCAACGGATCGACGGCGGTCAGGGTGATGGTGCGGTCACCCTGCAGGTCGAGGGGGGAGCCGCAGGACGAGCAGAAGCTGCTGTCGGGCGGATTCCGATGTCCACACGCGTTGCAAAACACATAGGCCATGCTCAGCCCTCGATGAGGGCCTGGTAGGCCGCCGCGTCGAGGAGGGCGTCGAGCTCCGCCGGATCGCCGATGCGGATCGCGCAGATCCAGCCATCGCCGTACGGATCGTCGTTGAGGGACTGCGGGGCATCCACCAGTGCCTCGTTCACCTCCACCACCGTGCCTGAGACCGGTGCATACACGTCAGACACCGACTTCGTGCTCTCCACCTCGCCGAACGCGTCGCCGGCCTTGACTGCGTCGCCCACCGTGGGCACCTGCACGAAGACGACGTCCCCGAGCGCATCCTGAGCGTAGTCCGTGATGCCGACCCGCACGACGTCCCCGTCCCAGCTGACCCATTCGTGATCGCTCGAGTAGCGCAGCTGTTCGGGAACGTTCATGGGGCGCAACCGTATCGAAACTTCAGCGACGCCTCCGCCGCTAACGCGTGGCGCGGCCGGCGGCGACGCCGGCCTTGATCTTCGGGATGTAGGCGACGGCCGTCACCCATGACAGGATCAGCCCCGGGATCCCCAGGATCCACGAGGCGATCCAGAAACCGTGGTGCCCCGGGAAGTCGCTGGAGCCGAGCAGGAAGCCCGGGACGGCGAACATGAGCAGGAACGTGGCCAGCTTCCCGAGCCACGTGACGTCGAAGCGGACCATCGCGAAGAACACCGTCGCGATCACCACCGTCACCCCGACGAGGACCTCCCGCGCCAGGACGGCGATGCACCACCACAGCGGCGCCGCGTCCTCGACGATGAGCGCGACGAGGGCGACCACGAACAGCAGCCGGTCGACGGTCGGATCGAACTTCTTGCCGAACTCGCTGACCTGCCCGAGCCGGCGGGCGAGGTACCCGTCGACCCAGTCCGTCGCCGCGATCCCCCCCAGCAGCCAAGCCGCTCCGGCCGGGTTGTCGCGTCCGAAGAGCACGTACAGGAACAGCGGCAGGCACAGCAGTCGGAGCAGCGTGAAGAGGTTCGGGATCGTCAGGATCGAGTCGACCTCACGGTCCGAGGCGGCGTCGCCGCCGGGGACGGCGGGCCCGCTGTCGGGAGAGGCCGTGCCGGCGCCACTCGTCGGATCGGTCACGGCCAGACTGTAGGACGTTGCGTAGCGTCGCCGGGATGACCACGCTCTTCACCCGGATCATCGACGGTGACATCCCAGGCACGTTCGTGTGGCGCGACGCGCGATGCGTCGTGTTCATGTCGATCAACCCCCTGGCGACCGGTCACGCGCTCGTCGTGCCGATCGAGGAGCTGGACCACTGGGTCGACGGCGAGCCCGACCTGATCGCCCATCTGTTCGAGGTGACCCGGGTCATCGGTGTCGCGCAACGCGCCGCGTTCAGGTGCGAGCGGGTCGGTGTGATCGTGGCCGGCTACGAGGTGCCGCACACGCATGTCCACGTGATCCCGACGTCCTCGATGGCCGAGCTGTCGTTCGCCAACGCCGCAGCATCCGTCGAGCGTGACGACCTCGAGGCCGCGGCCGACGCGATCCGGGTGCAGCTCCGCGCGCAAGGCCGCGTCGAGGTCGTCTGACCCAGGTTCCAGCCGAACCACACGTTTCGGTCCGGATATTGGTCGCACGTGCGACCAATATCCGGACTCAGAGCTCGGCCCGGCCGACGCCGGGTTGGTCGCCGTTGCGATGAGGGCCGGCG
>JBEVOM010000229.1:0-8434 GCA_040507575.1 Ilumatobacteraceae bacterium
GACGTCCACCAGTCGATCGACGCGTTCGAGGCGGGCCTGCTCGCGAGCCACCCCGCGATCTCCAACTCGCAGATGTACGCCTGGGCGTGCATGAAGGAGGGGGTCCCGTTCGCGAACGGCGCGCCGAACCTCACGGTCGACTTCCCGGCCGCGTGGGACCTCGCGAAGAAGCTCGAGGTGCCGATCGCCGGCAAGGACTTCAAGACCGGCCAGACGCTGATGAAGACGCTGCTCGCCCCCGGCTTCAAGGCGCGCATGCTCGGCCTGCGCGGCTGGTACTCGACGAACATCCTCGGCAACCGTGACGGCGAAGTGCTCGACGATCCGGAGAACTTCAAGTCCAAGGAGGTCTCCAAACTGGGCGTGCTCGACACCATCCTCGAGCCCGAGGTGTATCCCGATCTGTACGGCCACATCGATCACGTCGTCCGCATCAATTACTACCCGCCGCGCGGCGACAACAAGGAGGGCTGGGACAACATCGACATCTTCGGGTGGCTCGGCTACCCGATGCAGATCAAGGTCGACTTCCTCTGCCGCGACTCGATCCTCGCCGCGCCGCTCGCCCTCGACCTCGTGCTGTTCACCGACCTGGCCCAGCGGGCCGGCCTCGGCGGCGTGCAGGAGTGGCTCAGCTTCTACTACAAGAGCCCGATGGCGGCGCCCGGGCTGCTGGCCGAGGACGACCTGTTCATCCAGTTGACGAAGCTCAAGAACACGTTGCGCTGGATCATGGGCGAGGACCAGATCACCCATCTCGGCCGGGAGTACTACGCGTAGCGGTGCGCTGTGCTCGCCGGTCAGGCGTCGGTCGCCACGTGCGTCATGCGGACGTCGTGGGGCTCGACCGGCACGTCGACGACGATCTGCTCGACGAACGCTGCGCCGACGGTGATGCAGTCCGGACGCAGCCGGACCAGGAACCGGTCGTAGTGACCGCCGCCCTGCCCGAGACGCCGACCGTCGGCCGTGAACGCCAGACCGGGCACGACGACGACGTCGAGCACGGCCGGGTCGAGGTCACCCGGGTCGACGCGCAAGTCGGCACCGGCGACGACCGGCCGGAACGTGGCGACATCGCGGTCGCGGCACCACGCGTACCAGGCGGCCGTGTCGGGTTCCGTCGGCCGGGACTCGAACAGCATCACGTTCACGATCCCGTTCGGCATCTGGGCGCGCTGAGTCTCGGATCTGGGACTGAGCGCGCCCAGATCGGTCAACGAGACGATCCGCGCCCAGATGCGGGTGGATCGAGCGAGGCGATCGGCCGGGTCGGCGGCGATGCGGCCGCGCACGGCTCGCATCTCGGTGCGCAACGCCTGCTTGGCGGCGGCGATCGCGGCCGGCATGGGGCGAGAGTGTCGCGCGCCCGGCGCGGTGCCTACCATCGAGTTCGATGAGCCGTGACGTCGCCCCCTTCGATGGCGCCCAGTTCCGCAAAGTGCTCGGCCACTTCCCGACCGGCGTCACGATCGTCACCGGGTGGGCCGGGGACGAGCCGGCCGGCTTCACCATCGGGTCGTTCACGTCGATCTCGCTCGACCCTCCGCTCGTCGGGTTCCTGCCGATGATCGCCAGCGACACGTGGCAGGCGATGGCCCCGGCCGGGAGGTTCTGCGTCAACGTCCTGCGCGACGACCAGAGTGCGCTGTGCTGGCGCTTCGCCAAGAGCGGCGTGGGCGACGACCGGTTCGACGACGTCACGTGGACCACCTCGCCGACCGGCTGCCCGATCATCGAGGGCGTCGGCGCGTGGATCGACTGCACCGTCGAGCACACCTTCGAGCTCGGGGACCACTACATGATCGTCGGGCGGGTCGTCGACCTCGACCACCACGCCGACCCGCACACGCCGCTCGTGTTCTACAAGGGCGCGCTCGGCGGGTTCCTGGCCGCCGACTGATGCCCGAGTCGCGAGCCCGGGATCGCCGGGACGCCCTCGTCGGTCTCGTGCTCGACGTCGCGGCCGTCGTCGTGTTCGTGATCGCCGGCACCCGCTCGCACGACGAGGACGACGGGCTCGGCGGGGTGCTCGCCGTCGCGGCGCCGTTCCTCATCGGGCTCGGCGTCGCCTGGCTCGTCATCGGCGACGTGCGGCGACGGCCGTGGTCGGTGCGAGCCGGCGTCGAGGTCGTGCTCACGACGCTCGTCGTCGGGATGGTCCTGCGGCGCACCGCGTTCGACCGGGGCACCGCGGCGTCGTTCGTGGTCGTGACCGCGATCGTGCTCGGTGTGCTGCTGTTGGGATGGCGCGCGTTCGCAGGCATCATGCGTCGTCGCACCGCGGTACGCTCTCCGGGTCCGCCGTCGAGGGCGGAGCGCTAGACGGAGGAAATCCCATCAAGAATCTGTACGTGGGCAACCTGCCCTTCTCCACCACCTCTGAGGAGCTGTCGAGTCTCTTCGGGCGTATCGGAGCCGTCTCCTCCGCTCAGGTCATCACGGATCGCGAGACCGGACGCTCGCGAGGCTTCGGCTTCGTCGAGATGAGCGACGAGGACGCGGCGCGCGCCATCGACGAGCTGACCGGGGCCGACCTCGGCGGCCGGTCGATCACCGTCAACGAGGCCCGGCCTCGCGCCCCGCGCAGCGGCGGCGGCGGCGGTGGCGGGGGTCCCCGCCGCGACCGCTACTGAGGTCGACGCGCCGCTGGCCCGGCGGATCAGATCAGGTTGGTGATGGCGCCGGTCTCGGCGCCCTGCACCAACCGTGCGTACTTGCCCAGGACCCCGCTCGTGTAGCGAGCGGGGTTCGGGCGCCATCCCTCGCGTCGACCGGCCAGCTCGGCGTCGTCGACCAGCAGGTCCAACGACTTGGTTGCAACGTCGACCCTGATGGGGTCGCCGTCGCGCACGAACGCGATCGGGCCACCGTCGACCGCTTCCGGCGCCACGTGGCCGATGCAGAAGCCCCAGGTCCCGCCGGAGAACCGGCCGTCGGTGATCAGGGCGCAGTCCGAGCCTCGTCCCGCACCCTTGAGGGCGCCGGTGATGGCCAGCATCTCGCGCATGCCGGGCCCGCCCTTCGGGCCCTCGTAGCGGATCACGATGACCGTGCCCGGCTCGATGCGCCCGGCCAGGACCTCGGCCATCGCCTCGTCCTCGCCGTCGAACACCCGGGCCACGCCCTCGAAGCGCTGCTGCTCGGCGTTCAGCCCGGCAACCTTGACGACCGCGCCCTTCGGCGCCAGCGATCCGGTCAGCACGTTGATCCCCCCGGCGGTGTGGATCGGAGCATCCAGCGGATGCACGACGACGCCGTCGGGCGGCGCCGGGTCGAGCGCGGCGAGGTTCTCGGCCATCGTCCGTCCGCTGACGGTCAGCACGTCGCCGTGCAGCAGCCCGGCGTCGAGGAGGTGCCGGAGCACGACCGGGACGCCGCCGATCCGGTCCAGGTCGCTCATGTGGAACTTGCCGCCCGGCTTCATGTCGGCGATGTGGGGAACCCGACCGGCGATCCGGTTGAAGTCGTCGAGGTCGAGCTCGACTCGTGCCTCGTTGGCGATCGCCAACAGGTGCAGGACGGCGTTGGTCGAACCGCCGACGGCTGACGTCAGGGCGATCGCGTTCTCGAACGCCTCCTTCGTCATGATCATCCGCGGCGTGATGCCGAGCTCGAGCATGTGCACGACGGCAGCCCCGGCCGCCTTGGCGTCGGGGTGCCGTCGTGGGTCGATCGCCGGCGGCGACGCCGAGCCGAGCAGGCTCATGCCGATCGCCTCGCCGATCGAGCTCATCGTGTTCGCCGTGAACATGCCGCCGCAGGCGCCCTCGCCGGGGCAGGCCCGCCGCTCGATCTCGAGCAGCTCGTCGTCGCTCATCGTGCCCGCCGCGTTGGCGCCGACCGCCTCGAACACGCTCGTGATGTCGAGGGCCCGGCCCTGGTACTCGCCAGGCATGATCGAACCGTTGTAGACGAGGATGCTCGCCAGGTCGAGGCGGGCCGACGCCATCAGCATGGCCGGCATCGACTTGTCGCAGCCGGCCATGCCGACGAACCCGTCGAGGCGCTCGGCGAAGACCACCGTCTCGACGGAGTCGCAGCTGACCTCGCGGCTCACGAGCGATCCGCGCATCCCTTCGTGCCCCATCGAGATGCCGTCGGAAACCGTGATCGTGCCGAACTCCAAGGCCACCCCACCGGCCTCACGGATGCCCTGGCGGACGTCCTCGGCCAGCGCCCGCAACGTCATGTTGCAGGGCGTGATCTCGTTCCAGGAGTTGGCGATGCCGATCTGGGGCTTGGCGAAATCAGCCTCGGTGAGACCGATCGCCCGCAGCATGGCCCGGGCGGCCGCCTTCGGCTTGCCGTCGGTGACGTCCCGGGAGCGTGGCTTGAGGTCGACGGGCTGGTCCGCGGTCATGGGGATCGAGGGTAGCCATGGCGCGCCGTCCGATCCTGGTGGCGGTGGTGCCCGTCACCAGGATCGGCGGCTCCTCACGTCAGGGCAGGCTGATGGAGTCGTCGATGAACTCGTTCGTCACGACGTCCTCCGCGGTCAGACCGTCCTTCGGCGGCTGGCCGAGGCTGGTGTAGGTCGGGATCGCGATCGCGATCAGCTCGTTGACCCGGTCCAGGTCGAAGTTGCCGATCGTGTCGTCGGGGCCGTTGCCGATGAGGCCGTCGGCCTTCATGGTCTCCACGGCGTAGTCGGCGACACCCTGGGTGTAGACCCAGCCGTTGTCGAACGTCTCCACCGCCTCGAGGATGAGGTCGTTCGTCGACTGCGGATCGGCGATGTAGTCGACGGCCGACTGCTGGATGATCGGGATCAGCTTCTCGAAGCAGGCCCGGTACGTCTCGATGTTCTCGGGCCTCGTCGCGATGGACTCGGCGTAGTTGTTCCAGCCGTTGTCGTTGATGTACGTGTACGAGACCGGCTTCATCCAGTCCTCGACCTCGTGCTCGTAGATGTACGGCTCGGCCGACCCGAAGCCCTGCTGGGCGTCCTTGCCCTGGGCGGCGACGAAGTTGCCCGGCGTGCCGTCGTAGCTGGCGTCGAGCTGGTCGGAGGAGACGATCCCCTCCTCGCGGAAGTAGTCCATGTACGCGGCGCTGGAGAAGTAGCGGATCTTGATGCCCTCCTCACCGAGGTCGGCGATGTCCTCGACGTCGGGGTACGTCGCGGGGTCCCACATGATCATCTGCGGGTTCTTCTCCATGCCCGACATCATCGCCACGGTCGGGAACTCGGCCGAGTTCTGGATCGCCTCGTCCGTGTAGACGTAGCCGATGAGGATCGAGTCGTCGGTGTACATCTGCGACGTCACGGTCTGGAAGCCGATCGCCGGGCCGCCGGAACGGACTTCCAGGTCGACCCCGGTGTCGACGTCGCCCGCCATCAGCGGGCCGGTGACGCGCACGCCGTCCTTGTCGATCGTGTAGCCCTCGCCGATCATGTTGTAGATCCAGCCGTGCTCGGCCTCCGGGTTCCAGTCGGTCTGCAGCACGACCGTCGCCGGGCAGTCGGCCGACAGGTCGACGTCGCCGGCTGCCGCGGAGCCCGCCGGCGCGTCGGTGCCGGCCGGAGCCTCGGTGCCACTGGCGTCGTCGTCGTCATCGCCACCGCAGGCGGCGAGGACCAGCACGCCGGCCAGCGGGGCCGCCAGCCAGCGACAGGTACGTCGAATGGACATGTTCTCTCCTTGGGTTCACGTTGGGGGATGCGGCTGGTGGTCAGCCGCTCTTGCGGGTGGACTCGTGCCAGCGCCCGATCACGAGATTGGAGAGCCACCCGAAGAACATGAAGACGGCGACGCCGAGCAGCGACGACAGGACGAGCGCGCCGTAGGTCTGCGGCCACTGCCCGCGCCCCCGGTACTCGTCCATGAGGATGCCGATGCCCTTGCCGCCCTGGCGGAAGAACAGCTCGCCGACGACAGCGCCGATGACGGACAGACCGGCGGCGATGCGATAGCCGGTGAAGATCGCCGGCGTGGCCGACGGGAGTTGCAGCTTGATCAGGCGGGTCCAGCGCGATGCCCCTTTGAGCGTGAACAGGTCGTGCTGGCTGGGGTCGGCCGACAACAGCCCGAACAGCGTGTTGGACACGATCGGGAACACCGAGATGATCACGCACACCAGGATCCGGGTCCCGAAGCCGAACCCGAAGACGTTCCCCAGGATCGGCACGATGGCCAGGATCGGGATGGCCTGGGCGGCGATCAGGTACGGCCAGAAGGACCGCTCGATCCACGTCGCCTGGGCCATGACGACGGCGAGGAGCGTGCCCACGACGATCGACACGGCGACGCCGCACAACGCCACGAGCGCCGTCCAGCCGAGTGCCTGCAGCATGTCGCCGCGCACGGCGGCGTCGAGGTAGGCGCGGTCGACGACCGTCGCCGGCGACGGCACCAGGAAGCTCGGCTTGTCGAAGACGTTCTCCAGGATCCAGGCGTGCATCAACCACCACAGCCCGACGAACACGACGAGCCCGGCGATCGGCCCGAGGACGTCGATCGGACGGTGCCGACCCGCCGTCGAGCCCGTCCCGACCGGGGAGGCACCGTCCTCGCCGGTGACGGCCGGCGCAGCCGTGGTCTCGAGGTCGGCCTGCAGCGTCATGCGTGCGCTCCCCGCAGCTCGTGGCTGACGTCGCCACACAGGGCGGCAAAGGCGGGTTCGAACCGCAGACCGGGCGCCCGCGGGTACGGGAACGGGACCTCGAAGGACCCGACGATCCGCCCCGGTCGGGCCGACATGACGAGCACCCGGGTCGACAGGAACACCGCCTCCTGGATCGAGTGCGTGATGAACAGCGCTCCGAAGCCGTTGCGCCGGAACATGCCGAGCAGCTCGTCGTTGAGCCGCTCGCGGGTGATCTCGTCGAGGGCGCCGAACGGCTCGTCGAACAGGAAGATGTCGGGTTCCATGACGAGTGAACGGGCCAGCGAGGCGCGCATCCGCATGCCGCCCGAGAGCTGCTTGGGGTACTTGTCCTCGAAGCCCTCGAGGCCGACGAGGCGAACGTTCTCCGCGACGCGCCGGTCGCGTTCCGACCGCGGCATCTTGTCCAGCTCGGCGAAGAGGGCGACGTTGCGACGGATCGTGCGCCATTGCAGCAGCGTGGCGTCCTGGAAGACGTAGCCGAGGGCCCCACGATCGACGGTCACGGCGCCCGTCGACGCCTGATCGAGACCCGAGGCGATCCGCAGCAGCGTCGACTTGCCGCACCCGGATGGTCCGACGATCGTCACGAACTCGCCCGGCTCGACACGGAAGCTGGTCTCCGCCAGTGCCCGGGTCCCGTCGGGGAACGTGCGCGACACATCCGTGAACTGGAGGCCGACGGCACCTGCGGGTCCGGTCGTGGGTTCGGCGGTGGTCGTGCTGTCGGTCACGGTTCGGTCCTCAATGCATGACCATGCCACCGGTGACGTTGAACGCCTGACCGGTGCAATAGGCGGCGTCGGACGATGCCAGGAACAGCGCCATGCGGGCGACGTCGGCGGGCTCGGCACAACGGCCGAGCGGTGACGTCGCACTCCACGCCTCGATCATCTCGGCGGTGCGGGTGGCCGCACCCATCTCGGTGAGCACGTAGCCCGGGCAGATCGCGTTGACCGTGATGCCATGCGGGCCGAGCTCGACCGCGGCGGCCTGGGTGAGCGACACGACGGCGGCTTTCGACGCCGCGTAGTGGGCCTGGCCGCCGGCGGCCTTCTTCGCCGCCATGCTCGCCATGTTGACGATCGTGCCGCCGGTGCCGGCGGCGATCATCGCCCGCGCCACGACCTGGGTGGTGACGAGCACGGCCCGGGCGTTGACGTCGAGCGTGCGGTCCCACTCATCGATCGTGATGTCGAGCAGCGGCGTGATGTGCAGGATCCCGGCGTTGTTGACCAGGACATCGACGCCACCCAGCGCCTCGACGAGGCTCGCCGTCGCGTCCCGCGTCGCCTCGGACTCGGCGAGGTCGGCGATCTCCACGGCCGCATCCAGCCCGGCCGCGACCTCCTTCACGTCCGCGGCCACGTCGAGCAGTCCGAGCGTGGCGCCCTCGGCGCGGAACGTGCGGGCGATCTCGGCACCGATGCCTCGCGCCGCACCGGTCACGATGCAGCGGCGGCCGGCCAGGCGCGATCCGCCTGCCGTCACGTGTCGTCCTCGCCGGCCAACATGACGGTGTCATCGTACGACGGCACCCGTGACGTGGCGGCGGCGGGACCCGTGAACAGCGTGTTACGGCGGCGACGGCGCGCTTCTTGTCTGGTTCTCACGTGGCTCCTGACGGGCGTTGACGAAGACCCGTCAGGCTGAGCCCCATGTTCGATCCGCTGCTGCCCGGAGCCCGACCGCCGATGCGGCCGCCGGCACCACCGACGAACCCACCGCTGCCATCGCTCCCAACCTCCAGCTCTCGTGAGCCCGGGAACTCCTCCCCTCCCGGGCCGCGACCGTCGGCGCCTCCCACCGCGCCGGCGGCGCCGGG
>JBEVOM010000040.1:0-13044 GCA_040507575.1 Ilumatobacteraceae bacterium
GGGTCTCGATATCGGGACCCTGCGCGCCAAGTTCGCCGACGTGCCGCTTCGCATCCGGGGCTGCCCGCATACAGTCGCCGCCGATGCCGACGACGATCGAACCCCAGACGCTTGATCCCCTCTCGCTGTTCCGCCTCGACGGCAGGGTCGCCGTCGTCACGGGGGCCTCGTCGGGGCTGGGCGCCCGGTTCGCCCGCGTGCTCCACGCCGTCGGGGCCCAGGTCGTCCTGGCCGCTCGTCGCGCCGACCGGCTGGCCGCTCTCGCTGAGCAGCTCGAGGGGTCGACCGTCGTGACCGTCGACCTCGCCGAACCGGCTGACCGCGAACGCCTCGTGCGGACGGCGGTCGACGCGCTGGGGCGCCTCGACGTGCTCGTCAACAACGCCGGCATCGCCCACGTGGCCGGGCTGGAGGACGAGGAGCTCGACACGTTCCGCAGCGTCATGGAGCTCAACGTCACGGCCGTCTGGCACCTCTGCAAGCTGGCTCGGCCCCACCTGATCGCCGACGGCGGTGGCAGCATCGTCAACGTCGCGTCGATGCTCGGCCACGTCGGTGCGACGCCGGTCAAGCAGGCCAACTACTGCGCCAGCAAGGGCGCCGTCGTCAACATGACGCGCGAGCTGGCGTTGCAGTTCGCCCGCCGGAACGTGCGGGTCAACGCCCTGTGCCCCGGTTGGTTCCCGTCGGAGATGACGGCGCCGATGGAGGACGACGAGGGCTCGCAGAACTTCATCCGGGCCAACAGCCCGATGCCGAGGATGGGCGAGGACCACGAGCTCGACGGCGCGCTGCTGCTCCTCGCGTCAGGTGCAGGTTCGTTCCTGACCGGCCAGAGCCTGATCGTCGACGGCGGGTGGACCGCCCGCTAGCCCGTCGGTCGTCATCCGCCCGGCATCCCTCGGCCGGATGATGCGTGGCAGTACGTTGCGCTTCGAATGGACTCGGCGCAGCCGTCGGGGCGCGGTCGGGCGGCGCGTCGATCGGTCGGCGACGTCCATGCCCGACGGCGGGCGCACGTTCCGAACGTCCGCGTCCTGCCGCCGTCGCACCCGGCCGTGCGGTGGGCGGCCCGCCACCCCGCCACCCCCAGCACCGCGGTCGCGCGTCCCGCCGCGCTCTCCCGTCCGGCGAACCGTGCACCGGAGCAGGCGCTCGGGCCTCGACGTCGCGACCCGGCGAACCCGATCGGCAGCTCGCTCGGCCGGCACCTCGAACGAGGCTTCCGGCCCGACATCGAAGGTCTCCGCGCCGTTGCCGTCGTCGCCGTCATCGTCTACCACGCCCGGTTCCTCGGCGTCACCGGCGGCTTCGTGGGTGTCGACGTGTTCTTCGTCGTGTCGGGGTTCCTGATCAGCCGGCTGATCCTCGGCGAGCTCGCCGGGACCGGACGCCTGTCCCTGTCGTCGTTCTGGGCCCGGCGGGCGCGCCGGCTGCTGGCCGCTTCGGCCCTCGTCGTGGCCGTCACCGCCGCCGGAACCCACTTCCTGCTGCCCCCGCTGACCCAGCGGTCGGTAGTGACCGACATCATCGCGGCAGCCACGTTCTCGTCGAACATCGTCTTCGCCCACCGCCTCGCCAGCTACTTCGGCGCTCAGCTCGGCGAGTCCACGCCGTCGCCGCTGCTGCACTTCTGGTCCTTGGCCGTGGAGGAGCAGTTCTACCTGTGCTGGCCGCCGCTGCTCGCTGTGCTCGCCCGGCGGCCACGCCAATACCGGCGACTCGTCCTCACGACGATCGCGCTCGGCGCGGTCGGCGGATTCCTCCTTGCCGCATGGCTGACGCCGCGGGCCCCGACGTGGGCGTTCTTCCTCCTGCCGACGCGCATGGGCGAGTTGCTGGCCGGAGCGCTGCTCGCCGTCCTCGGCCTCCAGGTGCGCAGGATCCCGGCCGTCTTCCGGGCGTCGGCGGCATGGGCCGGCCTGGCCGTGATCGTGATCGTCTGCTTCCGCTTCGACGAGACGGTGCCGTGGCCGGGGACCGCGGTGCTCGTGCCCGTGGTGGCGACGATGGCGGTGATCGCCGGCGGCTCGGTGACCCGCCTGCCGTGGGCGCCGTCGCACGTGTTGCGGGTCGGTGTCCTGCAGTGGATCGGACGCCACTCCTACGCGATCTACTTGTGGCACTGGCCGGTGCTCGTGCTGGCCGATGCCCGCTGGGGTCCACTCGGGTGGTTGCCCCGCGTCGTGGCGGTGGTGCTGGCCGTCGGCCTGTCCGCGGTGTCCTACCGGTTCGTCGAAGATCCGGTGCGTCACCTCCGCTGGCTCGGAGCAGTGCCCTACCGGAGCCTCGCGTTCGGGGCGGCGATGGTCCTCGTGATGCTGACGGCCGCGTGGGGTCTGGCCCGCTCGATCCCGCCACTCGACGGCGGCGCGGCCGCGGCCACGCCGCAGCTCGTCGCGCCGCAGGGCGGCGCAGCGCTGACCACGGTCCTCCTTGCTGGTTCCACCGGCCGCCCGCCGGCGACGCCGGTCGCCCCGATCCCGACCGGTACGACGGTGACGAGCGCGACCAGCGCGACGTCGACGACCGTCACGCTCGCCATGCCCGATGCCCTGTCCGGCGACCTGACCGGGCTCGTCGGAGCGATGCAGCAGATCCTTGCGACCGCCTCGACGCCGGCGCCGGTGCCGTCGAACCTGCGACCGTCGCTCGCCGCGGCCCGCCAGCACGCGCTCCCGTACGGCCAGGGGTGCGTCAACGTCGGCGTGGACGCCCGCCTGCAGCCGTGCGAGTTCGGTGCCCCCGACGCCGGCCGGGCGATCGTCCTCTACGGCGACTCCCACGCCGTGCAGTGGTTCGAGCCGCTGGAGCGGATCGCCCGGGCGCGCGGGTACCGGCTCGTTGTGCTGGCCAAGGGCGGGTGCCCGGTCGTCGATGTCGTCGTGCGGACCCCTGTGCTGCGCCAGACCTGTCCGCCGTACCGGGACGCCGCGATCGCGTGGATCGAGGCCGATCAGCCGGCGCTGGTCGTCGTGTCCAACGCCTACACGACCTACGACGACGACGCCGCGACGTGGGCCGCGGGTGCCGAGTCGACGATGGCCCGGCTCGCCGCGGTCGCGCCGCACGTGCTCGTCATCGGCGACAACCCGGGGAGCCGATCGGATCCGCCGGCGTGCCTCTCCGGCCACACCGCGGACGCGTCGGCGTGCGCGACGGGCCGTGACGTCGCGGTGCGCGTCGACCGCATCGGCGCAGAGCGCGCCGCCGCCCAGGCGCACGGTGCGACGTTCGTCGACACCACCGACTGGTTCTGCAGGCCGACGAGCTGTCCGGCCGTCATCGGCGACCTGCTGGTGCTGCGTGACTCGACCCACCTGACGCCGCCGATGGCCGAGTTCCTCACGCCGCTCCTCGACGCCGCCGTCGGTCCCCTCCTCGACCCCGCCAGTTGACGGCGCAACCCGCTGTCCGGGGTCACACGTCCGGGTGGCGATCGGCCCACGGGTGGGCCAGCTCGAGCTGGGCGGCGACGCGCAGGAGGATGTCCTCGCGCCCGTACGCGGCGACGAGCTGCACGCCGATGGGCAACCCGGCGCGGTTCCAGTGCAGCGGGAGGCTGATCGCCGGCTGACCGCTCATGTTGAACGCCGGCGTGAACGGGGCGAACCGCCCGGCCCGGCGCATCGGCGAGGATGGATCGCCGTCGACCGGTTCGAACTCGTGCAGGAGCGGTGGCGGCTCGGCCAACGTCGGGGTCAGCAGCAGGTCCCAGCCGTCGGCCCACCACTGCTGGACGTTGCGGCGGAACGTCTGGCTGGCCGCCTGGGCAGCGGCCAGGTCGAACGCCGAGACGCGATCGGCGTGGCGGATCTGGATCCAGTTGACCGCCTCGACCTCGTCCTCGCCGAGCGGCCGGCCCAGACGCTCGGCGTACGCAGCTGCGGCCATCGCCAGCTGCGCCGCCCAGAGCGCCATGAACCGCTCGGTCAGCGTGTCGTCGGCGAGCGCGGTCGGCGCCGCCACCTCGACGTGGTGACCGAGAACCTCGAGCATCCGCGCCGTCTCGCGAACGGCCGTTGCGCAGTCGTGGTGGACCGGATCGCCGAGTGGGTGGGTGTCGAGCAGGCCGACGCGCAACCGCCCGGGATCGGCACCGACCTCGTCGGCGAACGGGCGGATCGGCGGTGGCGCGATGACCGTGTCGCCGATTCCCGGGCCGTGCACCGTGTCGAGGAGCGCGGCGCTGTCGCGCACGCTGCGACTGACGCAGTGCTCCACGCCGAGACCGGACTCGGTCCGCCACGGGCCGACGGTGGTCCGGCCCTGGCTCGGCTTGAGGCCGACGAGCCCGCACGCCGACGCCGGGATGCGGATGCTGCCGCCGCCGTCCGACGCGTTGGCGATCGGGACCATTCCCGCCGCCACGGCCGCAGCGGCCCCACCGCTCGAGCCGCCAGGGGTGCGCGTGCGGTCCCACGGGTTGCGCGTCGGGCCCCACGCCCGGGGTTGGGTCGTCGGCAGGCTGCCCATCTCCGGGCTGTTCGTGCGTCCGGCGATCACGAGGCCGGCGGCGCGGTAGCGGGCGACGAGCGTCGTGTCCGCCTCGTCGACCAGCGCGGCGTCACGCAGCGCCGAACTGCCGTTGGACAGCGTCTGCCCCGCGAACTGCGTGTTGAGGTCCTTGAGGAGGAACGGCACGCCCCGCAGCGGCCCGTCAGGCAGCCCGGCGTCGGCGGCGATCCGACGGGCCTCGTCGAACCAGGTGATCGTGAGCGCGTTGAGGGACGGATCGATGGTGGCGATCCGATCGAGGGCCGCCTCCAGCAGCTCGGACGCCGTGACCTCCCCCTTGGCCACGAGCGAGGCCTGCTCGACTGCGTCCATCCAGCGGGTCTCGTCAGCGAGAGAAGGCATCGCGCCTGGTGTAGCACGCGGCGCTACCGTCGCCGCACGGTGCCGCCACCCACCTCGTCGACCCCGTCGACGCCGACCTCACCACCCGCGCCGAGCGGTCGCGAGCTGGTGCGCGACCGCGCCGTCGCCACGTACCTCCTGGCCGCGACGTTCTCGACGGTGGCGACGACGATGCAGGCGGCCGCACTCGGCAAGCAGCTCTACGACATCACCGACAGCGAACTGGCCCTCGGCCTGCTCGGCCTCGTCGAGTTCCTGCCGGCGTTGGTGCTCTTGCCGCTGACCGGCTCGGTCGCCGACCGCTTCGACCGTCGGCGGGTCGCCTCGATCGCACTGTCGGTGGAGGTCCTGACGTCGATCCTGTTCTGCATCTACGCGGCCAGCGACCCGACATCGGCGATGCCGATCTTCGCGATCAGCGCGCTGTTCGGGACGGCACGGGCGTTCGCCGCTCCGTCGGTGCGGGCCATCCCGCCCCTGATCGCGCCGGACGGCGGCCTGCCCCGCCTGATCGCGCTCTATGCCGGGACGTGGCAGCTCGGCATGATCGTCGGCCCGGCGAGCAGCGGCTTCCTCTACAGCATCGATCCCATGGTGCCGTTCCTCGCCGCGGCGGTCGGCTTCGGTGTCGTCGCCGTGGCGATCTCGGTGCTTCCGCTGCGCCGCGCCCAGGAGCGCACACCGTCTACCGAACGCCCGACGCTGCACCACGCCATGGAGGGCCTGCAGTTCATCCGCGGCCGCCCGGTGCTCCTCGGGGCGATCGCCCTCGACATGTTCGCCGTCCTGTTCGGTGGCGCGGTCGCCCTCCTGCCGGCGATCGCCGAGGACCAGTTGGGCGTCGGGAGCATCGGCTACGGCTGGCTGCGCGCCGCGCCCGGGATCGGCGCCGTCTTCGTCACCGTGATCCTGACGATCCGGCCGGTCGCCCGATACGTGGGGCGCACGCTCCTCGTCGCCGTCGCCGTGTTCGGCGCCGCCACCATCGTGCTCGGCCTGACCAGCAGCTACGTGCTGGCGTTCGCGGCGCTCGTGGTGCTCGCCGGCGCCGACTCGATCAGCGTGTTCATCCGCTCGACGATCGTCCCGCTCGTCACGCCCGACCACATGCGCGGCCGCGTGATGGCGGTCGAGAACGTGTTCATCGGCGCGTCGAACGAGCTCGGCGCCTTCGAGTCGGGTGTCGCCGGCGCGCTGCTGGGCGTCGGTCCGGCCGTCACCGTCGGCGGCATCCTGACGCTGGGGGTGGTGGGGACCTGGTGGTTCGCGTTCCCTGCCCTGCGCGACATCGACCGGTTCGCCGACGTCGCGGTCGACGAGGAGGCGGCCGAGATCGCCTCGACCTGACGATCCGGTGTGCTTGACTCGCGCAACAGGTGGGCGGCGTCCATCGCCGGCAGGAGGAGCACGAGCAGTGAAGAAGTACCTGGCGGAGTTCAAGGAGTTCATCAACAAGGGTGACGTCGTCACCATCGCCGTCGGCTTGGTCATGGCGCTGTACTTCAAGGCCATCGTCGACGCCGTCCTCGAAGGGCTCATCAACCCGCTCATCGCCGCCCTCATCGGGGCGGACAACTTCGTCGACATCGGCTTCAACATCGGTGATGCGCCCCCGCCCGGCGAGGGCGCCGGTGGCGGCAACAAGGACATCTCGATCGGCCTGATCCTCAACGCGATCATCAGCTTCGTCGCCGTCGCGTTCTTCCTGTTCCTGGTCGTCAAGGCATACAACAAGATGAAGAAGGAAGCCGAGGAGACCGCTGCGGGTCCGACGGAGATCGAGCTGTTGGCGGACATCCGCGATGAGCTGCGGGCGGCGCGGGAGCCCGGCAACCCGATCTGAGCGCAGTCCACCGCGACGTGCGCCGTCGGGGTCGAGCCGGTTCAATGTCCCGGATGTCGCGACGAGCCCCCCGTCACGCGTCGGCGGTCCCTGCCTTCGCGCTCGCGCTCCTGGGGCTTGCCGCGTGCGGATCGGGACAGGCCGCCGCCCCCGACGTCGGCGGACCCGGAGTGACCGTCGGTGACGTCGGCGCGCTGCCGCCGGACCTGGCGACGACGCCGCCCGACACGACATCGGACCCGTCGACATCCCCGACGGCCACCCGCCCGACCACGACCCGGTCGAGCGCGCCGGCCACCACCACCACGTCGCCGGCCGTCCCCGACGAGGCTCCCGTGGGCCAGCTCGTCGAGGGCAACCGGCTGCTCGTCATCGGGGACTCGATCCTGGCCTCCACCTCGGACCGGTACGGCGGCGACATGTGCGACCGGCTGGTGCCCGCCGGGTGGGCGGTGGAGATCGATGCCGAGACCAGCCAGCACATCCCGTTCGGTCAGGAGGTCGTGCGCCAGCGGCTGCGGGCCGGCTGGGACGCCGCGGTCATCATGCTCGGCAACAACTACAACGGCGACCCGCAGGACTTCGACGATCGCCTGACCGCCATGCTCGACGCGCTCGCGCCGCGCCCGGTCGTGCTGCTGACCGTCACCCAGTTCGAGGAGAACCGGGCCCAGGTCAACTTCGTCCTGCGCGCCAAGGCGGCTCAGCGCGACGGCGTCCGGGTGGTCGAGTGGGCCGAGCGGACCGCCGGCGACGACGCCGGAGAGCTCCTGACGGCCGACGGCCTGCACCTCACCGACGCGGGACGCAGGGCGCTCGTCACGCTGGTCGGTCGGGCCCTCGGCCGGGCGCCGTCGGGTTCCGTCGGGTCGTGCCTGTCGTCGAGCTTCAGCGATGACGGCGGCCGGGCGATCCCCGGGTCGGGCTCCGGGACCGGGTCCGGGTCGGGCTCCGGGACCGGGTCCGGGTCGGGCTCCGGTTCCGGGTCGGGGTCGGGCTCCGGTTCCGGGTCGGGGTCGGGTTCCGGTTCGGGTGGCGGCCCGGCGACCACCCGGGCGACCGTGCCCGCGGCGCAACCATCGAGCACCGCGGCGCCGAACACGCCGGCGCCCGTTCCGAACACGCCGGCACCGGCGCCGAACACGCCGGCACCGGCGGTTCAGGTCACGCCGGCCCCGCCGCCTCCCGACGCGCCGTCTCCGCCGGCCACCGGGGGCTGAATCCGCGATCCGGGTTGGCGCCCGGGCCGGGTGGTGCCAGCCTGGATCGATGCTCCAGGCCCAGGGACTCTCGGTGGAGGTCGGAGGGCGGCTCGTCGTCGAGTCGGCCGACTTCACCGTCCTGCCCCGCGACAAGGTCGGCCTGGTCGGGCGCAACGGCGCCGGCAAGACGAGCCTGTTCCGCGTCCTCGGTGGTGAGATCGAGTCGGCGGCAGGACGGGTCCTGCGCAAGGGCGGGTTCGGCTACCTGCCCCAAGACCCACGCATCGCCGGCGTCCTCGACAGCCGCAGCGCCGTGACCCACGTCCTGTCCGGGCGGGGCATCGACGCCGAGCTCGAGCGCATCGAGAAGCTGCGCATCGCGATGGAGGAGCGCCCAGACGAGCGCAACGTCGACCGCTTCACCCGCGCCGAGGAGCTGTTCCGCACGAACGGCGGATATGCCGCCGACAGCGAAGCCAGGGCGATGGCCGCCGGTCTCGGCATCGGCCCCGCCCGCATCGAGTCCCCCATCGGCGTGCTCTCGGGCGGCGAGCGGCGGCGGGTCGAGTTGGCCCGCATCCTGTTCGCCGGCAGCGACGTGCTGTGCCTCGACGAACCGACCAACCACCTCGACGTCGACGCCAAGGAGTGGCTGATGGCGTTCCTGCGCGGGTACCGGGGCGCGCTCCTCGTGATCAGCCACGACCTCGACCTGCTCGACGAGGCGATCACCCGAGTCCTGCACCTCGACCGGCCCGACGAGACCGCGACGGGGCGCATCGTCGAGTACCGGGGCACGTACTCGCAGTACCTCGCCTCGCGGGCCGCCGACGAGGATCGGCTGACCAAGCTCGCCGCCCGCCAGAGCAAGGAGATCGCGCGGATGCAGCGGTTCGTCGACCGCTTCGGAGCGAAGGCGACGAAGGCGTCGTTGGCCCACAGCATGGAGAAGCGGATCGGCCGCCTGGAGGCCGAGAAGGTCGACGAACCCCGGGCCGCCAAGACGCTGCGAGTCCGCTTCCCACCTCCGCCGACGCCCGGACGGACCGTCGTCGAGGTGGCCGGGCTCGCCAAGTCCTACGGCGGACCGCCGATCTTCGCCGACGTCGACTTCGACCTCGGTCGTGGCGAGCGCCTGCTCGTGTTGGGCCTGAACGGGGCGGGCAAGACGAGCCTGTTGCGCATCCTCGCCGGCGAAGCCGCCGCGGACCGCGGCACGGTCGAATGGGGTCATCACGTCGCCGTCGGTTACTACGCACAGGAGCACGACAACCTGCGCGTCGAGGAGTCGCTGCTCGACAACATCCGGCGTGAGGTGCCGCCGGGCGTCATGCTCACCGAGACCCAGCTGCGCGGGTTGCTCGGCATGTTCGGCCTGACCGGCGCCAAGGTGTTCCAGGAGGCCGGCACGCTCTCAGGCGGCGAGAAGACGAAGCTGGCGCTGGCCATGCTGATGGTCGGTCGCAACAACCTGCTGCTCCTCGACGAACCCACCAACAACCTCGATCCCGCGAGTCGCGGCTCGGTCGCCGACGCGCTGGGCGACTGGCCGGGCGCGCTGATCATCGTCAGCCACGACACCGAGTTCGTCGAGCACCTGGCGCCGACCAAGGTGCTGCTGATGCCGGACGGCGACGTCGACTTCTTCGGTCCTGGCTGGTTGGACCTCGTCGCACTGGCCTGACGAGCCACTCGCCCCCACGGCCGTCGGCGAACGGGGCGCCGTGACGGTCGGACGTGTACCGTCCGAGCGGATGGGGGTCGGGCGGCTCATGACGACGGTCCTCGTCGCCGGCGCGACGGTGTCGGCGTGTGGTCTGGCGGGCGGGGTGACGACGCACGAGGCGTCACAGCACGTCGAGGACGTCACCAGCCGCATGCCGCCGACCACCGAGCCGGAGACGTCGGCCCCGACGATCAGCTGGTCGCACTGCGATGACATCGACGGAGCCCTGTCCCTCGAGTGGGAGTGCGCCAGCGTCCCCGTCCCGCTCGACCACGACGATCCAACGGGCGAACAGATCTCGATCGCGGTGACCCGGCCGGTGCTCGAGCCTGGCGACGACCGCGCTCCGCTCGTCATGAACCCTGGGGGTCCTGGTGCGCAGGGCGTCCCGCTGGCCTGGTACCTCGTCGACCAGCTGCCGTTCGACCTGCTCGACCACTTCTACCCGGTGGGCTGGGACCCTCGCGGCGTCGGCCGGTCGGTCCCGGCCGTCGACTGCGGCTCGTTCGACCTCGCCGACCACCCGGATGCCGACGAGTGCATCGCGGGGACCGGGCCCTTGCTCGACGAGCTCGGTGCCGCGGACGCCGCGCTCGACCTCGAGAACCTGCGCCTCGCCCTCGGCGTCGAGCGTCTGGACTACCTCGGCTACAGCTACGGCACGGCGCTCGGCGCCGTCTACGCGATGGCCTACCCGGAACACGTCGGGCGCTTCGTGCTCGACGGCGCCATCGATCCCGACGCCGGTGACGCCGCGGGCGCCGGTCCCGTTCGCGGCCCACCCGGCTACGCGACCGATGGCATCGACGACGCCATCGCCCGCTTCCACGAGCTGTGCGACGAGACGATCGAGTGTGCGGCCGGGCCCGACAGCGCGACCTTGGTCGACGATCTGCGCTCGTCCATCGCCGCGCTCCCGACGACCGACTTCCCGGGCGGGCCGACGCACATCGACCGCCTGGACCTCGATGACGTCCTGGCCGGAGCGACCTTCGACCCGTGGTCGTGGCCCTCCGTCGGCGATGCCCTGCGCGACGCCGCCGCCGGCAACGCCGCCACGCTGGCTGCGCTGCTGTCGTACCAGCGCAACGGCTACCCGCCGATGCCCGTCGCCGACGACGAGGCGCTCGCCGACGCGGCCGCGTTCTTCGCCATCTCCTGCGCCGACTTCAGCGCCGACATCCCGCCGTCCGGGTGTGACGGCATGCCGCGGGCGGATCCGCTCCCGGTCATCGGGGCCGTCGACACGCCCGAGCCGATCCTGGTGATCGGCACCGAGCACGACCCGGCGACACCCGGACACCTCGCCGGTGAGATGGCGAACGCGCTGGACGACGCCGTGACGGTCACGTGGGAGGGCATCGGCCACACCGCGTTCCCGGTGAACCACTGCGTCGACGACGCGGTGACGACGTACCTCGTCGACGGGACCCCGCCGGCCGACGGCGTGCTCTGTGCGATGGTCGACGGCGTCCGCGACGGTCCCGATCTGGCCGGTCACCTCTTCGAGTACCAGGGCTGGTGGGTCGAACCGCTGCTCGTCGAGGTGTTCGTTGCCGAAGGCGCCAGTGATCGCGTTGCGACCTGCATGGGCCGCCGCCTGGCCGGGGCCGACCACCGGATCATCACCCACCTCCTGCTCGGCGTGCGCTCCGTGGATGTCGACGCCGCCCGCGCCGCTGCCACCCGCTCCTGCTGAACGTCCGTTCTCCCCAACTGTTGACCCAGGTGGACGAAAACTGTCCGCTGGCGTCAACAGTTGGGGAAATCGGACACCGGGCGGACGGACCGTCGGAACGTCGGACCGGGCGGCGTTCGCCGGCTCGACGTCAGGTGAGGGTGATCGGCACGCCCTTGGCCTGCCGGCGGACCTGCTCGAAGAAGTCGTTGCCCTTGTCGTCGACGACGATGAACGCCGGGAAGTCGACGACCTCGATCTTCCACACCGCCTCCATGCCGAGCTCGGCGTACTCGAGCACGTCGACCTTGGTGATGTTGTCGAGGGCCAGGCGGGCGGCGGGGCCGCCGATCGAGCCGAGGTAGAAACCGCCGTGGCTGGCGCAGGCATCGGTCACCTGCTTGGACCGGTTGCCCTTGGCCAGCATCACGAGCGAGCCGCCGGCGGACTGGAACTCCTCGACGTAGCTGTCCATCCGGCCGGCCGTGGTCGGGCCGAACGAACCGGATGCATAGCCCTCGGGCGTCTTGGCCGGTCCGGCGTAGTACACGCAGTGGTCCTGCAGGTACTGCGGCATCGACTCGCCGGCGTCGAGGCGCTCCTTGATCTTGGCGTGGGCGATGTCGCGGGCGACGACCATCGGGCCCGTCAGCATCACGCGGGTCTTCACCGGGTACTTCGAGAGCTCGGCGAGGATGTCGACCATCGGCCGGTTGAGGTCGATGCGCACGGCCGGCGTGTCGTCGAGCTGATCGGTGACCTCGGGGAGGAACCGGGCCGGGTCGCGCTCCAGCTCCTCGAGGAACACGCCGTCGGAGGTGATCTTGGCCTTCGCCTGGCGGTCGGCCGAGCACGACACGGCCATCGCCACCGGACAGCTGGCGCCGTGTCGCGGGAGGCGGATGATGCGCACGTCGTGGCAGAAGTACTTGCCGCCGAACTGGGCGCCGATGCCGGTCTGTTGGGACAGCGTGAGCACCTTGGCCTCGAGCTCGATGTCCCGGAAGCCGTGGCCGGCGATCGAGCCGGTGGTCGGGAGCGAGTCGAGGTAGTGGGTGGAGGCGAGCTTGGCCGTCTCCACGGCGAACTCGGCCGACGTCCCGCCGATGACGACGGCGAGGTGGTACGGCGGGCAGGCCGCCGTGCCGAGCGTCTGCATCTTCTCGAAGATCCACGGCAGCAGCGTCGCCTCGTTGAGCAGCGCCTTCGTCTCCTGGTAGAGGTACGACTTGTTGGCGCTGCCGCCGCCCTTGGCGATGAACAGGAACTTGTACGCGTCGCCGTCGACGGCGGAGATCTTGATCTCGGCCGGCAGGTTCGTGCCGGTGTTCTGCTCCCCGTACATCGTGATCGGCGCCATCTGGCTGTAGCGCAGGTTCGACGTCTGGTACGTGTGTTGGATGCCGGCGGCGATCGCCGCCTCGTCGCCGCCGCCGGTGAACACGAACTGGCCCTTCTTGCCCTTGACGATGGCCGTGCCGGTGTCCTGACACATCGGCAGCACCCCGCCGGCGGCGATGGCGGCGTTCTTCAGGAGGTCGAGCGCGACGAACCGGTCGTTGTCGCTGGCTTCGGGGTCGTCGAGCACCTTGCGCAGCTGGGCGAGGTGGTCGGGGCGGAGGAAGTGGGCGATGTCGTGCATCGCCGCCGCCGTGAGCGTCGTGATGGCGGCCGGCTCGACCTTGAGGAACGTGCCCTCGGCGGTCTCGAACGTCGACACCCCCTCGGTGGTGAT
>JBEVOM010000060.1:0-6148 GCA_040507575.1 Ilumatobacteraceae bacterium
TGGCCGGGTCGAACGGCATGCCGAGCACCTGCTCGGCGACCGCGTTGCGCTGGATCTCGGCCGTACCTGCGCCGATCGTCGAGGCTCGGGTTCGCAGGTACCCGTACGTCCAACGGCGACCTTGGACTCCGTCAGGCCCGTCGAGCATGCCGTCAGGGCCGAGCAGCTCGAGTGTCAGCTCGTGCAGCTGTTGCTCGAACAGCGCGTTCAAAAGGCGCGACACCGAGGCGATCGGACCGGGCTCTCCGAACTCTCCGATCCGGGAGACGATCCGCATCGCGTTGACCTGCAGGATGCGCACTTGGACCTCGACGGCAGCGAGCCGGTCGCGGGCGACCGGGTCGGCCGTCACGCCACGCTCGCGCATCAGCGCGAAGATCTCGTCGACGACGCCACGGTAGAACGCAGCCTGCTTGAGCGCGCCCGCAGCGCGCTCGTGACCAAGGGTGGTCCGGGTGATGCGCCAGCCGTCGTTCTCGTCGCCGATGCGGTTGCCGACCGGCACCCGCACGTCGTCGAAGAAGATCTCGCAGAAGGCCGAGCCGCCGGTGATGTCGCGCAGCGGACGGATGTCGACCCCAGGCGCCTTCAGGTCGACCAGCAGGTAGCTGATGCCCTTCTGCCGCGACCCCTTCTCACCCGTGCGCACCAGGGTGAAAGCCATGTCGGACTGGTCGGCGACGCTGTTCCAAACCTTCTGGCCGTTGATGATGTAGTCGTCGCCGTCACGCACCGCCGTTGTGGTCAACGACTGCAGGTCGCTGCCCGCCCCCGGCTCGGAGAAGGCCTGAGCCCACACCTCGTCGGAGCGCAGCATGGGTCGCAGGAAGCGATCCTGCTGCTCGGGCGTGCCGTACTTGATGATGGTCGGCCCGCACATGCCGACCCCGTTGCCGGGGGGCGCGGGCACGCGGGCGCGCGCGAGCTCCTCGGAGTAGATGACCTGACGGCGCAGGTCGAGGGCCATGCCCCCGACCTCGGTGGGCCAGCTCGGACCTGCGTAGCCGTTGTCGAACAGGGTGGCGTTCCATTCCTTTGCCCACGCCAGGCGACCGACCTTGTCCTTGGGCGGCTTGCCCATGTCCACACCGGCCAGAAATGTGCGCAAGTCAGCGCGGAACTGCTCTTCTTCGGGCGTCCAGGTGAGCTGCACGTCGAGACCTCCTTCTACAGGGACACGAGGTCGGCGAGCCGGCCCCGATGGTCGGTGGGACTGCCGTAGAGCACGTGGGACGACTTCGCCCGACGCAGGTACAGGTGGGCGTCGTGCTCCCAGGTGAAGCCGATGCCACCGTGCATCTGGAGGTTCTCCTGCGCAGCTTGAACACTGATCGTCGAGCTTTGCACTCCGGCCACGGTGGCGGCGATCGGCAGCTCGGCCGGCTCGTCGGTGGCGGCCCACGCGGCGTAGATGACGGCGGACCGCGCTGCCTCGACACCCGTCAAGAGGTCGGCCGCCCGGTGCTTGAGGCTCTGAAAGCTCCCGACGGGTCGTCCGAACTGCTCGCGCACGCGCGTGTAGTCGACCGCCAGCTCCAGGCACCGCTCGGCCAGGCCGAGCTGTTCGGCGGCCAGCGCGGCCACGGCGACATCGCGCGCGTGCTCGACAACATCGGCGCCGGCCGAAGCGTCTGCCACGACACGCCCCTGGGCGTGGTCGAACGTCACGCGAGCAAGTGGACGGGTGCGGTCGAGGCTGCTGGCCACGTCGACTGCGACCCCGTCGGCGTCGCGGTCGACCGCGACCACCACGATGCCGTCGCTACTCTGCGCGGTCACGAGGAAGGTCGTAGCTATCTCCGCGTCGAGGACCCAGGTCTTGACGCCTGTGACGGCCGCCGTGCCACCGTCGACGTCGGCGTGCGTCCGGAGACCGACGGTGGCGAAGAACGCACGGTCCTCCGCCTCGGCCAGCACCACGACCGCGGTGCCGTCGGCTATGTCGGGCAGGAGGGCGTTCCGGGCCTCGCCGTCGCTGTGAAGGAGCGCCGCCGTCGAGATGATCGTGGACAGGAACGGCCCCGCGTACAAGACGCGACCGAGCTCCTCCTGCACAATGAGCTGCTCCGCCAGCCCGAACCCGGCTCCGCCGAGCTGCTCGGGGATCGCCATGGACTGGAGGCCGAGCTGCGCGGCCATCTGCGCCCACACCTGACGGTCGAAGCCGTCGTCCCCCTCGCTGAGAGCACGAGCCTTGTCCACGGACGACCTGGACTCCAAGAATGTCCGCACCGATGTACGGAAATCCTCCTGATCGGACGACCACGTCAGCTCCATCTTCACTCCTCCTGCCCAGCGGCGAGACACCATCTGGCGACGGCGCATAGAGTTTAAAGATATCACTGATTCACAGCGTGGGTCGAAGGGCGTTGCGGATGACCGGCGTCAAGGCCGCCGCCAAGGCGAGTTGTCCTGTGTCGCCAGGGTGCACCCCGTCGACAAGGTCCTGTTGCTGCACCAGTTCGCGCCCCGGCACCAGGAACAGGTGGTCATCGGCAAGGGCCATCGCGGCCACCGTCGCCTCAAGCGCGTCGCGCAGATGCTCCAGGGTCGACCCGAACCTGTTCGGCTCAGTCTCGGCCCCCGGCCGGACGATCGGACTGAGGACGACGACGGGGACCTCGGGCAGACCCTGCCGCACGACCGTGAGGAAGAGTCGCATGGTCTCAGCGATCTGGTTCACATCGGTCGGGATGGACGACCAGCAATTCGTGCCCCATGACAGCGTCACGAGGTCCGCACCTGACTCGCTGACCTGAATGGCCGCCGGCAGCTCTCCTCGCGCGGACCCTGCAAAGCCCAGGTTGACAAGATCCAACCCCAGCTCTCGGGCGACCACTGACGGCCACGCCCGGCCGGCGTCAGAGACCGACCACCCCTGCGTGATCGAGTCACCGTAGGCCACCCAACGTGGACCGGACGGAGCCGGACGCAGCTCTCCCCCGCCGGCCTGGACCCACGTGACCAGGGTCGAGGTGGCCTCGGGCAGGTAGACGGCAATCACGTCGTCCGCTGCGCGTCGAGGCAGCTCGATCACGACCTGGTCCACCACCGGGGCGTGGGCCACCACCCGGTCGCCGCACCAAACGGTGAACATGTCGGCCACGGTCGGCGCCGGGGTGGTGGTCTTTCCGACCGCGCGCATCCCGAGGATGAGCGATGAGGCGTCCCCGACCATGGCCAGGTGCACGCCTGCCGCCACCCCGCCGGCACCGACGGTGTCGGCCGGGAGCTTCGCCGCGACGTGCGGCGCGAGCCGCGTGCCGTCGGCCTGTCGCAACGACGGATCGAGCCCGCGCACGAAGGAGTCCGGTTCGAGACGTTCCGATGCGACCACAGTCACCCTCTTCCCACGTGACGCTCGACGGCGTCCGCTTATTTCATTTAACTTATTGTACCGATAGAGTGCCGCTGACCGTCTGCACTGCTCGACAGGAGCCTCCTCTATGAAACCGTCCGTGCTGCCCGACGAGCTCGTGACGTGGGTCGGCGCCCAGATCGAAGCGACGGTCGAGTCGGTGCAGCGTGTCGTTGCTGGAGGACGTCGCCTTGGCTATGTCATCACGTCTGGAGGCGCGAGCCCACAGCAGTACTATCTGGCCGTTGAGCCCGGCGACGCCACCGCCGGCGACCGGCCCAGCGGGTTGCGCAAAGAGGCCGAGGTCTTCCGGCGGCTGGCCGCGGGAGGCGTCCCCGTGCCCACCGTGGTCGCGGTGCACCCCACGGTCGACGCGATGCTGATGCACCTCGTGCGCGGCACGGCTGCCTACTCACAGTTGACCGATCCCGCCGAGCGCGAGCTGGTCGCGCGGGACTTCATCCGTAGTCTTGCCGCTGCTCATCGGGTCGATCCTCATGTCGACCCGGTCCCGGGTCTGGACCCTACGGGCAGCGCCCGCGACCACCTGCTCGCCTTCATCGACCAATGGGAGGCGGAGTATCGCGGCGGCCGCCACGGGGCCGACGTCCTGATGGAGCACGCACTGGCGTGGCTGAAAGCCAATGCGCCCGCCCCGGTCCGCCCTCTGGCTTTCGTGCAGGGCGACACGGGTCCGGGCAACTTCATGTTCGACGAAGGCAAGGTGACCGCCATTGTCGACTGGGAGCTCGCCCACCTCGGTGACCCGTTCGAGGACCTCGGCTGGCTGTCCATGCGAGCGGCGCAGGACCCGTTCACCGACCTCGCCGCACGGTTCGAGGACTACTCCGCCGACAGCGGCCTCGAGCTCGACCTGCCCGCCATCCGCTACTACCGCGTGCTCGCGGAGTGGACCATCGCCCTGATCGGTCACCTCAAGAGTCGCGACGACCTCGGCGACGCCGAGCGCGGCAACGCCTTTGTGTTCGAGCAGCTCCACCGTCGCCTCTTGGTCGAGGCGCTGTCCGACGCCGACGGCACACAACTGGATCCCGCGCCTGTGCTGCACCCGGCCGACACCCCGCAAACCTGGATGTACGACATGGCCCTGGACCAGCTGCGCGTTTCGGTGCTGGGCCAACTGAGCGACCCGCTGGCGATCCGTCGCGCCAAGGGGGTCGCCCGCACAGTCAAGCTGCTGAGAGAGATCGACCGTGCCGGGCGCGAGGCCGAGGCCCTCGAACGCGAGGCCTTGTCGGCCCTGCTCGGCCGGCCGGTCGACGACCTCTCTCGCGCACGCCTGCTCGCTGCGCAAAAGGTGGGCGCCGCCGACCTCGACCCGGTGGCGGTGCGCGCCTACGTCTGGTTCCGGATCAGCCTCGACAACCAGCTGCACGGGCCCGCCATGGGACGGCTGCGCGACCGGCACCTCGACCCGCTGCCGGACCCGCTGCCCGACCCGGCCGGAGCACCCAGATGACAGGCCCGGCGACGATGCCGACGTTCACGGCCGACGACGACGCCCTGCACGTCCCCGGCGCCAAGCACTCGTGGACCGAGACCAGCTGGTGGTCGTTCAACGTACCTGAGCATCAGCTTGCGGGATGGCTGTACGTCCAGGTCAGGCCGCACCAGAGCACCACGGCGGGTGGGGCATTCGTCTACGACCCGCGCGGCGTCGCGTCGTGGCAGTTGCCGTTTTATGCCATGTTCGACCACCAGAAGCTACCGGCCGATCTCGACCTGCGTCACGCGCGACTGGAGAGCGGCGTAACCATTGACGTCGTCGAGCCCCGAACCACCTACGACCTCGGCTACCGGTTTCGTGACGAGGAAGACTTCGTCGCACAGCTACGGTTCGAGGCCATCATGGACCCGTTTCCGTACGTCAGCGGCACCCCTCCGTTCAGCGCGTCGAGCCACTACGACCAGACTGGCCGCCTGACGGGTGAGATCGCGCTACGCGGCGAGCGCATCGCCGTCGACTGCTTCTCGCTGCGTGACCGCTCGTGGGGTCCGCGTCCCGAACAGTGGGGACGTCGCGGACGGCTCAGCTACGCCTTCGGCACGACCGACGCCTCTAACGCCTTCTTGGCCTTCTGCCACCCCGATCCGGGCGACCCGTTCACCGACGACGAGTCCGTGACGACCGGCTACCTGCTGCAGGACGGGCAGATCGCGCGGCTGGTCGACGGACGTCGACGCTCCACCCGCGACCCCGTCACCCGCATGGTGCGGTCCATCGAGCTCGATCTTGAGGACGAGCTGGGCCGACGGCTGCGCATGCGCGGCGAGGCCCAGAGCGCCATGGTTCTAGCTCGTCACCGCGTCACCTACAACACGTTCCTGCGCTGGCAGGACGATCACGGTCGCGTCGGGTGGGGCGAGGACCAGGACCTCTGGCCGCTCGCCCTCCTCGCAGACTCCCACCGCCTCGACCACGGCATTTCCGACGAAAGGTGATCCCTTGAGCAACTACTTCGAGAACACTCCCGACTACCCCAACCTCCTCAGCCTTACCGGCCGCCATGTGGTGGTTCTCGGCGGTGGTCAGGGCATCGGGCGTCAGACCAGCCTGGGTGCCGCGGCACTCGGCGCCAACGTCACTATCGTCGACGCCGAGCTCGAGCGAGCCGAGTCCGTGGCCGGCGAGGTCAACGGTCTCGGACTCAGTGGCGACGCGACGAATCGTGCCGACATGGAGCGCGTGTTCGATGCCGCCGTGGAGCGCTTCGGCCCCGTCCACGGCGTCGCTGACATCATCGGCATGGCCGACTGGGCGCCGCTGCG
>JBEVOM010000100.1:0-4490 GCA_040507575.1 Ilumatobacteraceae bacterium
TTCCGGGGCCATTTCTGGCCCCGGAACGGAGTCAGAACCCTCTGACCGGGGGCGGCGGGCCGGGCTCAGTACGGGGTGCCGTCGGGCGTGAGGTAGTCCTCGGCGAGGATGTTCGTGCGGCGATAGTGCTCGAACTCCTCGTCGTCGACGCCGAGGATCTCGCGGTAGACGTAGTCATTGTCCTCGCCCAAGGCGGGGGAACCCCGGCGCCAGGCCAACGGGACCCCGCGGAACGGGTGCGACGGGTGGCGATGGGTGCCGACGTCTGTCGTCGTGAGCGGTCGCATCCACCCACGGGCCTGGATCTGCGGGTCGGCGATGAACCCGCGGTCGTCGAGCTGGGGGCCGGCCGGGACGCCGAGCTGCTGCAGGCGGTGGAACGCGGCGTCGCGCTCGACCGTCGTCGTCCAGGCCCGGATGGCGTCGTCGAGCTCGTCGTGACGCTGCCGGCGCCCCGTTGCCGTCGCCAGCTGCGGGTCGGCGGCGAGGTCCGGCCGTCCGATGACGTCAGCCAGTGCCCGCCACTCGGCGGTGTCGCCGATCGACACGGCCAGGAACGTGCCGTCACCGGCGCACGGGTACAGGCCCTGCGGCGCCCGTACCGGGTCCCGGTTCCCGATGCGCGCCGGCGCGACGCCGAGTTGGGCGCCGCGGTACACGTCGGCGAGGTGGTTGATGACGTTCTCGCTCTGGGCCAGCTCGACGGTCAGGCCGCGTCCCGTCGCGTCGCGGTGGGCGAGGCCGGCCATCGTGGCGAACGCCGCGGCCGGGCCAGATGCCGCGTCCATGTACGTCGTGACCGGCGTGGTCGTCGGGTCGGCATCGGCGTGCCCGAGCACGGAGAGCATCCCGGTCAACCCGTCGAACTGGGCGCCGAAGCCGATGTACCTCGACCAGTCACCGGTGAAGCCGGTCGGCGGCATGCGCAGGACGACCAGACGCGGGTTGCGTCGTCGGAGCTCGTCGACGCTGATGCCGATGCGGTCGAGCCCGATCGCCTTGAAGTTCTCGATGAACGCGTCGGACCGTTCGACGAGGCGCATCAGCAGCTCGTGGCCCTCGGGCCGCCGGGTGTCGATCGTGCACGACAGCTTGTTGCGGGAGATCGAGTTGTTCATCGAGTGGCGGTTCCACGGCCGATCCGGCCGACCGGGCGCCGGTGGGCCGTAGCCGGACCCGAGCTTGCCCGGGTTCGAGATCGCCGGGCGTGGGTGGTACCCCTTCGTCGTCGGCGGCAACACCCAGGGGTTCTCGACCCGGATCACCTCCGCGCCGAGGTCGGCGAGCAGCATCGCGGCGTAGGGCCCGGCCCACACCGCCGTGAAGTCGACGATGCGCACACCGTCGAGCGGCAGGCGGCGCGGTGGACGCGGGGTTGACGCCCGCGCCCGGCGAGTGGCCTCCGCCACCTCCTGGACGGCGTGGGCACCGGGCTCGGGGTCCAGGCGGCGCAGCGCCCAGCCCCCCTCGCTGAGCCGCCACGGCGCACCCGGCACGTCGATCGATCCGTGGCGCGGGTGGTCGGCGTGCACCCAGAAGCCGCGCTGGTGAAGGTGGTCGGCGGCGAGCACCTCGGCCGGTGTGTTGACGCCAGCCATGGGCCAACCGGCGTCCTGGGCGAGCGCCGTCGCCTCGGCCCGGGTGTGCGCGAACAACCACGGGTACAGCGCGGCGTCGATGAACTCCTTGGTGTCGCCGCGCTCGAACGCGTCAGGGCGGGCGAACGCGCTACGCAGGTTGTCGTCGTCGAGCACGTCGAGCATCTCGGCGAGCTGCTGGGGCGTCGACATCATCGCCACGTACCCGTCCGCGCACGGGAAGACCCCGGTGGGGATCAAGGTGAGACCGGTGGCGTTCGCCGTGCCCACGCCGCCGCGGTACTCGTGGCTGAGCAGCACCGTCGCCCGGCTCGGCATCGAGGCGAGCGCCTCGACCGCGGCACAGTCGACGAACGTGCCCGTCCCGGTGGACCGGGCCAGGGTCACCGCACCGAGCGCGCCGACGGCGGCCATGTTGCCCGTGAAGCACTCACACAGCCGGCCCGGCAACCGGACGGGATCCTGGTCCTCGGGCGCCAGCAACGTGCCGCTGACGGCCTGGGCGATGATGTCCGCGCTCTTGTAGGCGGCGTAGGGACCGTCGGCGCCGAACCCGCTGATCCGGGCCACGCAGAGCTGGGGGTAGCGGGCGTGGACCTCGTCCCACGACGTGCCCCACGCCGCCAGCGACCCGGCACCGGGGGCCTCGATGACGAGATCGGCGTGGCCGAGCAGCGTCCACAGGTCGGCGGGCGCGGTGCCGAACGGTGCGTCGAGGAGCACGCTGCGCTTGTTGACGTCGAACGCGCCCAACAGGGGATCGTCGCCCTCGTCGTACTCGTCACCGTGGCCGGGTGCGGAGCGGCCCAGCACCACCACATCGGCGTCGAGGTCGGCGAAGAGCTTGCCGCAGTAGCGGACCGCGACGTCACGCGACAGCTCGACCACGGAGACATCGCTCAGTGCGGCCCGCACACCCGATCACCACCTTCCCTCTGGCGACGACACCGGGTGATGCGGCCACGTTCGTCAGCGACCAGCTCGATCGTCGGACCCCGCTTGGACGACGAAAATCTAGTAACCGTATTCTGACGTCGTCAATACGGGGGTTCTGATCCGGGCGCCGGAGCGCTACGGGTCGGGTCCGGAGGAGGATGATGGTCGAGGGCAACCAAGACGGTCGTGTCGTCGTGGTGACGGGCGGCGGCGGGGGGATCGGCACCGTGACGGCCGTGGAGCTGGCGTCGAGGGGGGCCACGGTCGTGGCGCTCGACCCGGGGATCGGCGTCACCGGTGAGCTGCTCGGCGAACGCAGCGCCGAGGCGACGGTCGCGCAGATCGCGGCCGCCGGCGGGACGGGCCACGTGTCGCTCGTGTCCGTCACCGACCGCGACGGGTTGCGCGACGAGCTGCGCCGCGTCGCCTCCGACCTCGGATCGCTCGATGCCGTCGTCAACACGGCGGGGATCCTCCGCTTCGCCCAGTTCCCGGTCGCGTCCGAGGAGGACTGGCGTGTCGTGCTCGAGACGCACGTCGACGGCTACATCAACGTGCTCGAGGCCGCGCTCCCGATCATGGTCGATGCGGGCTACGGCCGGATCGTCGGCTTCACGTCTGGTGCCGGGCTGGCCAGGTCGATCATCGACGGTGCCGCGTACGGCTGCGCCAAGCGCATCGTCGCGTCGTTGACGTGGGAGCTGCGCGGCGCTTTGCCCGACGGCGTGCGGGTCAACGCGCTGTCGCCGATCGCGGCCACCCGCATGGTGCGCGAGGCGCTCATCGCGTCGGGCGTCGACCGTGACCGCGGCCTCGACCTGACCGCCATGCCGCAGGCCGAGGACATGGCGCCCGCCGCGGCGTACCTGGCCGGACCGGAAGCCGGCTGGCTGAGCGGGAGAGTCGTGTACTCGGCCGGACCCGAGCTCTCGGCGGTCTTCCCGCCCCGGTTGTTGGAAGCGGTGCGCACCGACGGGGTGGCTGATGTGGCCTCGGCGCTCGGCACGCTCGTCCCGGTCGTCCTCGGCCCCGTCGAGGCGGACCAGCGCACCTCGGGTGGCTCGAACCCGCGGTTCGGTCCGGTGTTCGACGCCGCGCCACCGGCCGGGGCGCCGGCCGGTGGCGAGGCACCGGGCGGACGCGAGGCGCCCGGCAGAGGTCCGACGTGCGTCATCGTCGCCGACGACGAAGCGCTCGCCGAGGCCGTCGACGCCGGCCTGGCGTCGTGGGGGATGGCCGCGGTGGGGATCGGGCCGTGGAAGCCCGTCGACGACGCGGCATCGCGGGTCGCCCGGACGTTCGCGGATGCCACCGCCGCGCTGACCCGGGTGACCGACGGGCGCCAGGTCGACGCGTTGGTGGTGGCACTGTCGGGTGTCGATGACGCTCATCGGTCGATCGTCGCGGCCACCCCGACGTGGCAGGAGATCGTCGGCGCCCACCGCGAGGTCGTGCCCCACGTCGTCGGATGTGCGGCGTGGCTGCGGGCGGCGGCCGATCACGTCGCCCGGACCGGTCGCCCGGTGCGGGTCGTGTTCGTCAACCCGGCCACGACGGCCGCCGGCCGGACGTCGGCCCAGGCCGTCGCCCAGATGAGCCGGAGCGCGAACGAGACCCCGACGATGCCGCGCGTCGAGACGTTCTCGGTCGCTCTGGAATCTGACGCGGCCGGCGATCGTGAGGCCCTCGGTCACCTCGTCGCCCGCCTCGCGAGCGCCGACGACGCGCTGGCGTTGCGTGGCGCCGAGCTCGCCGTCCGACCCGGGTGGATCGCACTGCGCAGCCACCCGGGCCCGATGGCCACGATCTCGTACGGCGGTGGTGCCGTGCCGGCGTGGGCCGACGACGCGCTCCGCGATGCGTTCGCGACCGGCGACGGCTGAGATCGGAACCGTTGCCGAGCAGCGCGGGCGATGCGCAGGACGGCGTCCGATTTCCCCAACTGTTGACCCAGGT
>JBEVOM010000132.1:0-8563 GCA_040507575.1 Ilumatobacteraceae bacterium
CGACGGACATCTGGGCGGGGTGGGCCCCTATATCGCGACCCTCCGCGCCCAGATCGCCGACGTGTCGCTTCGCATCCGGTTCACTCCGCGGCGGACGCGACCAGCACCACGTGCGGCTGCCGGTCCACGACGAGCACGCCTCGTCCTGCGGTCAGCTTGAAGCCGGGTCGCAGGTTGGGGCGCACGCCGACGTGCTGCAGGATCTCGCTCGACCCCTCGGGTTGGAGGAACAGCAGCGCCGGTTCCCGACGCACCTCGCTGAGCATGGTGCTCGGCGTGTAGCCGCTCATGTTCCGCGTCTCGATCGACCCGATCAACCGGCTCGTCTCCGTCTTGAGGATGCGGTCGTAGGCGTTGTCGAGCGCAGTCAGCTCGTACCGGTCGACATCGTCGACGACGAGCACGTACGGCCGTTCGCGCGGGAACGTCTCGCAGAGGGTGGTGAACTCTTCGACCAGCCCGAGCATCGCATCGGATTGAGCCGATGCGTGCCGCCCTGGACCGCCGATGCCGTCGCCGAGGCCGACGGTCCACACCTCGAACCCCGCCGCGACCAGCGACCGGGCGGCGTGGCGCAGCGTCGTCGTCCGTCCCGAGCGGGGTGGCCCCGTCACGCACAGCCCGTTGTACCGGACACTGACCTCGACGAGCGCGTCGAACACGTCGGTGCGTCCGAGCGTGAACGACTCAGGGTCTCGCGCCCTGAGCGGCACGCTGACCGTGTCCGGCGGCGGCGCCGACTTCAGGCTCGTCGGCTCTGTGTCGCCGAGGCCGGCCGCGAACTGGGCGATCGCTGCGCCCTGCGCCGCCGCCGACGGATCCTCGCTGATGATGCCGACCTGGACGAGGCGGTTCTCGCAGAGCCCGCGACCGTTGGGCAGGTCCACGCCCTTGCTGATCGCGGCCGAGATGCCATAGTCGATGTAGCCACCGTCCTCGGTCTGGCGCAGCACGAGGCGGTTGCTGATCGCCGACATCACGACCGGCGGGATCGCCTGGCGCCGGTCGGCGGCGATCACGACGTGGATGCCCAGCTGGCGGCCGTCGGTGACGATGCGCTGGAACTCCGCGCCCCAGTCGAGCGGCCCGTGCTCGCTCGGGCGGGCGACGGCCAGGAGCGCCGGAAGGTTCTGGAACCCGTCGACCAGCACGACGATCCGGGGCATCGAGTGGGCCTTGTCGAGGTACGCCGAGAGGTTCTCCGCCTGGACGTCGAGGTCGGTGAGCAGCGGCCGGCGGCGGTCGATCTCGGCCGCCAGCAGGGTGATCACCCGCGTCACGGACTCGATGTCGTCACCCGTCGCGATGGCCGCGACGTGAGGGAGGGCGATCAGCGGCATCAGCGCTCGCGACGAGCAGTCGATGACGAACAGGGTCACCTCCTCGGGTGTGGCACCGATGACCGCCGACAGGGCCGCCGTGCGCATCGCGGTCGACTTGCCCGATCCGCCGCTGCCGCCGATGATCAGCCCGCCGCCATCCTCGAGGTCGAACGTGGCCGGGTGCTGGGCCTGTGCCGCGGGGTCGTCGAGCATCCCGAGCGTCAGGTAGCGGCCTCGGCGCCCCCGGGCCGACGCGTCGGCGGGACGCTCGATGCCGAACCAGTCGAGCTCCTCGGGCAGCATCTCGCGCCACGGCTTGCGCGGTGTCGGCCAGGCGCGCGCGGCCTTCGTCACCGCATCGAGCAGCACGTCGAGGTGCGTGGTCGGCTGGTCCGTGGGCGGCCGGGTTGCGGTCGGCTGTGTGACCGGTGGCGATGGGACGTGGGCCAGCGACGACGGCGTCGGCGGCGGCAGTGGCCGCGGGGCGCTGGCGGTCTCCGCCCTGACGGCTGGCAGGTTGCCGAAGCGGTGCACGGTGACCGGGCTCACCTCGGCCTCTTTGGTGAGCGTGGCACCGGTGTAGGCGGACTGGAACTCGATCAGGTCCCTCGGACCGAGCTTGGCGAAGCCGCGTCCCTTGAGTGGCAGCGCGATGTCGGCCGCCGTCGGAACCCCGATCACCGTCCGCGACTCGCTGGCGTCGAGCATCCGCAGCGAGATCCGCAGGTTGGTGTTGGCGAGGATGTTGTCGTTCACCGACCCGGAGGGTCGCTGCGTGGCGAGGATCAGATGGACGCCGAGGCTGCGGCCGCGCTGGGCGATGTCGACGACGCCGGCGACGAACTCGGGGACCTCCTTCACCAGGGTGGCGAACTCGTCGACGACGATCACCAATGAGGGTGGTGCCTCGTCGGGGTACTTCTCCAGCATCTCGGCGAGGTCCTTGGCCCGGCCCTCCATCAGCCGCATCCGGTGGTTGAGCTCCGCCCGCAGTGACGTCAGCGCGCGCAGGGACAGGCTGGCGTCCAGGTTGGTGACGTACCCGACCGTGTGGGGCACGGTGTTGAAGACCTCGGTGGCCGCCCCGCCCTTGTAGTCGACGAACAGGAAGGTCAGCCGCGTCGGCGGATATTCGTGGATCAATGCGGCAACGATCGACTGCAGCAGCTCGCTCTTGCCGGCCCCGCTCGTGCCGCCGATCAGGGTGTGCGGTCCGTGCTCGACCAGGTCGAGGACGAGCGGACCGGAGGGACCCATCCCGATCGGCGCTCGCAGGCCGTACGCCGTCGGCGCCGACCAGGTGCTCGTCACGGAGAGCGGGGTGGGCGGCTCGGGCCCGAACAGCGAGAGCAGGGGCACGATCCGCGGGATCGCGGTGGTCGCGCTGGCCGAGGTCGCGTCACGGAGGGGCGCGAGCGACATGGCCACCTGGTCGATGAGGCGGGCGTTCGCCGGCTCGGGCTCGAACTCCTCGCTCGGCGTCTTCGGCTCGGTGTACCACACCGACGAGAGTGCACCGCGGGTCGACGGGACGCAGCGGAACGTCGCCTTGGCCTGTCGCGGGACGCGGGCGTCGACCTCGACGGCGACGACCACGGAGATGCCCGCCATCGGGCACAGCTCCAGGAGTTGCGAGACCAGTGCCGGATCCACGTCGGCGGACTCGTCGAGGATGACGAGGATCCACGGCCAGCGGTGGTCGGAGTGGTCGTCGGCGCTGGTGCGGGTGCGGGCGACGGCGATGAGCTGCCGGACGAGGTCGGCGGCGGCATCGCGGGTGGCGGTGAGGTGGGAGCCGCCGACCGGCGAGGTGGCCGATCGGGTGTGGGGCAACCACTTGGCCCACGTGCCGAGTCCCGTGTCACGGCCCTCGACCACGGCGATGACGAGGTCCTCGGGGCTGTGCAGCGTGGCCGCTTGGATCAACACCGACGAGCACATCGCGGCCACGTCGGATCGGTGGCCGTGGAGGCCGAACACGCCGAGCTGGCTCAGGTTGACGCAGATCGGCACGGCCGCCAGCCGGCCGTACCCCGCGGTCGCGACGTTCACGGCATCGCACAGCTCGTCGTCGCCGGACGTCTCCCGCTCCACCTTGACGCGGGAGCGGACTGTCCCGAGGCCGAGCCGGATTCGAAGGAACTCGTCGTCGCTGCGTTGGCGCGGCCACAGGTCGAGGGTGCGCAACGTGGCCCGGCGGGCCAGATCGGCGAGATCGGGCGACTGGTCGATGCGCTCGGCGCGCTCATCGATCAGGGCGGAGTCGATCTCGGCGCGACGCTTGGCGATGCGCCCGTAGAGCTCTTCGACCTGGGCTTCGTACTTCTGCCGACCCGTCTTGCGACCGCCCAGCTGGTTGAAGATCACCATCGCCGGCGAGAGCGCGATCGTCATCAACATGTACGGGCTCTTGGTGAGTGCGAACAGGGCCAGACCCATGACGATCGGCGCGACGATGGGTGCCGCCGCCATCCTCGGCTTCTCCGGCCGCGTCGGGATCCGGCCGAGCGCGCCGAACGAGCGATCGTGGATCACGACGGGCTTGTACGGCGTGCGGCGGAACGGGACCTGGCCCAACTGGTCGCGCTCGGTGTCGGACGAGCGGCTGAAGATGCGCAACGCGATTGCGGTGGCGCCGAACTGCACCACGTCGTTGCGGCCGACGAACGTTGGCCCGGCGATCGTGCGGCCGTTCACGGTCAACGGGTTGGCGGTGCCCGGGACCGGGACGAGCTGCACCGTGAGATCCGGGAACACGGCGATCGAGAGCTGGTGGCGCGACACGGTGGCGTCGTCGAGGAGGACCGCACACTCGCTCCCGCGGCCCACCTCGTGCCGGCCCGGCTCGAGCACGAACGAGCGCCCGGCCTCGGGGCCAGCGGTCACGTCACAGCTGACCGATTCGGCACGCCGCGGGGTGTCGCCGTGCTCTGCGCCGTACACCTCGAAGCGCAACGTGTCGCCCGAGACGACGCCGCACTCCAGGATCGAGGCATCGAGTGGGAGTTGGCCGCCCGAGCGCTGGACGAACACGGGCTGGCTCGGTTCCCAAGGCGCCGCGCAGAACGAGCTCGCGGCGGCGAGGAGGTCGGCGACGGTGTGATACGGCTCCACGTCGCACCGGAGGTCGGCCGGGGACGTGTGACGCCACCGGATCCGGACCAGGATCTCCATCGGGGCATTCTTACCCAGGGTCTCGGCGCGCACGCCTGCGGTCGGTGGGGACTGGTCCCCGTCGACGGTCGGGCAGGTGGTTCTTACACTCGACACGAAGCCGGACGAAGGAGATAGCGCATGGGCGACGAGCTCAAGGTGGTCAACCCACCGGAGGTCATGGCGTACGGAAAGCGCCTCAACACGAACATCGACAGCATCACGACGGAGGCCAACGGGCTGATCGCGGACGTGACCAACGTCGACTACCACGGCACCAACGCGTTCCGGCTCAAGACCGACGCGAACAACATGACCGAGCAGTTCGCCAAGGACATGTTCCAGCGCGTCTCGACGCTGAGCTCGAACGTGTCGTCGGCGACATCGAGCATCTCCGGCGCCCTCGGCGGCCATTCGGTCACGATCAACCTCGAGAACAACTCGATCACGATGCTCGACGTGAAGCCCGACGACGGCATCCAGATCGCCGATCCGTCCGCGCTGACCTCGCTCGTGGCGACCGTCCAGGGACGGTTCGAGCGGATCCGGACCGCGATCAACGCGACGAAGAACCTGCCCGAGAACAGCCGGACCGGTTGGATGGGCGCCGCCCGGAACACGTGCGAGCAGACCGTCGGCCAGTTCGCGACGAACGCCGTGACGGCGACGAACAACGCAGAGCAGCAGCTCGTCAACTACCTGACCAAGCAGCGCGACCTCGTCGTCGAGAGCGACGTCGCCTGACGACCGGCTCGAGGAAAGGACATCCGCCGTGGGCGACACCAGCGTTGAACTGACCGTCTACGGCGAAGCGGGGGCGAACGACGTCGACGTGGCGTTCCCGATCTCGTCGGCGCTGAGCGCAGCGGCTGCGGCCTACCGCCTCGCCGATGCCGTCTCGTCGAGCCGGGGCACGTTGAACATGCTGGACTCGACCCACCTGTCCGATACCGACTTCAAGGGCCCGCACGCCGACGTGAGCGACGGCAAGGTCGAGGCGTACGGCACGTCGGCCACGAACATGGCATCCGGCCTGCGCACGTTCGCCGGCCAGATCGCCCAGGGATGGGCCGCCGCACGCGGGCAGCAGGACCGGATCAACTTCGCCCGCTACTGCGAGGACGAGTCCTCGAACGATGGGTGGGGTGAGAACGCGTGGGAGTCGGTCGCCGGCGAGGACGACTACGGCCCCCCTCCGGAGAACCCCGCCGTGCCGTCGGCGCCGGGATTCTCGGCGACCCGCGACCCGCAGTACCCCGCGTTCGGTCCCTGACCGTCATGGCGTTCCCCGGCGACGCAGGCCGCCCTCGACCGCTCGCTCGCTGGCGCTCGCGCGCTCGCATCGCGGAGACGGCCCCAGTGAACAGATCCATCGACCGACTTGGAGACCGACCGTGACGCACGTGACCGCCAACCCTGTTTCGATGCAGGAGTTCGTCACGGGCATGGGCACGGCCAAGGGAACCCTGGCCGACGCACAGACGACCGAGGCCGCTGCTGTCCGGGCCTTCCTGAACGAGGGCAGCACCGGGATCACCGGTGGCTACGAGATCGTCGGCGCGGCGATGGATGCGTTGATCCACGAGTTCGAGGAGATCAAGGGCTGGGTCAAGCTGGTCCGCGACGCGGCGATCGAGGCCGACGTCGGGGCCAGCGGCAACAACACGGTCAACGCCGGGGCGCTCAACCTCGCGCTCAACCGCATCGCCGCCGAGCGGGGGATCGACATCCAGGCGCTCGCGGCATCGAACATCGTCACGCCGCCAATCACGTCGGTCACCCCGGTGCCTCAAGACTCCGGCTTCGTCGACGACCCGGTGTGCACGGCCACGGGGCACCTGCTCGTCGATGCCAGCGACTTCGCCATGCCGCCCCGTCTCGCCCTGCTCTCGTTCCGACGCCTGTACGCCTCGCAGGACATGATCGAGGGCGCGTTCGGACCCGGCTGGTGGTCCTGGGCCGACGCCCGCGGCGGTGTCAACGCCGCCGGCGAGTTCGAGCTGGTCGGGCCTGACGCCCGCCACGCCACGTTCGAGCCCGACGGCGACGGCGGCTTCCTCACGCCCGCGCATCTCGACCTCGAGGCCACGATCGACGGCGAGGAGCAACATCTCCGCTGGGGTCGCCGGTCGCCGTACTTCGGTCAGACCTGGATCTTCCGACTCGGGTTGCTGCGCGAGGTCGTGGGGCCGTTCGTCGGGGCGACCACGTTCCACCACGACCGCCGATCGCGCCTCGTTCGGCTCCACCACGACAGCGGGCGGTCCGTCGACCTCGTCTGGTCCGGTCGCACCGTCGGCAGGCTGCAGGCGAGCGACGGGCGCCAGGCGAGCTTCCGCTACGACCGCCGTGGCCACCTCGTCGAGGTTCGCAACGCGGTCTCGCCCGAGACCTACGACGTCGACGAGCAGGGCCGCATCACATCGATCACCGACGCCGACGGGGTGCGGATGGTCGCGATGACGTACGACGATGACGGTCGGGTCGTCGCCCAGATCTCGCCGACCGGGCTGACCACCCGCTTCGGCTACGCGGCCGGCTTGCGCACCACGCTCTCCGACGCGTCGCACACCCCGATCTCGGTGTACACCCACGACGACCAAGGCCGCGTCGAGATGTACGCCACGGCCGGCGGGCTGCGCTTCAGCCGCCGCTTCGACGAGTACGGGCGGGTCATCGAGCAGCACGAACCCGACGGCACATCGGTCTCGATGACCGAGCGCAGCGAAGGCGGGCTGCGCGTCGAGCAGTTCACGTCGTCGACAGGTCAGGTCGAGCGGTTCGCCTTCGACCAGCTCGACCGCCTCGTGCACCACACGGCCGAGCAGGGCGCGACGACCGCCGAGGGCACGCGCTTCGAGTACCACGGTGACACCCTCTACCCGAGGCGGCTCGAGGTCGACGGCGAGCTGGGGCTGGCGGTCGACCTGGCCTGGGAGAACGGCGCGCCCTCACGCATCGTCGACAGCGATGGGGTCGCCGACGAGTTCGGGGTCGGCCCCGAGGGCACGATCGCCACGTTCCGCAACGCGCTCGGTGACGTCACCCGTTTCGAGTACTCGCCCGCCGGGGCGATCTCCGCTCGCTACCTCCCCGACGGCCGTGCCGTGGGCTACGAGCGCGATGACGCCGGTCGCCTGCTCGCCATGGTGAACCCCGCCGGCGACCGGGGCGAGCTGACCTACACGCCGGCGGGCAGGCTGCTGTCGACTCGCGACTACGACGGGGCCGCGATCACCCTTGAATACGACGCCGCGGGCCTTCCGCAACGGGTCGTCGCGGCGGACGGCGCGGTGACCGACTTCGCGTTCGACGACGAACAGCACGTCATCGGCGTCCGGTTCGCCAACGGGGACACGGTCGGGTTCGAGCGTGACGAGTTCGGCCGAGAGACGGCCGTCGACGTCGACGGCAGCCGGTGGAAGATCGATCGTGACCAGGCGGGGCGCGTGGTCAAGCTGACGGACCCGGCCGGAGTCGAGGCCGAGGCCGAACACGACCCGCTCGGCCAATGGACGAGCATCACAGACGCCACCGGTCAGCGCTGGCAGCTCGAGCGCGGTCTGATCGACCGCGTCCGTCGCCTCCGTACGCCGACCGGCGAGCACGAGGCGAGCTACACCGCCGAGGGCCTCCTCGCGTCCACGTCGTCGCCGGACGGCAGGACCCAGGACATCCGCTACACCTCGGCGGGGCGGATCGCCTCGATCGCCGAGGGCGGCCAGTGGATCGAGTACCGCTACGACGCCGCGGGGCGGATGTCCGGTGTGAACGGCGGAACCGGCTGGTGGCAGTTCGAGCACGACGCCAACGGGCGCATGGTGCGGCGGGTGTCGCCCGCGGGGCGCGAGCAGCGCTACGGCTACGACGTGCGCGGCAACCCGGCGTGGATCACGGTGGGCACGGACACGTGGTCGTTCGAGCATGACTCCCGGGGACGGCTCCGCACGCTCACCGATCCGACCGGGCGCGCCTCGACGTTCGTCTACGACCAGCGCGGCAGGATGGTTGCCTCGTCGGACGCCGGCGGGGTGTCGATGCGCTACAGCTACGACGAGCGCGGGCGCGTCGCCGAGCTGCTCGATGCG
>JBEVOM010000133.1:0-23734 GCA_040507575.1 Ilumatobacteraceae bacterium
TGCCCGACCGCTGGGACGGTCACGTCGAGCTGCGCGGGGTTCGCTTCGCCTACTCCTCCGCAGCGCCCGAAGCCTTGCGCGGCGTCGACCTGACGATCCCGATCGGGCAGCGCATCGCGCTCGTCGGCACGACCGGCGCCGGCAAGTCGACGTTCGTCAAGCTCGTCGCCCGCTTCTACGACCCGACCGCGGGGCAGGTCCTCGTCGACGGACGCGACCTGCGCGACGTCGGACTCCACGCGTTCCGCCAGCAGCTCGGCTACGTGCCCCAGGAGCCGTACCTGTTCTCGGGGACGATCCGGTCCAACATCGCCTACGGCCGGCCGGGGGCCAGCGACGTCGAGGTCGAGCGAGCGGCGCGGGCGGTGGGTGCTCACGACCTCGTGGCATCCATGCCCGAGGGCTACCTCACGTCGGTCGCCGAGGCCGGTCGCTCGCTGTCGGCCGGACAACGCCAGTTGCTGTGCCTGGCCCGGGCCGAGATGGTCGACCCGACGATCCTCATCCTCGACGAGGCCACGTCGAACCTCGACCTGGCGACGGAGGCCGAGGTGCAGCGGGCGATGAACCTGGCCTCGCGCGGGCGAACCACGCTCCTGATCGCCCACCGCTTGCAGACGGCCCGTCACGCATCGCGCATCGTCGTGGTCGACGAAGGCCGGATCGTCGAGGACGGGAGCCACGACGAGCTGGTGGCCGCCGGCGGCCGCTACGCCGCGCTCTGGGACGCCTTCGACCGGGCGTCGTCCGGTCCGGTTGCCGCCGACTGAACGGCCCGGCGACACCGGACGTTGGGTCGGTGGATGGTGGGACGTTCCCGGGCCGCGATCGCTCACAACCCGGGAACTGCCCCTACCCCGTCGAGACGAAGGGACGTGCGGTGACGCACGGCCGACGCCATGGCGGTCGCGTCAGGGACTCGAGGGGGTACGAGCCCTGCGGCTGCGCCTGAGCGGGGCGTTCCATCGGCGTCACCGTACGCACCGGGCCATTTCCGGCCCGTTGGGAGGTTGTGAACGGCGTGTGAACCGGCGTCAGCTGCCGAGGGCGGCGGCGACGAGCTGGCGCGCCGCGGCCTGGACCTCGGCGAGGTGCTCGGGACCGCGGAAGGACTCGGCGTAGATCTTGTAGACGTCCTCGGTTCCCGACGGCCGGGCGGCGAACCACGCCGATGCCGTCGTCACCTTCAGACCGCCGATCGGGGCGTCGTTGCCCGGTGCGCTGGTCAGGGTGGCGAGGATCGGCTCGCCGGCCAGCTCGGCGGCGGTGACATCGCGGGGCGCCAGCGTGGCGAGCCGCGCCTTCTGCTCCCGCGACGCAGGTGCGTCGATCCTGGCGTAGGCGGGCGCGCCGTGGCGCTCGGTCAGCTCGGTGTAGTGGACCGAGGGCGAGCGGCCGGTCGTCGCCAGGATCTCCGACGCCAGCAGCGCGAGCAGGATGCCGTCCTTGTCCGTCGTCCACACGGTGCCGTCGCGCCGGAGGAACGAGGCGCCGGCCGACTCCTCGCCGCCGAACCCCACCGAACCGTCGAGCAGCCCGGGCACGAACCACTTGAAGCCGACAGGCACCTCGTCGAGCCGCCGTCCGAGGGAGGCCGCGACGCGGTCGATCATGGACGACGAGACGAGCGTCTTGCCGACGGCGGCGTGCGGCGACCAGCCGTCGCGTGTGGCGTAGAGGTGGCCGATGGCGACCGCCAGGTAGTGGTTGGGGTTCATGAGGCCGGCGTCGGGGGTGACGATGCCGTGGCGGTCGGCGTCGGCGTCGTTCCCGGTGGCGATCTGGAACTCGTCGCGTTGCCCGATCAGCGACGCCATGGCGTCGGGCGACGAGCAGTCCATCCGGATCTTGCCGTCCCAGTCGAGCGTCATGAACCGCCACGTCGGGTCGACCAGCGGGTTGACGACGGTGAGGTCGAGGTGGTGGTGTTCGGCGATGGCGGACCAGTAGTCGACGCTGGCGCCGCCCAGGGGGTCGGCGCCGATGTGGACGCCGGCGGCGCGGACGGCGTCGAGGTCGACCACGTTCGGGAGGTCCTCGACGTACGTGGCGGTGAAGTCGTACGAGCCGGCCGCGGGCCGAGCTCGGGCGAACGGCGTCCGACGGATGCCCGTCGCCCCGTCGGCCAGCAGCTCGTTGGCCCGGGCGGCGATCCAGCCGGTGGCATCGGTGTCGGCCGGCCCTCCGTGGGGTGGGTTGTACTTGAAGCCACCATCGGACGGTGGGTTGTGCGACGGCGTGACGACGATGCCGTCGGCCAGACCGTTCCCGGTCGTGCGTCCCGCGTTCGCCCGCAGGATGGCGTGGGAGACCGCCGGCGTCGGGGTGTACCGGTCAGCGGCGTCGACGAGGACGGTGACGTCGTTGCCGGCGAGCACCTCGAGCGCGCTCACCCACGCCGGCTCCGACAGGGCGTGGGTGTCCCGGCCGAGGAACAGTGGGCCGTCGACGTGCTGGGCCCGGCGGTACTCGCAGATCGCCTGGGTCGTGGCGAGGATGTGGGCCTCGTTGAACGAGCCGTCGAGGCTCGTGCCACGATGCCCGGACGTGCCGAACGCGACCCGCTGGCCGACGGCGTCGGGGTCGGGGCGCACGGCGTAGTACGAGGTGACCAGGTGGGACACGTCGACGAGGTCACGGGTTTCGGCCGGCGTGCCGGCGCGCGGGTCGCTCACGGTGCCGATCCTTGCCGATCCGTCGCCGATCCGTGGCCGATCCGTGCTCGTCCGGGTGCCGTTGCCGCGACGTCAAGCACCGTCAAGAATGGAGGCATGGACCTCGCCTACCCCGCTGAGACGGAACCGTTCCGCAAGGAGGTCAGAGCGTGGCTGGAGGAGCACCTCCCGGCCGGCTGGACCGACGCCGCGTTGGACGGCCGCCCGATCGAGCTGACCGCCGACGAGCGGGCCCGCTTCAACGAGGAGTGGCCGGGCCGCCTGTTCGCGGGTGGCTGGATCTGCGCGACGTGGCCGACGGAGTACGGCGGCAAGGGGCTGTCGACCATGGAGGGCGTCGTGCTGGCCGAGGAGTTCGCCAGGGTCAAGGCGCCGATGCGCGCCGACTTCTTCGGTGACACGCTGGTCGGGCCGACGATCCTGCAGTGGGGCACCGAGGAGCAGAAGCGGGCGTTCCTCCCCACGATCCTGCGCGGCACGACGCAGTGGTGCCAGGGCTTCAGCGAGCCCGACTCCGGCTCCGACCTCGCCAGCCTGAAGACGGCGGCCGTGCTCGACGGCGACGAGTGGGTGATCAACGGACAGAAGGTCTGGACGACGGGTGGTCACACCGCCGACTACTGCTTCCTGCTGACCCGCACCGACCCCGACGCGCCGAAGCACAAGGGCATCTCCTACCTCCTCGTGCCGATGCGCCAGCCCGGCGTCGAGGTCCGCGGCATCACTCAACCCGACGGGACGGCCGAGTTCTGTGAGGTCTTCTTCACCGACGCCCGCTGCCCGGCCGACAACGTCGTCGGCGGCGTCAACAACGGCTGGAAGGTCGCCAACTCGACGCTCGCGTTCGAGCGGGGCCAGTCGGCCACCACCGGGTACCGACGGTTCGAGGAGGAGTTCGAACAGCTCGTCGCCGCCGCCGGCGAACGCGGCCGGCTCGAGGATCCGCTCGTGCGCCAGCGGTTGACGAAGTACTACACGAAGATCCAGATCCTGCGGATCAACGGCCTGCGCTCGCTGTCGGCGACGTTGGCGGGCACCACGGACCTCGGGGTCGTCGCGCTCGGCGCCACGAACAAGATGTTCTGGTCCGAGATGCACCAGGCCGCGATGGAGCTGGCCCTCGACGTGTTCGGCGCATCGTCGATGCTCATCGACACCGGGACGGCCAGCGGCTCGTGGCCCGCCGCGGCGCGCGACGCGCGTCGTGACGGGTACCCGGTCAGCGCGATGATGTCGTCGTTCTTCTTCTCCCGCTCCGAGACGATCTGGGGTGGCACGAGCCAGATCCAGCGCAACATCGTCGGCGAGCGGGTGCTGGGACTGCCGAAGGAGCCGCGAGCCTGATCGCGGTCGCGTCTTCATCCCCTGGAAACACACCTCGCCTACAGTCGGCGGCGTCATGACGGAGACGAGGGCGGCACGGAGCCCCTGGGACGAGATGCGCGACGCCGATGGCGTGCCGCGGCCGGCGTCGGAGGCCGTCCTCGGCGTCATCGATCGGCTCGGCGTCGAGGAGCTGCACGCCCGCCAGGCCACGGCGGCGGCGGACATCCTCACCATGGGGATCACGTTCACCGTGTACTCCGACGGGACGGGAATCGATCGGGCCTGGCCGTTCGACGTCATCCCCCGCGTCATCGAGGCGGGGGAGTGGGCCCGCATCGAGCGCGGTCTCGTGCAACGCCTGCACGCGCTGAACCAGTTCATCGACGACGTCTACAACGACCGCCGGATCGTCGCCGACGGTGTGTTCCCGGCCGACCTGCTCGACGACTCCGTGAACTACCGCGTCGAGTGCCAGGGCGTGCACCCGAAGTTCGGCGTCTGGGCGCACATCTCGGGCTCCGACCTGGTGCGGGACTCCGACGGCACGATGTACGTGTTGGAGGACAACCTCCGCGTGCCGTCGGGCGTGAGCTACGTGATGGAGAACCGGGCGGTGGCCAAGCGGGCGTTCCCGGAGGTGTTCGCCCGCCAGACGATCGCGCCGGTCGACGCCTACACCGACGAGCTCAACAAGCTGCTCGCCTCGCTCGCCCCCGAGGGCGTCACGAACCCGTCGATCGCCGTCCTGACGCCGGGCATCTTCAACTCGGCCTACTTCGAGCACGCGTTCCTGGCCCAACGCATGGGGGCGACGCTCGTCGAGGGCGGCGACCTCGCGGTGCAGGACGACGACCGCGTCTACATGCGTACGATCGACGGTCTCGAGCCGGTCGACGTGATCTACCGGCGGATCGATGACCTGTTCCTCGACCCCGAGGTCTTCAACCCGGAGTCGCAGCTCGGCGTGCCCGGCCTGATGCGGGCGTGGAAGGCCGGCAAGGTCGGCATCGCGAACGCGCCGGGTGCCGGTGTCGCCGACGACAAGGTCGTCTACGCGTGGGTGCCGGACATGATCCGCTACTACCTCGGCGAGGAACCGCTGATGCCGAACGTCCCGACGTATCGCTGCCAGTACGACGACGAGCGCCGCTTCGTGCTCGACAACCTGCGCGAGCTCGTGCTCAAGCCGGCCAACGAGAGCGGCGGGTACGGCATCCTCATCGGGAACCGGGCGACCGACGCCCAGCTCGCGGCGCAGGTCGAGTCGATCGAGGGCGACCCGCGCAACTGGGTCGCCCAGCCGATCCTCGACCTGTCGACGGCGCCGACGCTGATCGGCGACGCCATCGAGCCGCGCCACGTCGACCTGCGGCCGTTCATCCTGACCGGCGAGACGTCATACGTCACCGCCGGGGGTCTGACCCGCGTCGCCCTCCCCAAGGGGTCGCTGGTGGTCAACTCGTCCCAGGGCGGCGGCAGCAAGGACACGTGGATCGTCGATCTCGGCGCCCAGTGGGAGGACTACTGACGTGCGGGTGGGCCACTGATGCTGTTGTCGCGCGTCGCCGACCGCCTCTACTGGGCGGCCCGGTACATCGAGCGGGCCGAGGACACGGCGCGCCTCGTGCGGGCCCACGGTGAGCTGATGGCGGACCTGCCGGCGCACGTCACGACGCGATGGGAGCCCCTCGTGACCGTCGTCGGCAGTGACGCCCAGTTCGAGCGGTCGCTCGACGGTCACCGGTCGCAGTCCCGATCGCAGTCCCAGTCCCGGTCGCAGTCGCAGTCCCAGTCGCAGTCGCAGTCCCAGTCCCAGTCGCACGGCGGCGGATCGACGCAGCTGCCGGCCGATCCGCGACTCGGCGAGGGCACCGAGATGGCGGTGGCATCGTTCCTGGTCAGCGACCGCAGCAACGCCAACAGCGTGATCAGCTGCGTGATCGCGGCCCGCGAGAACCTCCGCACGACGCGTGACACGGTGCCACGCGATGGCTGGCGCACGCTCAACGACCTCTACCTGTACGTGTCGACGGAGGCCGACCGGGGTCGGGATCGGCGGGTGCGGGAACGCTTCTTGAACCGGGTCATCGCCGACAGTCGCAAGCTGGACGGCGTCCTGGCGACGGCCATGACCCACGACGAGGCGTACGTGATGTGGCGCCTCGGCCGGGCCCTGGAGCGCGCCAACATGACGACGCGCGTCCTCGGTGTGCGGGCGGCCGAAGTGCTGTCGGCGCCGCATGCGGTCATCGGGTCGAACGGCGGTGGCGTCGTGATCGACGACGGTGCCGACGAGTTGGACGGGGCCCACGGCGAGATCCAGTGGATGGGCGTCCTGCGGTCCGTCCAGGGCCTGCAGATGTACTCGCGCGCTGTGCGGGGACCGATCGAGGGACCGTCGGTCGTGCGCTTCCTGCTCGAGCACGACCGCTTCCCGCGGGCCGTGCGAGCGTTGCTGCGCGAGATCCGCCGGGCGCTCGCCGAGCTGCCCGACCCAGGTGTCCCGCTCGACGCCGTCGACCACGTCGAGGCTGTCCTGCGCGAGTCGGCGTCCTCCAGCACCGATGGCGCCGCGCTCGACGACGCGATGGACTCGCTGCAGGTCGCGATCGCCACGCTCGACCGCCGGATCACCGACCGCTACCTCCAGGTCGGTCCGTGAGCGACGTCGACCTCGGCCGGCGGGCGGACCGATGACTGTCCACGCGCCGTGAGGTCGGCCGGGGAGCTGCTCGACCGGTTCCTCGACGACCGCCTGGCGTTGCAGCGCCGCCAGCAGGAGGCCGACCGCGTCATCGCGGCGTCTCTGGCCGGTCACCTCGTCCACGACCTGCGGACGTCCGTCGGGCGCGACGTGTCACCGAACCGGCCGTGGCGCCTCGACCCGGTCCCCGTCGTGATCGAGCACGGCGTGTTCGCGTTCCTGGCCGACATGGTGCGCCAGCGCCTGCTGGCGATGGAGGTGCTGCTCGCCGACCTCTACGGGCCGCGCGTGGCCGTGCGCGAGGGATGGGTGCCGGCCGAGGCCCTCTCGTCGAGCGACCACTACCGGCTGGCCGCGATCGGCGCGCCGCCACCGCCACGGTGGCTGACGAGCTACGCCGTCGATGTCATCGCGCTCGCCGACGGGTCGTGGCGCGTCGTGCAGGACCAGTCGGACACGCCGACCGGCATCGGGTACGCGCTGCTCGACCGGTCGGTCATGGCCCGTGTCGCCGCCGAGCTGCTCGGCCCCGAGGCGGCCAGTGACCTCGCGTCGATCAGCGGCTTCCCCGCCGAGCTGCGCCACGCGCTGACGACGCTCACGGCGGCCAGCAGCCCGCGCGTCGTGCTGTTCTCGGGCGGCGTCGAGGACGCCGCGTACGTCGAGCACTCATCGCTCGCCAGGGTGCTCGGGTTCAACCTCGTCGAAGGTCCCGACCTCGTCGTGCGGCGCGGCCGGCTCTGGCTGCGCACGCTCGGCGGGCTCGACCCGATCGACGTCGTCTACCGCCGGCTCTCCGACGCCGTGCTCGATCCGATCGAAGCCAGCGCGTCGAGCACGGCCGGCGTCCCCGGCCTCGTGCTGGCGACCGGTGAGGGTGGCGTCGTGCTCGCCAACGGCCACGGATCGGGTGTGCTGGAGGATCCGACGCTGGCGCCGTTCTGGGCGACGGCGGTGGAGGGGCTCACCGGGACGGCGCTGACGCTGCGCGACCTGCGGCCCGGCGAGGTGCTCGGGACGGTGCCGGGGTTCCGCGACGGTCACGTCGCCGATGCCAGCGCCGTCATCCGGTTGCACGCCGTCGCCGGCCCCGACGGCGTGACGGTGATGGCCGGCGGGAACGGCCGCGTGCTGAACGCCGCCGATCACCCGCGGCGGCCGACGGCCCGTGTCGCCAAGGACGTGTGGGTGCTCGGCGCTCACGCCGCCGCGCCGGTGATCGTCGCCCCGTCCCTGCCGCAGGTCGACCTCGTTTCGTCTGTGCCCACCCGCGCCGCCGACGCGCTGTTCTGGGTCGGTCGGGCCGCCGAGCGGGCCGAGGCGATCGCGAAGACAGCCAGGGTCATCGCGTCACGCCGCCAGCAGGATCCGTCCCTGGCGACGTCGGACGGCGGCCGCTGGGCCCGGCGCATGGCCTACGTCCTGCGCGTCGTGCGCGGCGAGTCGCTCGATGTCGACCCGCCCGCCGGACGACCGATCCTGGCCCTCGACCACGAGCTGGCCGAGGCGACCCGCGCCGTGGCCGACCGCCTCAACGCACTGCTCGCCGACGGTGCCACGGTCGGCGAGTACCTGTCGGTGACGACGAGCCGCGTGTTCAGCAAGTTGGCCCAGTCCCGCGACGCGCTGAGCGATGGGCGGGCTCCGATCGACGTGCTTGACGACACGATCGCCGATCTGGCTGCGTTCGTCGGGCTGTGGAACGAGAGCACGGTCCACGGGCCGGCGTGGCGCTTCGGCGACATGGGCCGCCGGGTCGAGCGTTCCCTCGTCGTGCTCGGCCTCGTCGACTCCTGCGTGCGTCGGGTCGAGGCACCGCGGCCCGAGCCGCCGTCGGACCCGACCGATCCCGCCGAGCGGGCCCGCGTGGCGGCTGCGGTCGGGATGACGACCGGACCCATCGAGGCCATCGAGCCGACCGAGATCGTCGACCAGTCGGCGCTCGAGGTTCTCCTGGCGGCGAACGAGAGCCTCGTGGCCTACCGGCGCCGTCACCGCAGCGACGTCGAGCTGGCGCCGACGGGCGAGCTGCTGCTGCAGGACGCCGACAACCCGAGATCGTACGCTGCGTCGATGCAACGCCTGGCCGAGCACGTCGACGCCGTGGAGTGGAGCCACGGCCGCCGCGCCGTCGCGACGATGGCCGCAGCCCTCGACGGCCCTGACCCGCTCGATCGTGTGGCGAAGGCCTACGACGGTGTCGAAGCGTTCGCCCAGCTCGTCATCGATACGTGGTTCGCGACGCCGGTCAATCCGATGATCGTCCGCGGCCGCCTCCGATGATCCGCAACGACGGGCCGGTCGTGCGCCGCCCCGTCGAGGCGATCCACTACCGCGTGTCGCACCGCACGACGTACCGCTACGCCCAACCGATGACCGACGGGTACACGCTGGCGTACCTGCTGCCCAGGCCGACGGCGCTGCAGGTCGTCGAGCGGGCCGAGGTCGAGGTGTCGCCGGAGCCCGACGAGCGGGCCGAGCACATCGACGTGTTCGGCAACCGGATGCTGCAGATCGGCGTGCACCGGGCCCACACCCGCCTCGAGCTGCACGCGACGAGCGACGTCGTCGTGGAGCCGGGGGTCGTCACGGCGCGTGGCGAGCCGTGGGAGATCGTGGCCATGCGCATCGGCGAGCTGCGCGGCGGCGACGCGCTGGCCGTCCGACCGTTCGCCGGCAGCTCGCCGTACGTGCCACTCGGCGACCACTTCGCCGCGCTGCGCGGCCTGGCCGAGCAGGCGTTCGGACCGCACCGGCCCGTCGTCGACGGCGCTCGCGACCTGTGCCACCTGATCCACGAGACGTTCGAGTACGACCCGGCGTTCACGGAGGTGTCCACGCCGTTGTCGGTCGTCCTGGACGGCCGACGCGGCGTGTGCCAGGACTTCGCCCACCTCGCGACGGCGTGCCTGCGGTCGCTCGGACTGGCCGCCCGGTACGTGAGCGGGTACATCGAGACCGATCCGCCGCCCGGGCACGAGCGCGTGATCGGCGCCGACGCGTCGCACGCGTGGTGCTCGGTGTGGGTGCCGCAGCAGGGTTGGATCGACTTCGACCCGACGAACGACCGGCTGCCGACCCACCGCCACGTCACCGTCGCGTGGGGGCGGGACTACGGCGATGTCACGCCGGTGCGGGGCGTCGTCATCGGCCCGGCCGTGGAGCAAGCGCTGTCCGTGGAGGTCGACGTCCAACGCCTCCCCGCAGACGCTCCCACGATCACGTGATCCGTCGCACCGGTGTGATTTCCGTCGCACCGACGGGACGGGTCGTCGGGAACGGTCGTTGCGACGTGCACCATGTCAGCCGTGTCCGTGCCCGTCTCCGCGTCTGCCTCCCGGCCTCGTCTCGTCTCGAAGACGTTCCTCGCCGTCATGTCGGCAACGGGCGCGTTCTTCGTGTACGTCGGGATGCTCGTGCCGATCCTGCCGCCGTTCATCGAAGACGAGCTGGGCGGCGGCGAGCTCGGCGTCGGCCTGAGCCTCGCCGCGTTCGCGTTCGCCGCGATCGTCGCCCGCCCGATCCTCGGCCGCCTCGTCGAGCGCTTCGGCCGGCGTCGCGTCATGATCGGCGGGGCGCTGCTCGCCGGCACGGCCGGGTTCCTGTGCGCGCTCGTGAACTCGCTGCCCCCGCTCCTCGCACTGCGGGCCGTCGCCGGTGTCGGCGAAGCGGCACTGTTCGTCGGCGCGGCGACCCTGATCACGGATCTCGCCCCACGCGACCGCCGCGCCGAGGCGGCCAGCTACTTCTCCGTCGCCGTGTTCGGTGGCCTCGGCGTCGGACCGGTGATCGGGGAGGCCGTCCTGTCCGGGGACCGCTTCCACCTCGCGTTCCTCGTCGCCGGCGGGTTCACGGTCCTCGCGGCCGTCTTGTCGCTGGCCGTGCCGCACCGCATCGAGCTGGCCGACGGCGAGCAGGAGGCGATCGAGGAGCTCGGCGGCCTCCCCGGCGCCACCGGCATCCGCCGCTGGGTGCACCCGGCCGCGATCGGTCCCGGTGTCGTCCTGGCGTCGAGCATCGCTGCGCTGTCGGTGTTCTCCGCGTTCCTGCCCGAGCACGCCCGCAGCGTCGGGTTCGCCGGCTCGGGTGCGCTGTTCGCCGTCTACAGCGTCGTGTGCCTCGTGCTGCGCCTCGCCGGCGCCCGACTGCCCGAACGACTCGGTCCGCGCCGCGCCGTCACGTTGTCGTTCGCGTCGACGGCCACCGCACTGTTCCTGCTCGCCGCGTTCGCCCAACCGTGGGCGCTGTGGGTCGCCGCCGCCGTGATCGGTGTCGGCACCGCGTTCATCTACCCGTCGCTGATGGCCCTCGCCATCGACCGGGCGCCCGACAGCCAGCGCCCCCGCGTGCTCGGGTCGTTCACGATGTTCTTCGAGCTCGGCACCGTCACCGGCGGCGTCGCGCTGGGCCTCGTCGCCCAGATGTTCGGCAAGCGGGCCGCGTTCGGGGGTGCCGTCGTCATCTGCCTCGCGGGTCTGTGGCTGCTGCGGTCGCGGGTCGTGCCCGCCGACGATCGCCTGGCGATCACGCGGCCGGCGCCGGCGTTCGTGCCCGCGACCGACTGAGCGTCGCGACCGGCGTCGCTGTCCGAAACCCGCTCGACGGGCGGGTCCGGCGGCACCAGGATGGCGACGTGCTCGACCACGCCCGCTGCTACCGGGCCGTGCGGAGCCGCGATCGGCGGTTCGACGGCTGTTTCGTGACCGCCGTCGCGACGACGCGGATCTACTGCCGTCCGAGCTGCCCGGCCGTGACACCGAGAGCGATCAACGTCGAGTTCCTCCCGACGGCCGCCGCGGCGCAGCAACGCGGGTTCCGGGCCTGCAAGCGATGCCGTCCCGACGCCGCGCCCGGGTCGCCCGAATGGGACGTCCGGGGCGATGTTGCCGCTCGCGCCATGCGTCTCGTCGTGGACGGTGTCGTCGATCGCGAGGGCGTCGGCGGGCTCGCCCGGCGCCTCGCGTACAGCGAGCGGCACGTCGCGCGGGTGCTGACCGACGAGCTCGGTGCCGGACCGCTCGCGCTGGCCAGGGCGCAGCGGGCCAGCGCGGCCCGGCTCCTCGCGGAGACGACGGACATGGACCTGGCGGCGGTTGCGTTCGCCGCCGGCTTCGGCAGCGTGCGGCAGTTCAACGACACCGTCCGGGCGGTGTACGCCACGACGCCGACCGCGCTGCGCCAGGCCGCCGGCCGGGACCGGACCATCGGGCCCGACGGTGTCGTCGAGCTCGAGCTCCCCGTGCGCGATCCGTTCGACGGCGACGAGCTCCTGACGTTCCTCGCGGCGCGGGCGGTGCCCGGCGTCGAGGCCTGGGACGGCGCCCGGTACCACCGCGCGCTCGACCTGCCCCACGGACACGGTGTCGCTTCGCTCGCGCCGAAGGTTGGCGCCCGCGCCCAACCGCGTGCGATCGTCGACCTCACGTTGCGGTTGGCGGACTGGCGCGACCTCGCCCCAGCCGTACGGCGCATCCGGATGCTGCTCGACCTCGACGCCGACCCGATGACCATCGACGAGGCGCTGGCCGAGGATCCCGTGCTCGTCCCGTCCCTCTCCGCGCACCCGGGCCGGCGCGTGCCGGGCTGCGTCGACCCGTTCGAGACCGCAGTCAAGGCGGTCGTCGGGCAGCAGATCTCGGTCGCCGGCGCCCGCACCGTCGTCGGACGCATCGTCGGCGCGATCGGCCGCCCGCTCACCGTCGACGGCGGGCCGGTCACGCACGTGTTCCCGTCGCCGGACGCGCTCGCGGCCGCCGATCCGGCAGCGCTGCCCATGCCGCGGGCCCGCGGCCGCACGCTCGTGGAGCTGGCGCGTCGGGTCGCCGACGGCCGCATCGCACTCGACGCCGGAGTCGATCGGGACGGCGCCACCGCGTCGCTCTTGGCCGTCCCCGGCATCGGTCCATGGACGGCCGGCTACATCAGGATGCGGGGGCTCGGCGATCCGGACGTGTTCCTCCCGACCGACCTCGGCGTGCGCGTCGGGCTCCGGCGACTCGGGGTCGGCAACGACCGTGCCGAGCGCTGGCGGCCGTGGCGGTCCTACGCGCTGCACCACCTGTGGGCTGCCGCGGGCGCTCCCGAGGCGACGCCATGACCAGGGCCCACGCGGTCGTCGACACGCCGATCGGCCCGCTCACCGTCATCGCCGACGGCAACGAGCTGCGCGAGGTGCGGTTCCCGAACGCGCCGCCGTCGGCCGGCGGGGCCGGTCCGTGCGTCCGCCACGACGCCGTGCTCGTCGAGGCCGCCCACCAGCTGGGGGAGTACTTCGACGGCACGCGTGTCGAGTTCGACCTGCCGCTCGGGCCGGTCGGCACGCCGTTCCAGCTGGCTGCGTGGTGGGGGCTCGCGACGATCCCGTACGGCGAGACGGTCAGCTACGGCGAGCAGGCCCGTCGACTCGGCCTCGACGGCGGCACGGCGCGCGCCGTCGGCGCCGCGAACGGGCGCAACCCGCTGCCGATCGTGCTGCCCTGCCACCGGGTGATCGGCAGCGACGGCCGGCTCGTCGGGTTCGGCGGCGGGCTGGAGACGAAGGCCTGGCTGCTGCACCACGAACGGCGTGTCACCGGGGTCGCGCTCCCGTTCTGACCGCGGGCGGGTCAGGCGCGGTTGCGGGCCCTGGCGGACTGCTCGCGGCGGGCGCGGGCGTCGTCCTGCTTGCGGCGCTTGTGCTCCTGGCGGCGGGCCTTCGTGGCGTCGCGCTCGGCGTCGGGCACGGTCGGCGCCTTGACGATCGGGGTCAACCGCGCCGGCTCGGCGGGCGGCAGCTTGACGAGCTCGTCGTTCTTCAGGAGGTCCCGGATGACAGCCGACGCGGTGGCCTCGCCGGCGAGCGTCGAGGCCAGCATGAGCCGGGTGGCGCCGATCCCGTGACGCTCGACGATGCCCGGGAGCACGGCGCGCAGCTGCTCCGACGTCGGGTTGTCGGCGTGATCGCCGAGCTTGTCGATGCAGTCGGCGAGTGCTGCGTCCGTGACGACGAGGGCGACGCTCTCCAGCGTGCCGTCGAGGCGGCCCTTGGCGGCCGCCTCGCGCAGGGACTCCGGCGTCGCCTCGCCGCCGGCCAGCCGTTCGAGCGCCTCGCGATGGTCGTCGCCGAGGCCCGCCACGATCGTGCTGAGCTCCTCGTCAGTCGTGGAGCGCAGGGCCCGGTCGAGCAGCCCGAGCGACTGCAGGCGGGTCTTCATCTGGTTCACGGGCCGCGACGCTACCGGCGGTTTCCGCTCGCATGGACATGCACGAGCCGCCAGCAGAACTCGACCTTCGTGCGGACACCGGCCGACAGGGCGAACGGGTACAGGTCGCGCATGCCCATCGAGCGGGCCAGCTCGTTGGCGGCGACGCTGGCCGTGATCGACGTCGACAGCCAGGCCTTGGCATCGGCCGGATCGTCCGGAGCCTGCACGACGCCCCACGCGGCGCCCGTCTCGACGACGTCCTGGACGTGCATGAGCTGAGCCCACGACTCGGCGAAGTCCTCCCACGGGTGGGCCGACGCATAGAACGAGGCGTGGTCGTCATGCCACCCGCCGTCGTCGAGGCGGCCGTAGTGCTCGTCGAGGGCGATGACGTAGTCGCGACGCTCGTCGCCGAACAGACCGCGGAACTCCTCGAGCAGGACCTGGTCGGACGCGACCATGTTGAGCCAGACGAAGTGGCCGAGCTCGTGGCGGATGTGACCGAGCGGGGTCCGGTACGGCTCGCCGAGCGTGGCCCGGATCTGCTCCCGGCGCGCCGGGTCGGCCTCGTCCAGATCCAGCGTGATCTCTCCGCTGCGGTGGCCGATCATCGCCGAGTCGCCGGCCGACTTCGAGCGGTAGGCGAAGCGCAGTCCCGAGCCCGCCCCCCAGGGGATGCCGAGCACCGTGAGCTGGTACAACGCTCGGCGTTGGGCCGACTGGAACGGGATCATCGGACCTTCGGTGGCCCGATCGCCGTCGTCGACCAGCACGCAGCTGCGACACAACGGGGCCTGCGGGCCGACGGCGCGCCAGTTGCATCCCCACAGGGCACGGTTGACGCACGGCTCGACGGCCTCGACGTCGTCCAGGCCGATCGCGCCGTCCGGTCCGAGGTCGACGGCGAGGCCGGTGAGGCAGCGCACGCAGTTCAGCGAATCGAAGAACACCTCGTTCGCGCACGTCGGGCAGTGCAGCCGCTTCACGCCCGGCAGTCTGGCCGAGGACCCGCCCGTCGACACCCGTCCTCGTTCGGGGGACGGTCGGGTTTGAGTACCCGGCTCGACGGGCAGCCGCACACCGATGTTCTCGATGGTACGGCGCGCGATCGGCCCGGGACGCCTGATGAGCCCCATGACCAGGGCTGCGCTGATCACGTTCGCGTGGAACCAGCGCCACGAGGTCTTCCGGTGGGGCCGCTCGCTGTTCGACCAGCTGATCGCCCGCCAGGACATCTCGCCGGCGCGAGCGGTGCGGACGGGCATGGTGCTGTTCGCGATCGCGTCGGACGAGCGTTTCCGCAACGCCAAGCAGTTGCGCCGGGTGACGATGACCGACGACGTCGTCGACCTGTCCGTCGACCGGTCCTGGCCCCAGACGTGGAACCTCGTCGAGCGGGTGCGGGCCGTCAAGGGCGTGCGCGACGTGACGGTGAACGGCGTACCGCCGGCGCCGCTGGTCGAGGTGACGGCACGCTGAACCGCAGCCCGGCGCGATCCGTCGGCTGGCAGAATCCGCCCGTGGCGGAGATGACAGGTGTGCAGGAGCCGGGCGCCGCGGCACTCGCGGCGATCGAGTCGGCGCCGGCCGTCGTCCGCCCGGCGATGCGGGGGTCGTTCCACCGGGCCTCGATCCCCGTCGCCGTCGTGCTCACGGTCGTGCTGGCCGTGCGGGCACCGACAGGGGGCGCGCGAGCGGCGGTGCTGATCTACGGCACCTGCGTCACCGCGATGCTGTCGGTGAGCGGCACGTACCACGCTCGGCGGTTGGCCCATCGGGAGCGCCGACTGCTGCGCCGCCTCGACCACTCGATGATCCTCGTGGGGACGGCCGGCACGTACACCGCGGTGATCGTGTTGGCGCTGGACGGGACGACCCAGGCCGTCCTGCTAATGGTGGCTTGGGTGATCGCGGCGTCCGGCATGGCCATCCGCATGCTCTGGCTCGACGCGCCGTCGGGGCTGATCGCCGCGGTGTACCTGGTCGCCGGCTGGGAGATCGTCCTCGACCTGCCGGCGTACGTCGACGCCCTGTCCGGCGTCGAACTGGCGCTGATCGCCGTCGGTGGGGTGCTCTACTCGGTCGGTGCCGTCGTGTACGCCCTGAAGCGCCCGAACCCGTGGCCAGCCGTCTTCGGGTTCCACGAGGTGTTCCACCTGCTCGTCGTGTCGGCCGCGTTCTCGCACTGGTGCGCGGTGTTCCTGCTCACGGGTTGAGGCGCCGTGCTGTTCGACGCGCCGACGTGGGCGGCGATCGCCGCCGGTGATGTGACCGTCGCGTTCCGCCGTTGGAGGCGGCCGACGGTGCGGGAGGGTGGGACCCTGACGACGTCGCACGGCGTCCTGGCGATCGACTCGTTGCGCCCGATCGAGCCGGACGACATCTCGGAGACCGATGTGCGACGGGCCGGCGCGACGTCGCGCGACGCCCTGCTCGACCGGCTGGGTCGGGCCGGTCAGCTCTACCGGATCGAGTTCCATCTGGCCGGACCCGATCCGCGCGCCGAGCTGCGGGAACGGGCCGACCTCACGGCGAACGACGTGGCGGAGCTGTCGCGTCGCCTCGACCGTCTCGATGCCGCCGGCACCCACGGACCGTGGACGACCGAGGTGCTGGCCCTGATCGCGCAGCGGCCAGGCGTGCGGGCCGTCGACCTGGCCGATGGGCTGGGGCGCGAACGCGCTGCGTTCAAGACCGACGTCCGCAAGCTCAAGGCGCTCGGCCTCACCGAGAGCCTGGAGGTCGGCTATCGGCTGTCGCCGCGTGGCCGGGCCTGGCTGGCCCGGGGCTGACGGGTCAGCGGTGGGCCCGCAGGCGTTCGGCCCGCCGGTCCCATCCCGCGCTGGCGCCGAGCAGCCACGTCACGACGTCCGCCAGTCGCTCGGTCGTCGCTCGGTAGCGGACCTCGCGGCCCGAGCGCTCGGGTGTGACGAGGTCGGCGTCGGCCAGCAGCTTGAGGTGCTTGACGATGGCCTGGCGCGTCGACGGGAAGCGGTCGGCCAGCTCGGTCGCCGTCAGCGGCCCATCGTGGACGAGGTGCTCCAGGACGGCTCGGCGCGTCGGATCGGCGAGCACGGCGAACAGCTCGTCGAGCGGGCGGCGCTCCGAGCTCACGCGCCTGCGACGACGGAGGAGCTCGCGGTGACGAGCATGGCCCGCACGGCGAGCAGCAGGGCGCGGACATGCCAGTCCGTCACGGCCGCCCCGCCGGCCATCGCGGAGCCGTACGTCTCGATGATCCGCAACACGCTGCCGGGCGACGCCGGGACGACGACGAGCTCGACGGTCGAGGACGCCTCGGGGCGATCGTGGGGCCACCACGTGAACACGACGCGTTCGGACCGGTCGACCGTGTCGATGCGCACGTTGCGTCGAACGCCGTCGTCGATGACGGTGCCGTCGGCCCCGGGCTCGATGTCCACGTCGGCCTCGTCGACCATCCACGACGTCCACGCGTCGCCGTCGCCGACGAGCTCCCAGAGCTGGTCGGCGGCCAGCTCGGTCTCGACGGTGCGGGAGATGCGGACCGGCGGGGCGGACGGCTCGTGCATCCCGCCATCCTATGTGCAACTCACCGGTTGCACCACCGCGTTCGGTGGGGTACGTTCATGTGCAACCAGATAGTTGCACTTCGTCGAGATCAGGAGACGCCGACCATGCTCGTTCCCACCGTCATCGAGAGCACGAACCGCGGCGAGCGGGCGTATGACATCTACTCCCGGCTGCTCGCCAACCGCATCATCTTCCTCGGCACGCCGATCGAGGACACGACGGCCAACCTCGTGATCGCCCAGCTCCTGCACCTCGAGTCGGAGTCGACGAGCAAGGACATCTCGATCTACGTCAACTCGCCGGGCGGTGACATGAACGCCCTGTTCGGGATCCACGACACGATGCGCTTCGTCGCCCCTGACGTGGCGACCATCTGCGTCGGCCAGGCGGCGTCGGCGGCAGCTGTGCTCCTGGCCGCCGGCACACCGGGGAAGCGCTACGCCCTGCCGAACGCCCGCGTCCTGATCCACCAGCCACACGGTGGCGCGCAGGGCCAGTCGACCGACCTGGAGCTGCAGATCGCCGAGGTCGTCGAGATGCGTCGGCGGATGGTGGACATCCTCGTCAAGGCGACGGGCCAGACCAGGGAGCGGATCACCGTCGACATCGACCGCGACTACATCGTGCGCGGACCCGATGCCGTCGCGTACGGCCTGGTCGACCACATCATCGACCGCCGGCAGCTGGAGGACGTCTCGACCGCCATCGCCGCCTGAGGCCCGCGCCCGCTCCCATCCGAGTGTTCGGCGTCGACCGAGTGCTCAGGGCCCGGATGCCCCCCGCCCAACACTCCGACGACCTCCAACACTCGGATGGGATCGGGTGCCTGGGGGGTCAGTCGTCGTCGTCGTCGTGGTGGTCGTCGTCGTCGTCGGACATGGTCATCAACGCCTGCACCCGGGTGTCGCGCTCGGCGGCCGTCAGGGCAGCGCCGCGGTGGATCAGCGTGTACCGGCCCGGCGGCATCGCCCCGTCCTGGATCATCTCGATCGCGTCGTCGGCATCGTCGCCGTCCTCTCCCCAGTCGGAGAGGTTGAACTCGTCGCGGGCCCGTTCGACGTCGTTGCGGACGAGCCACGACATCGGCGCCACGTACGAGTACAGCGGCCTGGCTGCGCACGACCGCGTCGAGACGTTCGATCGCCGCGGGGTCCATCGTGGCGATCCCGTCCTCGAGGGCGGGCTCGAGGGTGCTGGCGGCGACGAGTGCGGAGACGCGGTCGTCGAACACCGGCGTGTCACGCCCGGCGTGCGGCGAACCGGCCCCGGCCGCCGGCTCGCGCTCCTTCACCATCAGGACCGTACCGTCGGCCGGCGGAAGGGCCGGTTGCTCAGGTCGGGTGATCGCGGTCGAACTCGGCGAGCAGCCGGCGCGGGGCGCGGGCCCGCCAGGAGTCGGTCAGGACCTCGCCGAGCTCGTCGGCGTCGATCGCGGGGAGCCGCACCAACAGCATCGGGTAGCCGTCGTAGTGCGGCGTCTCGAAGAACGCGTCCGGGTCGGCGGCGAGCATGGCCTCCTTCTCGGCCATGTCGGCGACCCACACGACGAGTGTGTCGGGCAGGTCGTGCATCCGGGCGAACAGCTTGTCCTTGACCCTGAAGCCGGGTGTCCCGTAGCTCGGCTTCTCCGTCGTCTCCGGCAGCGAGAGCGCGATCCGGCGGGCGTCGGCCTCGGTGGCCATCTCAGGGACCGACGATCGCCGCGTGGACGAGTTGGCGCAGCTGGCTGCGCAGCGGCCACGTGTTGCTGGGCAGCAGCTGGGTCATGAACACGACCGATAGGTCCTGGACCGGATCGACCCAGAACGCCGTGCTCGCCGCCCCGCCCCATCCGAAGTCGCCGACGCTGCCCGGCACCTTCGCCTTGATCGGGTCGACGGTGACGCTCACGCCGAGGCCGAAGCCGACCCCGTCGAACGTCGTCTCGCTGAACAGCTGCCGCCCGAAGGCACTCAGGTCGGCGCCGCCCGGCAGGTGGTTGCTGGCCATCGTGCGGACCGTTCCCGGCGCGAGGATCCGCGTGCCGTCGAGCTCGCCCCAGCGCCGCAGCATCTCGGCGAAGCGGACGTAGTCAGCGGCGGTGCTGCACAGGCCGCCACCTCCCGACGTCATCGACGGAGGCGACAGCGCGGCGGCGCCCATGGCGTCGAGGCGCACCGCGGTACCGGTGCCGGGCTGGGGCGTGTACAGCGCGGCGAGGCGGTCGGCGCGGTCGGCCGGGACGTGCCACGACGTGTCGTCCATCCCGAGCGGGTCGAGGACCTCGCGCTGCACCACGTCGGCGAACGGCCTGCCGGCCACGACCTCGACGACCCGGCCGAGCACGTCGGTGCTCATGCCGTAGTTCCACTCCCGCCCCGGCTGGAACGCCAGCGGGAGCTCGGCGAGCGCGTCGCACGTCCCGGCCAGGTCGAGGCCGTCGGGCGTACCCCACTCGAACCCGGCGCGGCGGTAGAGCGCGTCGACGGCGTGGGCGTGCAGGAAGCCGTACGTGAGCCCGCTGGTGTGCGTGAACAAGTGCCAGATCCGCATGTCCTCGGTCACCGGGTCGGTCTCGGGGCGCAATGCCGTCCCGCCGCGCCACACCCGCAGCCGCTCGAACGACGGGATGTACGCCCGGACCGGGTCGTTGAGCTCGAAACGACCCCGTTCCCACATCACGAGCGCGGCGACGGCGGTGATCGGCTTCGTCATCGAGTAGATCCGCCAGATGGTGTCGGTCTCGACGGGCCGGGCTCCCTCGACGTCGCGTTGGCCGTAGGTGCTGACGTGCGCGACGCGTCCGTGGCGCGAGACGGCCAGGAGCCACCCTGGCAGCCGTCCGCCGTCGACGTATGCGGCGAGGTGGGCGTCGAGGCGGGCCAGCCGGGCGGCGTCGAGACCGACCTCGCCCGGGTCGACGTCGGACTTCAGCACCCCCACGTCAGCCAGTCAACCACGCCCCGGCGCGGGGGTCATGCCGCGGCGATCGTGCGGGCGATCTCCCCCCACCGCCCGAGCGACGACGGGTCCCTGCGGATGCCGTCGACCGCGGTGTACATCACGAGCCGATGGGCGAGGTCGCCGTAGCGACCGAGCAGCTCGTCGGCCACGTCGTCCCACGGGCACACGACCGCGAAGTGCGCCAACACCTCGTCGCTGATGAGGGCCGACATCCCGGCCTGGTCTCCGGCCTTGAGACGCTCGTTGAGCGCGGCCGATGTGCCGGCGAACCCGAGGTCGTCGAACTGGAACGCGTAGTTCTTCGTGGAGCCGTAGAAGGCGAGCTGGGCCCGGCAGCGCTCGACCGCCGGCGCCCGCTCCTCAGGGGTGTCGCCCGGAGCGACGAGCACCGGGACGATGAGGTCGACGTCGGACAGGGAACGGCCGGCCCGCGCCGTTGCCGCTGCCAGCGTCGGGATCATCTGCCCGCGCAGGTAGTGCATCGAGTGGAACGGGTGGACGTGGATGCCGTCCGCGACCTCACCGGCCGCCGTGACCATCGCGTCGCCGACGGCGGCGATGTCGACCTTGATGTGCTCGTGAGCGTGACGGCGGGGCTGGCCGATCGTCGTCATCAGGTTGAGGTGGTAGAAGCGACCGTCGTGGGCGAGCGGCGCGTCCCCCCTGAACGCCGCCCACGTCGCCTTCACGGCCAGCACGTAGTCGCGCATCCTGGCGACGGGCGGGCTGAACTCGCTGCCGTAGCGGCGCTCGACGTGCGCTTTGACCTGGCTGCCGAGCCCGAGACGGAACTGGCCACCGGTCAGCTCGGCCAGCTCCCACGCCGTCTGGGCGGTCACCATCGGGCTGCGTGGGAACGCCACCGCGACACCGGTCGCGAGGTGCAGGCGCGGCGCCGCCATGTGGGCGGCGGCCACGGACAGCCACGGCGTGTAGTTGCCCTCGGTGAGGACCATGCCGGAGAACCCGGCTCCCTCCACGTCGCGGGCGAGGCGCTGCACGCCGTTCCAGCTGCCGGGCCCGGTCATCACGTCGACGTGCATCCCCTCATCCTGCTGAGCGCGAGCTGGTGTGGAGAAGCCGCGGACCGTTGAGCGCCGCGGTGGTCGCGAATCCCCTGATCACGCCATATCCACCAGATCGGCAACCCTTCTCCATGGAATGGTCCACCCGCTGTGATGCAGTGGCGGACATGACGCCGCACGATCCGACGGTCGCCCTGTTCGATGCCGTGACCTGCCGCCACCTCGACGCGCTCGGCGTCGGGGCCGGCTGGCGGTGCTGGGACGTCGGCGGCGGCGGACCGTCCATCCCGGCGTGGATGGCGGGACGGGTCGGGCCGCTGGGCCGCGTGCTGGCGACCGGCATCGACGTCGATTGGTCGACCGGGCGCGAGGCGTTCGAAGTGCGCAGCCACGACGTCGTGCGCGACGAGACGCCGCCCGAGACGTTCGATCTCGTCCACGCCCGGATCCTGCTCGCCCGCGTCAGCGATCGCCACGTGGCGTTGCGGAACATGGTGCGGGCGTTGCCGCCCGGGGGTCTGCTGCTCGTCGAGGAGCTGGACATCGACTTCCAGCCGTGCGCGACGCCCGATGCCTCGGGGCCCGCGCACTACCTCTCGAACCGGATCCGGGCCGGCCTGCTGGCCGAGCTCGCGCAGCGCGGTGTCGACTTCGAGCTCGGCCGCAAGCTGCCTCGGCTGCTGCGGCAGGCCGGCCTCGTCGACGTCCGCGCCGAGGGCCACCTCGCGCTGGCCGATCCGGCCGCCGCGGCCTTCGAGGCGATGTACATCGAGCTGTGCCGCGATGCGCTCGTCACGATGCGGGCGGCGAGCCACGAGGAGCTCGACCGTCACCTCGATGCCGCCTGCCGCGGGCGCATCGACGTCGCCGCCCCGCCACTGATCAGCGCGTGGGGGCGGCTCCCGGCGGGCTGACCCGACCGGCCGTGACGCGATCGGCGAGGATGGCGCCGATGGCGAGAGTCCCATATCCCGACCCGACGACGCTGACGCCCGAGACGCAACGGCTCCTGAGCAAGTTCCCGCCCCTCAACATCTTCCGGATGATGGCCGGGGGCGAGGGCCTGTTGTGGGGCTTCAGCCGGCTCGCCAACCACCTCCTCCTCACGTCCGAGCTCGACCCGGTGCTGCGCGAGATCGCGATCGTGCGGGTCGGCGTCCTGTCGGGGGCGAGCTACGAGGTGCACCAGCACGAGGGCATCAGCCGCAACATCGGCATGAGCGACGAGCTCATCGCCGCTGTTCACGCCGGACCCGACGACCCGGTGTTCGACGAGCGTCAGCGCCTCGTGATGCGCTTCACCGACGACCTCGTCGCCAACGTCCGCGCCGGGGACGACACGTTCGACCCGCTCGCCGCGCAGCTGTCGCTGCAGGAGCTGCAGGAGCTGACGATCACGATCGGCTTCTACATGGCGGTCTCGCGCTACCTCGAGACGTTCGACATCGACATCGAGGCACCGGGGACGCAGCAGCTCGACGTGTCCCGACCGTCATGACGGCCGAGCCGCCGATCGCGCAGCTGGCCGACTTCCCCGACGGGTGGCGACACGCGACGGTGATCGTGGCGCATCCCGACGACATCGAGTGGGGCGTCGCAGCGGCCGTCGCGGCATGGACGACGGCTGGCCGGACCGTCTCGTACGTCCTCGTCACGTCCGGTGAGGCCGGCATCGACGGGATGGATCCGGCAGTCGCCACCGTCGTCCGCCAGGGCGAGGAACGGGCGAGCGGTGCGATCGTCGGCGTCTCCGACATCGAGTTCCTCGGTCACCCCGACGGGCGCGTCGTCGAGGGGCTCGACCTTCGGCGGGACATCGCCGCCGCCATCCGTCGTCACCGCCCCGATGTCGTCGTCGCCCAGCACCACGGGGAACGGTGGGGGAGCAACCCGGGTGCCGGGTGGAACTCCGCCGACCACCGTGCCGTCGGGCGGGCCACGATGGATGCGGTGTCGGATGCGTCGAACCGCTGGATCTTCACCGACATCCCCGAGGAACCGTGGGCCGGCGTGCAGTGGGTCGCCGTGCCGGGTCCGTCCGGCACGCACGCCGTCGACGTGTCCGCCGTCGTCGACCGGGCTGTCGCGTCGCTCGCCGCTCACGCCGACTACATCCGTGGGCTCGGCGTCGAGGATCCGCAGGCGTTCGCCCGCGACCTCGTCGAGGGCCAGACATCGGGCGTCGCGCCGAGCTACGGCGGTCGGCCGGCCGTCGCGTTCGAGCTCGTCCCTGGCCCCGCCGCACCGTGAGTCACCCCGCGGCCCACCCGCGTCCAAGGCCAAGCCAAATGAGCCAAATGAGCCCAACTGTTGACCCAGGTGGAC
>JBEVOM010000115.1:0-58708 GCA_040507575.1 Ilumatobacteraceae bacterium
GCCGCAGCTACGCACCCACCGTGTCGAACCTGTCGGCCAACTCGCAGGGCCGCGACGAGCGTGCCAACCACCCGAGCCACCAGTCGGGACATCCCACGCTCCCCGACCGCGTCGCCGGCAAGCTCGCACACGCGCTCACCGACATCCGGCTGAACCCGACCTACGTCCGACGACAGCGCCGGCTGGAGGAGCGGCTGCGGGACGTGCCGGTGGTCGGCTCACCGGCCGAGCGGGCCGTGGAGGCGTTCAAGGCGGCGGTGCGCGAGTTCCTGCAGCCGCCGTCGTTCTTCGAGGCGCTCGGCGTGCGCTACGTCGGCCCGGTCGACGGCCACGACATCACCGCGCTCGAGCTGGCGCTGCGCAGCGCGGTGGAGCTGTCCAAGGACGGCCCGATCGTCGTGCACGTCATCACGCAGAAGGGCCGCGGCTACCCGCCGGCCGAGGACGATGACGAGAAGCACCTCCACGACGCGCCGGTGTTCGATCCCGTCGTGGGACCACCGAAGGCGGTACCGACCGGCTACACGCAGGCGTTCGCCGAGGCCATCATCAAGGAGGCCGAAGCCGACGACCGCGTCGTCGCGATCACCGCCGCGATGGCCGGGCCGACCGGCCTCCTGCCGTTCCAGGCCCGGTTCCCGGACCGCTTCTTCGACGTCGGGATCGCCGAGCAACACGCCGTCACCGGTGCCGCCGGAATGGCCATGGGCGGACTGCGCCCCGTGGTGGCGATCTACTCGACGTTCCTGAACCGGGCCTGGGACCAGGTGGTCTACGACGTGGCGCTGCATCGGCTGCCCGTCGTGTTCTGTCTCGACCGATCCGGCATCACCGGGCCCGACGGGGCGAGCCACCACGGCGTCTACGACATGGCGTTGCTCTCCAAGGTCCCCGGGATGCGCGTCCTTGCGCCCTCGAGCGCGCAGGAGCTGCAGCAGATGCTGCACGACGCGATGACGCTCGCCGACGGCGGGCCAGTCGTCATCCGCTACCCGCGCGGCCAGGCCCGTCAGGTCGGCGAGCACGATGTCGGCGTCGGGATCCGGGCCCGCCGGACACGGACGGCGGACGGTCCCGCCGACCGCCGGATCTGCATCCTCGCCGTCGGCAAGCTCGTCGAAGGCGCGGAGAAGGCCGCCGATGCGCTGGCCGCCGACGGCATCGAGACGACCATCTGGGACGTCCGCTGCTGCGCCCCGCTCGACGACGTCATGCTCGCCGACGCTGCCCGCCACCGCGCCGTCGTGACCTGCGAGGACGGGATCCGCGACGGGGGCGTCGGTTCGGCCATCGCCGACCGGCTCGGCGTCATCGCGCCGGCCGTGCCGGTGAGCGTGCTCGGCACCCCGGCCCGCTTCATCCCCCATGACGGGCGCCCGGAACGGATCCTGGCCCAACTCGGTCTGGACGCCGACGGAATCTCCGCCGCCGTCCGGGCGTTCTGTTGAGCATGCCCGAGCTGCACCGATCGGTCCTCGACCTCTCCATCGTCAGCGCCGGAGCGACGTCCGGCGATGCACTCGCGGCGACGACCGAGCTGGCACGTCGGGCCGAGGCCCTCGGCTACGACCGGTTCTGGGTCGCCGAGCACCACAACATGCCCACGGTCGCCAGCACGTCGCCCGCCGTGCTGATGGCCCACCTCGCGGCGTCGACGTCGCGGATCAAGGTCGGCTCGGGAGGCGTGATGCTCCCGAACCACGCGCCGCTCGTCGTCGCCGAGCAGTTCGCGATGCTCGAGGCGCTGCACCCCGGCCGCGTCGACCTCGGCATCGGCCGGGCCCCGGGCACCGATCCTGCGACCGCCGCCGCGTTGCGCCGCTCGTCCGACGCGCTCGGCGCCGACGACTTCCCGCGCGACCTGCTCGACCTGATGGGGATGCTCGGAGACGAGCGCGTGCAGGAGGGTTCGTGGTCGCGCTTGCGCGCCACACCCGCGGCGACGTCGAGCCCGCAGATCGTCCTGCTCGGGTCGAGCGGCTACTCGGCGCAGCTCGCCGGCCAGCTCGGCCTGGCGTTCGGTTTCGCGCACCACTTCGACACGCCGGGGGTGATGGAAGCCGTCGCCCTGTACCGGGAGAGCTTCCGACCGTCGCCCGAGCTCGACGAGCCGTACACGATCGTGACCGCCGGCGTCCTCGCCGCTGACGACGCCGAGCAGGCCGAGCACCTCGCAGGTCCGTCCCGGCTCGCTGTGCTCAACATCCGGACGGGTCGCCGCATGGCGATGGTGTCGCCGGACGAGGCCGCCGTCCACGCCGACATCGCAACCGCACGGGCGATGCCGTCCAACCGGATCGTCGGTGACGCCGGCCACGTCGCCGCCGCGCTGCAGGAGCTGGCCGAGCGCACCGGCGCCGTCGAGCTGATGGTCTCCACGATGACCTACGGCCTGCCCGAGCGCATCCGCACGCTCGAGCTGGTCGCCGAGCACTGGCCGGTCGCCGTCGCGTGACCCGATGAACGGTCGGGCGGCCCTCGACGTCGCCGGCGAACTGGCGCTCGCCCTCGAGCTGGCGGACATGGCCGACGCCATCACGCTGGCGCCGTTCCTCGCCCGCGAGATCACGGTGGACTGGAAGGCGAACGCGACGGAGGTGACGGCACTCGATCGCGGCGCGGAACGAGCGATCGCCGACCGCCTGGCCGTGGCCCGGCCGCACCACCGGTTGCTGGGCGAGGAGTACGGCTCCTCCGGAGATGCCGCGTCACCATGGCAGTGGATCGTCGACCCGATCGACGGGACGTCCGGATACGTACGCGGCATCCCGGTGTGGGCGACGCTGATCGCGCTGGCGCACGATCGGGACGGCGTCGTGGTCGGCGTCGTCTCGGCGCCGGCCCTCGCACGGCGCTGGTGGGCGTCGCGGGGAGGGGGCGCGTACGCCGACGGCCGGCGCTGCCACGTCTCGGACGTGGCCGTGCTCGCCGAGGCCCAGGTCAGCATCACGCTGAACGACGGCTGGGACGCGCTCGGGCTGACGACCGCCGTCGTCGAACTCGCCCAGGACGCGCGCCGGGCCCGCGGCTTCGGTGACTTCTGGCAGCACGCCCTCGTCGCCGAAGGGGCGCTCGACGTCGCCGTCGACGCCGTCGGCGTCGCGCCCTACGACATCGCCGCAGTCCGGATCCTCGTCGAGGAGGCCGGCGGCACGTTCACCGATCGCCACGGCAGGGCGACGCACGAGAGCGACACGGCGATCAGCAGCAACGGCCACCTCCACTCCGAGGTGATCCGCCGCCTCTCCAGCTGCCCGCCGGCGTTCTGGTCCGGATATTGGTCGCACGTGCGACCAATATCCGGACCAGAACGGGGCATTTGCGGCGGGGTCAGGCGGGGCGGGGACGGCCGGCGATGCGGCGGAGGACGTCCGCCGAGAGCCGGGCCGGTCGGGCCTGCTGGTCGACGGCATCGAGCAGACGCTCGACTTCGTGTTCGACCCGCCCGGCCCGGCTGCGACCGGTCGCCGCCAGCCCGACGCCGATGGCCAACGCCGCCGGCGCGACGACGAGGAGCATCGGCCCGACGGCGAGCGCGCCGAGGACGATGCCGGCCGCCGCCCCGCCACCGACGACCGCGCCGGCCGCGGCCCGCACCGTGCGATCGACGTGCCGGTCGACCTGGACCCGCACGACGCACGTGCCGTCGCCGGTGTCCCGCACCGTCGCCGTGACCCGACGGACGTCGCCGAGCCGGCCCTCGCCGGTGGCGCCACGCACCGTGCGGAGACCGGCGCCGACGGCACCGGGCCGCTTCGTCCACTCCCCGTGACCGTCGCGCCGGCGATCGCGGCGCAAGTGATGGCCGGACACCATCCAGGTGTCGATCCGAGCCAGCACGGCACCGGCGTTGCCGGTGAGCTCGGCGTCGACGCTGACGGTGGCCGTGCCGACGATGCCGTCACCCACGTGGGTCGGGGGCGGCGGACCGAGGCGCTCGACGGCGATCGCCCTGCGGACTGCGGCGACCGGGATGCCGACCTCGCCGGCGGCGGCGATCAGCGTCTGCTCGTCGATGACATCGACATCTACGAGCGACGCGTCACCGGCCGTCTCGCTGGCCCGGCGCAGGACGCGGGTCGCCGCGGCCCGGTCCAGCGATGCGCCATCACCCACACCGCAAGGTTACGAGGCATCAGGCAGTCGAGCATTCGGCGCAGGTGCCGCAGTTCGACGCAACCCGTCCACGTGCGCCGTGGCGGGGCGGCCACTCCCGGCCGGGCTGAGCTTCAGCTTGACACGCACTCGTTGTTAGGATTACCTAACAGACTCATGGACCGAGCAGGTGCGACAGCGCTCACCGACGGCGGGTTGGCCGCCTTACGACGGGGGGCGGTGATGGCCCACACCGTCGGCGCGATCACCCTGCGCGTGACCGCCGGCACCGACCGCATCGTCGACGTGGTGCCGCTCGCCGAGAACGGACCGTGTGGCGCCCTCAACCGGATGCCGTCGACGATCTCGGCCCGGATCGTCGACCCGTGCGGGTTCCGGGTGGCCGTGGCCCGGGCCTGGGCCGACCATTCGGCGGGGCGGGAGATCGGCCTGATCGGGCTCGAGCACGCCGACGACCTCTCGATCACGTGGTCGGTCGCCGCGCCGGGCCGCCACATCGGCTTCGGGTCGGTCCGCGCGCCCTGCGCCGGGCGCATGGTCTGGGCGTTCGCCTCGGTGCTCGATCCCGACGAGATCACCGACGTGATGGGGGACCTCGAAGACCGCTCCGACGGCACGAACGCGCTCGCGTCCGACGGGCTCACGGCGCGCCTCGTCCACGACGAGCTGCTCGATGCCACCGTCGTCCACATCGAGGCCGACCCGCCGGGGTCGTCGACGATGCGGGTGCTCGACGAGGTCCTGCGGCGAATGGTCGCCGCGGTCGGCACCGCCGAGGTCATCGCGCGGATCTGACTGCGCCACGATCGGCCATCCGGGTGTCGACGGGCGGGTGAGTGACGGTCACCCGGTCCCCCGCCGACACCCGGATGGCTGTCCACGCGCGCCAGACCCCCGGCATGGGAGATGCAGCGAGCACCGCGGCGATGCTGCCCGGCGGCCGCACTTCGACATCTCGCCGTACCGGGGCATCGACCGCGCCACGCCGTACTGGTTGCACGTGGTGATCCACAACTCGCAGCTGTTCGTCCCGTGGGCCGTGCCGTCGACGACCGGGCTCGTGCTGTTCGACCAAGGCCGGCACGGTGGCTTCAAGTACTGGCCCGATGGGCCCGACCGGCCTTGTGTCCAGTGCCCGGCGACCCCCTGACGGACAAGGTGTTCCGCGCCGCCCTGCTCGCCGAGCACCCCAACCCGGGCACCCGCTGGTTCGCCGACGCACGCCGCGACACGTCACCGGCCTCCTCGGTCTCGTCGCCAGCTCACCCGTGCGACGGCCCGGACGGGACGTCCAGGTAGAACGACACCTCGTCGACGTAGCACCAGAACCACTCCTCACCGGGCTCGAACGAGCGGATCAGCGGGTGCCCGGCGGCGTGGAAGTGGGCGGTGGCGTGTCGGCCCGGTGAGTTGTCGCAGCACCCGACGTGACCGCACTCCTGGCACATCCGCAGGTGCACCCACCGGCCGCCCGTCAGGAGGCACTCGTGGCAACCGCCGTCACTCGGGGCGACGTCGGCGAGCGTGTCGAGGTGGGTGCAGGTGGCCATCCCCCCATCCAACCAGTCGCGTACGATGCGCGGATGGCCGCGACGCGAGGCTTCTTCGGACGAGGTCGCGCCGAGCGCGATCCCCGACTGCCACCCGGCCAGTACGACGCCGGCCGGACCTGGCCCGTGCTCAACGCCGAGGTCACACCGAAGCTGTCGACCGACTCGTGGACGTTCCGCGTCGAAGGGCTGGTCGACCGGCCGACGACGTGGTCGTGGGACGACATCCACGCGCTGGCGCCCTCGACGTACGAGGGTGCGATCCACTGCGTCACCACCTGGTCGAAGTTCGACATGTCGTTCCGCGGTGTCTCGCTCGACACCCTGCTGGCGATCGCCGGGCCGCAGCCGAGCGCGTCGTTCGTGGTCGCGTACAGCCACACCGGCTACACCACGAACCTGCCGCTGGCCGACGTCGTCAACGGTCAGGCCTGGATCGTCTGGGAGGTCGACGGCCGGCCGCTGCCCGTCGACCACGGCGGCCCGGCCCGGATGCTGGTCCCTCACCTGTACTTCTGGAAGAGCACGAAGTGGATCGCCGGACTGCGCGTGCTCGACCACGACGAGCCCGGGTTCTGGGAGGTCAACGGGTACCACGATCGCGGCGACCCGTGGCTCGAGCAGCGCTACCAGGGCGACTGATGGTGCCGGACGTGACCGGGTGGCGGGCGGCGACCGTCCTCGCCGTCAGCGACGAGACCCCACGGGCCAAGACGTTCCGGTTGGCCCTCCCCGAGCCGTCGCACCACCTCGCCGGCCAACACGTCGTCGTGCGCCTCACGGCGCCGGACGGGTACAGGGCCCAGCGCTCCTACTCCGTGGCGTCGGCCCCCGACGGCTCGGCCGACATCGACCTGACCGTCGAACGGCTCGACGGTGGCGAGGTCTCGACGTTCCTCCACGACGTCGTCGCGCCCGGCGACGAGCTGGAGGTCCGCGGTCCGCTCGGCGGGTTCTTCGTCTGGGACGGAACGATGCCGGCGCTGCTCGTCGGCGGCGGATCGGGCCTGGTGCCCCTCATGGCGATGCTGCGCCTCGCCCGGCGCAGCGGTCGGGCCGACCTCGTCCGGCTGATCGTTTCCGTCCGCAGCGCGGACGACCTGCTGTTCGGCGATGAGGTGGCGGGGCCGGAGACGACCATCGCGTACACGCGGGTGGCGCCGCCGTCGGCGACTCGCCCTCCCGGGCGCCTGCGCGCCGACGACTTCCCCGCGCCGATGGCCGGCGAGACGGCGTACGTGTGCGGTTCGGCCGGGTTCTGCGATGCCGTCGGCGACCTGCTGGTCGGGCTCGGACGGCCGGCGCCCTCCATCCGCACCGAGCGTTTCGGCCCGTCGGGCTGATCCCGATGCGTAGCATCCGACGCTGATGGGCCGTCTCGACGCACTCGACCTCACCCAGCGCCTGCCGCGACGCGAATACGAGGAGCGACTAGCGGCCGCGCAGCGACGCTGGTTGCAGTTGCGTCTGCACCTCGGCGGCGAGATGGGCTCGGGCGACCTCGGCCCGGCGCTGCTCCTCGTCTTCGAGGGCTCGGACGCCGCCGGAAAGGGCGGCGCCATCAAGCGCGTCGTCGAACCGCTCGATCCCCGCCACTACCGCGTGTCGTCGTTCGCCAAGCCGACGTTCGACGAGAAGCGCCACGTGTTCCTGTGGCGGTTCTTCGACAAGATCCCCGGGCTCGGCGGCATGAGCGTGTTCGATCGCAGCTGGTACGGCCGCGTCCTCGTGGAGCGCATCGAGGGGTTCGCGAGCGTCGAGGAGTGGAGCCGGGCGTATGAGGAGATCGTGACGTTCGAGCGCACGCTCGTGACGGAGGGTGTGATCGTCGTCAAGTTCTGGCTGCACATCAGCGACGACGAGCAGCTGCGACGCTTCGAGGACCGCCAGGGCGACGTCCTGCGGAAGTGGAAGATCACCGACGAGGACTGGCGCAACCGCAAACGGAACACCGAGTACGCCGACGCCGCCGAAGAGATGTTCGAGCGCACCGACCACCACCTGGCGCCGTGGGACCTCGTCTCCGGGGAGCAGAAGCGGTTCGCGCGCGTGAAGGTGCTCGAGATCCTCATCGACCGCGTCGAGCAGGGCATGCGTCGATGGGGCACCGAGGTGCCCTCGATCGACGAGCTGTCGTCGTGACGTGCTGCGCCCGCCCCTGATGCGCGCCGCGTCGTTGCCCGAGTTCGGTCCGCCCGAGCGCCTCGTCGTCAGCGACGTCCCGGAGCCCAGCCCCGGCCCGGACCAGCTCGTCGTCGACGTCCACGCGTGCGGGGTGAACTTCCCCGACGTGTTGATGGTCCAGGACCTCTACCAGTTCCGCCCCGACCTGCCGTACACGCCGGGCGGCGAGGTCGCCGGCACCGTGGTGGCGATGGACCACGGCGTCCAGGGCTGGGCCATCGGCGACCGCGTCCTGGCCGCGGCGACGACGGGTGGCTTCGCCGAACAGGTCGCCGTCGACGTCGTGCAGGCCCACCACCTTCCCGATTCGATCGACCTGACGACGGCGGCCGGCTTGCAGACGACCTACGGCACGTCGCTGCACGCGTTGCGAGATCGCGGCGCGCTGGAACCCGGCGAGACGTTGCTCGTGCTCGGCGCGGCCGGTGGCGTCGGCATGGCCGCCGTCGAGCTGGGGGCATTGATGGGCGCCCACGTCATCGCCGCGGCGTCCAGCGGGCCGAAGCTCGCCGCCTGCCGCCGGGCCGGCGCGGCGGAGACCGTCGACTACACGGCCGTCGACCTCAAGTCGTGGCTCAAGGAGCACACCGACGGCCGCGGCGTCGACGTCGTCTACGACCCCGTCGGCGGCGACCTCAGCGAGGCGGCCCTGCGGGCGACGGCGTGGCAGGGCCGCTTCCTCGTGATCGGCTTCGCCACCGGCACGATCCCGCGGATCCCGCTCAACCTCCCGTTGCTCAAGGGCTGCTCGATCGTCGGCGTCTTCTACGGCGAGTTCGGTGCGCGCCAGCCCCACCAGCGCCACGCCCTGATCGAGGAGCTCATCGTGATGCTCGCCCAGGGATCGGTCAACCCCGTGGTGACCGCGCAGTACCCGCTGGAGCGGGCGGCCGACGCGCTGCGCGAGCTGATGGATCGCCGGATCGTCGGCAAGGCGGTCGTGCTGCCGCACGCGTGAGCGGGCGAAGGGCGGTCAGCCGTAGTAGGGGTTCTCACCGGTGGCGTGGTCGGTCAGGTCCTTGACCCGCTCCACACCGTCGATGGCGTCGACGAGCATCGTCTGGACCCCGTCGAGCATCGTCAAGCGGCTCATCGAGCAACCGTGGCAGCCACCGCCCATCGTCAAGAACGCCGTGCCCTCGCCGTCGTGACCGACGTACGTGACGAACCCGCCGTGTGCGGCGAGCGCCGGGTTGACCTCGGACGTCACGAGCGCTTCGATCTCCGCGGACAGCTCGTCGTCGCTCGTCAGGCCCTCGATGGCCGGTGCCGACACCCGGTTCGGGTTTCGGATGACGAGGCCCTGGGTGTCGGTGTGGTCGAGCGTCGCACCTTGCAGGTTGTCGAGGTCGCGCTGCGGGATCACGACCTTCAGGCCGTCGTGGGTCCGCACCTCATCGGTGAACGCGGCGGTCAGGTACTCGTCGAAGCTGAGGTCGTAGCGGAAGTCCTCGCCCGGGGCGGACGCGATCTCCAAGCGCAGACCGAGCTTGTCGGCATCGGGTTCGGCATCGCGCAGCTCGACGAGCTTCACGAGAGCGGCCGGCGTGATCTCGACGATCGGGTCGCTCCCGCTCGCGGCCGTCGTGGTCGTCGCCAGACCTTCGAGGGGGCTCATGGAGCCCACGCTACCGGTCGGGTCCCGCCGCGGGCGCCGGACCGTCCGGCGTGCAGGCTGTCAGGGCGGACCGGCGCTCGGCGTGTGCAGGTCACGCATCGTGACCGCGCCGGTCTGGATGGCCTCGTTGGCCAGCAGCACCCGCCGGGACCCGCCCACGTCGGCGAGGATGGCGAACTTGTCGTAGAGCCGGTCGAGGTGCTGCTTCACCGCCGACTCGGTCACGAACAGCGCGTCGGCCACGGCGCGCACCGATGACGGCGGCGTGAACGCCTGACCGGACAGGACGGGCCGGCACAGCTCGACGAGCACCCGCTGCTCTGCTGGCGTGCGCGCCGGAGGCGAACGCAGGGGGGCCGTCGTGACGTCACCGCGGGCGCTCGGGTCGCGCAGCACCAGCCGGGTGCGGCCGACGACGATCTCGTCCCTGTCGAACAGCGTGCGCGGCGCGAACACGCGCTCGCCGTTCACGATGGTGCCGTTCGTCGACCCGAGGTCGGTGACGCACCATGCCGGACCGACCCGCTCGAGCGTGGCGTGCACCCGTGAGACCGCCGGGTCGGCGTCGATCACCAGGTCGTTGTCCGGGCTCTTGCCGACGGAGATCGACCCGCGGACCGCCTCCAGCACGACGAGATCGTGTCCTGCCGGGCCGAACCGTTCGAGCGTCGCCACGTGCTCCCTCCCTGGGGACGGAGCGTACCCAGTGCGGCCACAGCGCGTGAGGGATCGTCGTCACCGTCGGCGTGGCCGGCGGCGACAGGGTGTCGAGATGGTCACATCCCGCTGCCCACGCCGACAGGCAAACCGCGCCCGGCCGCCACTGGCGCGGTGACCAGCACAAATGGATGCTCGTGACGTGCCCGCAACCGCACGACCAGTCCCCTCGTGGGTACTACAGTCACCCGCACTGCGGGAGGGACTCGAGCTGCGCGGTGCCGAGGAGGGGCTGGTGCCGGCGACTGGTGCCGCAGCGGCGCGCTCGCACCCGGTCCGCACCCGACGGCCGACGTTCCCGACACCGAGCTTGCTGCGGCTGGCGATGGTGGTCGTTCCGCTCGGGATCGTGGTGTTCGGCGTCATCGGCGTTCGGGCCTCGCTCGTGCGCAGCGACGCCACCGACACCGTCGGTCTCGACGCGTCACCCCTCCTTGTCGGCTCGGCCAACCTGTATCGCTCGCTCGCCGACGCCGACGCCGCGGCGTCGACCGCCTTCCTCCAGGCGGGCAGCGAACCACCCGCGCTCCGAGCGCGCTACGTCGCCGACATCCGCGCCGCCGGGGAGGCGCTCGCCGAGATCGCGCTGCACTCGGACCTGTCGGCGCCGGCTCGCCAGGCCGTCGCCACCATCGTGACCGAGCTGCCGATCTACCACGGGCTCATCGAGTCGGCGCGGGCCAACAACCTCCAGGGCTTCCCGGTCGGCAAGGCATACCTCCGCCGGGCATCGGACCGGATGCGCACGACGATCCTCCCGGCGGCGACGAGCACCGTCGACCACGCCGGGCGCCAGCTCGACGACGGACGGCGGGCCGGCACGTCACCGGTCACCACGATCACCGCTTTCGTGGCCGGGGGCGTCGCGCTTGTGCTCGTCGCCGCCGCCGGCCTGATGTTGTTCAAGCGGACGAACCGCATCGTCAACCTCGGGCTCGCCGGCGCCGCCGTGCTCGTCGTCGCCGCTCTTGCCACGACGGGCGTGCTGTTCGCCGCCCACACACGGGCGCTCGAGCGGGCACAGCGCGAGGGCGCCGATCCTCTGCTCGTGCTGGCGACCACGCGCATCCTCGTCTTGCGCGCGTTGAGCGACGAGAACCTGGACCTCATCGAGCGCCACACCTCCGACGACCTGATGGACGACTTCGATCGCCGGCTGACGAGCATCGGCGACGGCGACATCGACAGTGGACTGCTGGGCGAAGCCCAGGCCGCTGCGGCGCCAGGTGAACGGTCCCGGCAGATCGCAAGGGCGCGTGGGCAGCTCGCCGAGCTGCTCCAGGCCCACGCCGTCGTCCGACGCCTCGTCGACACCACCGAGTACCAGGACGCGGTCACGGTCGCGGTGATCGATGAGGCATCGGCCGCGGCGCGCCTCGGCGCGACGCTCGACGGAGAGATCGCCGCGGCGGCCACGTCGCTCGACGACCACACCGACCACGCGCGCGCGCTGCTGCGCTGGCTGCCACCCGCACTGATGATCGCCGCGCTGGGCGCAGCGGCGCTGGCGGTGGTCGGGCTCAACGAGCGCCTGCGGGAGTACCGGTGACCACCCGGCAACGGCGCGGCCGGCCGTCGCTGCTGGGCGCGGTCGCGCTGTTGGCGGCTGGCGTGCTGGCCCCGGCGTGCAGCTCGGCCCGGTCCGACGCCCTCGACAGCCTCGACGAGCTGCCGCGCCCTCCCGCGACGGAGCCGTCGGCCGCCGAGCCCGCCCCAACGACGACGCCGGCCCAGCACGAGTGCGAAGTGGAGCAGTGGGCGACGAAGAGCTACCGGCCGCGACCGACGCACGGTGCACCGACCGACGACCCGTTCGTCGATGCGATCATCCGGCGTGGCCACCTGCGTGTCGGCGTCGACGAGAACACCCTCGGCTTCGCCGCCCTCAACCCGGAGACCGGCGACATCGAGGGCTTCGAGGTCGCCCTCGCCCATGAGATCGCGGCACGCATCTTCCCCGACGCCGACACCGTCGAACGGATCGTCACCGTGCCGGTGGTGACCAGCACCAAGTTCGAATCCGTCGAGAGCGGGACCGTCGACCTCACGATCAGCGCCAACACGATGTCGTGCCGGCGTTGGGACGACGTGGCGTTCAGCGCCGAGTACTACACGGCTCGCCAGGAGTTCCTCGTACGCGCCGACAGCGACATCCACGAGCGCGACGACCTCGCCGGCCGCACCGTGTGCGTCACCGCGGCGTCGACATCGGCGGCGATCCTGGCCGCGCACGTGCCAGACGCCGAGCGTCGCGAGGTGGCCGATCGCACGGGGTGCCTCGTCGCCCTGCAGGAGGGCGAGGTCGATGCCTACTTCGGCCACGACTCGTTCCTGTACGGGATGCTCGTCCAGGACCCGAACGTCGAGATCCGGTCGGGCATCCTCCCCGCCGAAGCCGGGATCGTCTCCCACTACGGAATCGCCATCGCGCGCGACCAGGTCGAGTTCGTGCGCTTCGTGAACGGCGTGCTCAGGGACGTCACGGCCGACGGCACATGGGACCGCTTGCACGACGAGCTGGCTGCCGAGGTACCCGACGTGCCACCGGCATCGGCCCCCGAGCCGGAGTACCGGGACTGACATGACGAGCGACCTCGACGACGAACGCGAGCGGCTGCACGCTGCGATCGAGCGGATCGGCGCCAACCTGCTCCAGCTGGAAGATGATCCGACGTACGTCCTGCTCGGCGCGGCCGATCTGCACGGCTCGACGGCGACCCGTTGGGACGCGGTGACGCGATCGATGGAGGTGCTGTACCAGTGCTACGCCGCGCTGCGCGTCCTCGCCGACCGCGTGGCGACGGCGGCGCGCCCGTCGGAGGTAGCCGAGTTGCTGCGCGGTCCGTCGATCGCGGTCGCCGACACCGCCGTCCCCGTCGCCGCCCGAGGTCTGCTCGGCGGGTCCCGCATGGTCGTGCGACAGACCTTGGACGAGGTGCTGCGTGAGATGTCGAGATCGTTCGACAGCATCGGCGAGCTCCTCGAAACCGTCACCCGGGCCTGGTCGGAGCTCCCGCCACAGGTGCGTGAGCTCCGCGAGCGGTTGGCTGCAGTGTCCACCGAGCCTGCCGCGGACGCCATCGAACGCCAGCTCGACGACCTGAGCCACACGATCCTCGGCGACCCGGTGTCGGCCGAACGAAGTCGGCTCGACGCCATCTCCGTCGACATCGACGGGATCGTCGATGCCCACCGCGACGTCACGGCGGTCCGCGACGGCTGGAACGACGAACTGGCGTCGGCCCGGCGGATGCTCCAGGCGCTGCGCAGCGCCGTCGGCGAGGCATCCGCAGCGCGTGCGCACCGAGCCGCTCGCGTCCTCGCGCCACCGGATCACCGGTGCCCGCCAGCGGCCCGACCGTCGCCCGACGATGCCGCGGCGGCGCTCGACCGGATCGAGGCACTTGCCGCCGAGGGCGCGTGGCCGATGGTCGCCGTCGACCTGCGGGCGTGGAGTCGGGACGTCGCCGGTGTCACCGCGGCCGCCACCACCGAGGCAGGGGCCGAGCGGGCGCTGGTCGCGACGCGCGACGAGCTGCGCGGTCGTCTCGACGCCTACCACGCGAAGGCAGGACGGCTCGGGTTGCTCGAGGACGGCGCACTCGCCGCCGATCACGACGCGGCCCTCGCCGCCCTCCACGACGCGCCGATCGACCTGACCCACGCCGCGACCCTCGTCGCCCAGTACGGCGACGTCGTGGGGCGGCGTCTCGATCGGCAACCGGATCGGGGCGGGCGGTGAACTGCGGGCGAGCCGGGTGCAACGGCGCGATCCAGGACGGCTACTGCGACGATTGCGGCCTGGCACCGGCGACGACCGGCGAGAGCCAGACCGAGATCCGGGCGGTCGGCGTGCCCGGCCCCGCACCGTCGACGATCGGGCGACCGCACACGACCTCCACGGCGGCCGTTCGCCGCCCCCGTCTGGGCGCCGGGCTCGTCGACATCCCCGCGATCCCGACACGTGATCCGGCGACGGTGGTGATGGCTGATCCCACGGTCGTCGAGCACCGTCGGTTCTGCAGCCGTTGCGACGAGCCGGTCGGCCGCAGCCGGGACGGGCGCCCGGGCCGCACGGCCGGGTTCTGCCGTTCCTGCGGATCGCCGTTCTCGTTCGTCGCAACGCTGCGCCCCGGCGAGGTCGTGGCCGGGCAGTACGAGGTCGCCGGCTGCCTCGCCCACGGCGGCCTGGGTTGGATCTACCTGGCCCGGGACCACAACGTGTCCGAGAGGTGGGTCGTGCTCAAGGGCCTCCTCGACACGACCGATGCGCATGCGATCGCCGCCGCGCTCGCCGAGCGCCAGTTCCTCGCCGAGGTCGAGCACCCGAACATCGTCAAGATCCACAACTTCGTCGAGCACGGCGGTGACGGATACATCGTGATGGAGTACGTCAACGGCGTCAGCCTGCGGGCCATCTTGGACGACCGGCGGACGGCCAACGGTGGGCGCCCCGACCCGCTGCCCGTGGCCCAGGCGATCGCCTTCTGCCTCGAGCTGCTGCCGGCGCTCGGCCACCTCCATGACCTGGGCCTCGTGTTCTGCGACTTCAAGCCGGACAACGTGATCCAGAGCAGCGGCACCCTCAAGCTCATCGACCTCGGGGGCGTCTACCGGGTCGACGACCGCACGAGTCCCGTGTACGGCACGACCGGCTTCCAGGCCCCCGAGATCGCGACGACCGGGCCGACCGTGGCGTCGGACCTGTTCACCGTGGCGAGGACGCTCGCCGTGCTGTGCACGGACTTCGTCGGCTACCAGAGCGTCTACCGCTTCACGCTCCCTCCGGCGCGCGACGTCCCCACCTTCGTGCAGTTCGAGTCGCTGCACGCGTTCCTCGAACGGGCGACGGCGGCCGATCCCGCGGAGCGCTTCCAGAGCGCGGACGAGATGGCGGCCCAACTCGTCGGCGTCCTGCGTGAGGTCGTGGCGACGACGACCGGACACGCCGCGCCCGGCCCGAGCACGATGTTCACACCTCCGCCGCCGACTGGGTCCGCAGCATCGGTCGACCTCCCGGGCGGATGGTCGCTCCCGACGCCGCTCGTCGATCCCGACGATCCACAGGCCGGCGCCATCCTCGCGCTCGGGCTCGTCCGGAACGACGAGGTGGTCCGGCGGCTCGAGCGGACCCGCGGTCAGAGCGTCGAGACCGATCTCTGGCTGGCCCGCGCCTTGATCGACCAGTACCGCACGGCTGACGCCGAAGCGGTTCTGGACAGCGTCGATGCCGCCCGTCCGGGCGATTGGCGCACGTCCTGGTACCGCGCGCTCGGAGCGCTCGGCGCCGGCCGTACGAGCGAGGCATCGAGCCGCTTCCGGAGCCTGCATCGGCTGCTCCCAGGCGAGCTGGCGCCGAAGCTGGCGCTCGGCGTCACGGCCGAGATCGGTGGCGACCACGCCAGCGCCGGGGGATGGTACGAGATCGTGTCGCGGACCGACCCGTCGTTCACGTCGGCCGCGTTCGGCCTCGCCCGTTGCCGGTTGGCCGGCGGCGACCGGGCGGCGGCGGTCGCTGCGTACGAACGCGTGCTGCCGACGTCCAGCGCCCACGTGCTGGCCAAGGTCGCCGAGGTCGACGTGCTGCTCTCGGGCGACCCCCGCCCTTCGGCGCTCGACGACGTCCGTCGGGCGGCCACGATCGTCGAGCAGCTCTCGCTCGACCGCGAGGCCGAGGCCCGCCTCACACTGCGCGTCCTCGACGCGGCGTTCGACGTGGTCCTCGACAGCGCGCCCGTCGATCCCGGGACGACCGTTCTCGGATGCCCCTTGACCGAGCGCGACCTGCGCGTCGGACTGGAGCGCACATGTCGATCGCTCGCCCGCCACGCGGCGACCGGCTCCGAACGGGTGGACCTCGTCGACCGGGCCAACCGGGTACGTCCGAGGACGTGGCGATGAGCCTCGACCTCGATCTGTCCTGCCCGGCGTGCGCAGCCGAGGCCCTCGCCGACGACGAGTTCTGCGAGCACTGCGGAACGCCCCTCGGGCTGATGGACGACGCCGCGCGCAACCACGTCGAGGTCCGCATCGGCAGCGGTGTCGGCGCCGTGTCCGATCGCGGGCTCGTGCACCGTCGCAACGAGGACGCGGTGTTCGTCGCCACCACGGGCGCGGTCGCAGTTGCCGTCGTCTGCGACGGTGTGTCGGCATCGGCCGCGGCCCATGTCGCCTCGGCCGTCGCAGCAGCCTCCGTCGGGGACGCGCTCGTGGAGGGCGCGCCGATGTCCGACGCGCTGGCGGCGGGCGCGGCAACGGTCCAGACCGTGCCATGGATGGCAACGGGCGCCAAGGACGCACCGTCGTGCACGGTGGTCGCGCTGCGCTGGGACGGCGTCGACGCCACGATCGGATGGGCCGGTGACAGCCGTGCCTACTGGGTCGACGCAGGCGGGGCGTGGGGGCTGACGATCGACCACTCCTGGGCTCGGGAGCAGGTCGATGCGGGTGTGATGACCTCCGCCGACGCCGAGGCCGACGGCCGGGCCCATGCGATCACCCGGTGGCTGGGCGCCGACGCCCCGACAGCCGAGGCGGCAGTCATCGCGTTCCGACCCCCCGGCGCGGGACGCATCGTGCTGTGCACCGACGGGCTGTGGAACCTCGTGACGATCGACTCGCTGGCGCGCGTCGTGCACGACGCGGACGCGACGGCACCGGCGGTCGCTGCGGCGCTGACCCGCCTCGCCCTCGCCCGCGGTGGCCACGACAACGTGACGGTGGCCGTGGTCGACGTGCCCGGCGGCAACGAGGAGGCGACGACGTGAGGTTCGCGGTGGAGGCGTATCAGAACGAGTACCTGCCACGTGGTGGCACCGACGTCCATGCGGTCCTGACCGTGACGGCGACGGGAGACGGAGCGGATGGCGGCATCGCCCGCCCCAGCGCCATCGTCCTCATCATCGACTCGTCCGGCTCGATGGGGTGGGACAACAAGTTGGCTCGGGCGATCGAGGCCGCACACGCCGCCATCGACCAGCTGCGCGACGGCGTGATGTTCGCAATCGTCAGCGGCAGCCACTACGCATCGTCGGTGTTCCCGTCGACCGCTCGTGGTCTCGTGGCGTCGACGCCGGGCTCGCGCGTGGCGGCCAAGGCGGCCGTCGCCCAGCTGCGGGCGACGGGCGGCACGGCGATCGGGCGGTGGCTCGACGACGCGCGGTCCCGGCTCGCCGAGCACGACGGAGCGATCCGCCAGGCCATCCTGCTGACCGACGGCAGCGACGAGTCCGAGACCCGCGATGATCTGGAGGCTGCCGTCGCCGCGTGCACCGGCGTCTTCCAGTGCGACTGCCGCGGCATCGGGACCGACTGGCGGGTCGACGAGCTGCGGCTCGTGGCGTCGACGCTGCTCGGCACCCTCGACATCGTCCCCCGCCCGGACGACATGGCGGGCGACTTCAGCGCGATGATCCAGCGGGCGATGGGCAAGCAGGCGGCCGACGTCGCGCTGCGGTTGTGGGCGCCGCGCCACGCCCGCGTCGAGTTCTTCAAGCAGGTGGCACCCACGCTGCAGGACCTCACCGCGCACGCCACCGCCGTCGACGAACGCACGCGTGACGTCCCCACCGGCACCTGGGGGGACGAATCTCGCGACTACCACCTGCTGGTCGTCGTCCCGCCGCAGGAGGTCGGCGCCGAGATGCTCGCGGCGCGTGTCAGCCTGATCGTGGACGGCGCGGTCGCGTCGCAGTCCCTGGTGCGCGCCGTGTGGACCGACGACCTCGCGACCTCGACGCGCATCGATCCACAGGTGGCCCACTACACCGGGCAGGCCGAGCTGGCGTCAGCCATCGCCGACGGGCTGGCGGCCCGCGCCGACGGCGACGAGTCGACTGCGACGACGCAGCTCGGGCGGGCGGCCCAGCTGGCGACCGAGACGGGCCACGACGCAACGCTGCGGCTCCTCGCCGGCGTCGTCGAGATCGTGGATGCCGGGACGGGGACGGTGCGGCTCCGCCGCGACGTCGACCGGGCCGATGAGATGGCTCTCGAGACGAGGTCGACGCGCACCGTGCGGGCCAAGGCCGACGGCTGAGGTCATCGTGGCCTCCGCCTCCATGTCCGGCACCTGCCCGCTCGGCCACCCGTCGGCGACGAGCGACTACTGTGACGAGTGCGGCACACCGATGGACGCCGTCGCACCGGCGCGCGCCGAGACCACGAACCGCACCGATCGGACCGATTTCCTCGGACCGCGAACGGGTGACGAGCGCTGCGACGTGTGTGGTACGCCGCGCCACCTGCGAGACCGATTCTGCGAGACGTGTGGCGACGACCACACGAGTGACCCGATCGCCGCGGTGCCATCGGCCTGGCACGCCGAGATCGCGGCGGACCCGGCCCGGTTCGAACGCGCCGCTCCGGATGGGCTGGTCTTCCCGGGCGACCGCCCGACGGTGACGGTCACGTTGGCGCCCGGCGAGACCACCCTCGGCCGGCAGCCACCGAGCGCCGCTCCGGGTGGGTCGATCGTCCTGACCGGCGCGATCGGTGACCCGGGCGTGTCCCGGCACCACGCGACGATCGTCGTCGAGCCGACGGGAACGGTCTGGCTCGTCGACGCCGGTTCGACGAACGGAACGACCGTCGACGACGACTCACCCCTCGCGCCCGGCGTGCCGGTCCAGCTCGCGGACGGCAGCCGGTTCCACCTCGGCGTGTGGACGACGATCACCGTCCGGACGACCGCGTCGTCGGCGGACTGCGAGCCGCCCTGACGGCACCGCGCTCGGGCGGTTCGTCGACGTCTCGGATCGCTGCCGCAGGACAAGGTCGACGTGGTGCGCCGACTGCAGCGCGACGGTGTCGTCGCGATGGTCGGCGACGGCGTCAACGACGCGGCCGCGCTCGCCCAGGCCGACCTCGGCATCGCCATGGGGACCGGCACGGATGTGGCCATCGAGGCCAGCGACCTCACGCTCGTGCGCGGGGACCTGCTGGCCGCAGGCGACGCGATCCGCCTGTCCAGGCGGACCCTGGGGACGATCAAGGTCAACCTCTTCTGAGCGTTCGCCTACAACCTGGCTGCCCTTCCGCTGGCTGCCGCCGGGTTGCTCGGCCCGATGCTCGCCGGCGCCGCGATGGCGTTGTCGAGTGTGTTCGTGGTGACCAACAGCCTGCGCCTGCGGCGTTTCCGCGGCACCGCGCCGGGCGTTCAGCGGATCGGTGAACCGCCGCCGTCGACCTCGATGCGCTGGCCGGTCACGTAACCGGCCCCGGCGCTGCACAGCCACAGCACCGCGGCGGCGATGTCGTCGGGCTGGCACACCCGGCCGAACGGCGCCCCCTCGTCGAGCTCGGTGAGCACCTGGATGCCCCGAACCCCGGTGAGCGCCCGGGCCAGCCGCACCCCCATGTCGGTGTCGACGAGGCCGGGTGCGACGACGTTGACGTGGATCCCGTTCGGCTGCTCCTCCTTGGCCAGCGTCATCGCCAGGGCTTCGAGCGCCGCCTTGGCCATGTTGTACGGCGCGCCGTTGGCGTTCATCGAGGAGGTGGCGACGGAGGAGATCATCACGATGTCACCACGGCTGCGCTGGCGCATCGAGGGCAGGACCAACCGGGCCAGGTGGTGGGCGCTGATCGCGTGCGTGGCGATCACCCGCTGCACCTCGCCGGGGTCGGTGTCAGCGACGCTCTGACCGCGCGACGCGATGCCGGCGTTGGCGACGAGCAGGTCGACGAAGCCGAAGTCGGCGAGGACCGCATCGACCATCGCGGCGTCGGCATCGGGATCGTCGACCGACGCGCCGTAGGACCGGGCGACGCCCCCGGCCGCCTCGATCGCGGCGACCGTCTCGGCCGCCGCGTCCGCATCCTTGCGGAAGTTGACGGCGACCGCAGCGCCTTCCGACGCCAGGCGCTCGGAGATGCCACGGCCGATGCCCCGGCCCCCACCCGTCACCAATGCCACGCGTCCGTCGAGGAGGCCCATGGGCCCACGATGCCCGATCGCGCCTGGTAGCGGCAAAGTGGCCGGCCGGCGACACGAACACGTCGGCTCGCAGACCCTGTGGCAACCTGGTCCGATGCACGACGAGGGCAGCCGCCGAGCGATCCTCGCCGCCTTCTTCGCCAACCTCGGCATCGCCATCTCCAAGTTCGTCGGCTTCCTGATCACCGGATCGGCCGGACTGCTCGCCGAAGCCGCGCACTCGCTCGCCGACACCGGCAACCAGCTGCTGCTCCTCTTCGGCGGACGTCGGGCGAAGAAGTCCGCCGATGAGGAGCACCCGTTCGGCTACGGCCGGGAGCGCTTCTTCTGGGCGTTCGTCGTCGCCCTCGTGCTGTTCTCGATGGGCGGCCTCTTCGCGCTGTACGAAGGGATCCAGAAGCTGCGCGATCCCCACGAGGTCGAGCACCTCCCCGTTGCCATCGGCATCCTCCTGTTCGCGGTCGTGCTGGAGTCGTTCTCGCTCCGCACGGCCCACAAGGAGGCAGCCCAACTGAAGCCGGACGGGATGTCGTGGTGGCGCTGGATCCGCAGCGCAAAGCAGCCGGAGCTGCCCGTCGTCCTCCTCGAGGACACCGGCGCGTTGATCGGTCTGGGCTTCGCGCTCGGCGGTGTCGTGCTCGCGCACGCGACCGGCGAGCCGAGGTGGGACGCCCTCGGCTCGATCGCCATCGGGCTGTTGCTGATCGTGATCGCGATCCTGCTGGCGATCGAGATGAAGGGTTTGCTGATCGGCGAGTCGGCGTCCAGCGAGGACGTCGAGCTGATCGTGCGGACCCTGTCCGGAGCGCCGGCTGTGCGCCGGGTCATCCACCTGCGCACCGAGCACCTCGGCCCCGACGAGCTGCTCGTCGCGGCCAAGCTCGAGTTCGACCCGTCGCTCACGTTCGCGCAGCTGGCTGCGCTGATCGACGGCGCCGAGAAGGTGTTGCGCGACGCTGTCCCGACGGCCCACCTGATCTACATCGAGCCGGACGTCTTTCGACCGAACGCCCAGCCGTGACGACGTCGGTCGAACCGGCCGTCCCGGCACGGCGACGGACGTGGCGGCCCAGCTTCGCCCCCGTCGGCATCCTCGCCATGCTGTTGGCCGTGCTGCTGTTCTCCAGCAGCTCGACGATCGTCAAGTGGACCGGGACGCCGGGCTCGGCGCTGGCGTTCTGGCGCATGCTCGGTGCGACGGTGCTGTGGTGGATCCTGATCGTCATGCGTCGCGCGACGACGGGCCGACCGGTGCCGTCGCTGCAGACGTTCAAGGCGGTCCTCCCGGTCGGGCTGTTGTTCGGCCTGAACATCGCGATGTTCTTCACCGCGCTCGGCCGCACGAGCATCGCCCATGCCGAGTTCATCAACTCGCTGAGCCCGCTCGTGCTCATCCCGCTCGGCGCCATCGTCTTCCACGAGCAGCCCGACGGCCGGGCCCTCGGCTGGGGTGCCCTGTCGCTCATCGGGTTGGCCATGGTGCTCTTCCTCGGCGGGACGGCGAGCGGAGCGTCCTGGAGCGGCGACCTCATCGTCGTGATGTGCGTGTGCACGTGGGCGGCGTACCTGATGGTCGGCCGGCGGGTCCGGGCCCACGTCGACGTCGTCGACTTCATGGCGACGATGATGCCGCTCGGCGTGCTGACGGCCGGCCCGATCGCGCTCGTCCTCGCCGGTGACGACCTCTGGCCGCTGCCGATGCGCGGGTGGGTGGCGGTCGGGCTGCTCTCGGTGCTCACGGGCATGTTCGGCCACGCGCTCATCGTGTTCGCCCAGAGCGAGGTCGACGTCGGCACGATCGGGATCATCCAGGTCGCTCAGCCGGCCCTGGCGATCGGCTGGAGCTTCCTCATCCTCGGTGAGTCGGTCCGCGTCGCCCAGGTGCCGGGGATGATCCTGGTCGTCGTCGGCCTGGGTGCGTTCACGATCGTCAGCCAGCGCCGCAAGTCCCGTCCGCCCGTTATGGTGACCATCGACCAAGACGGGGAGCTCGCGGGACCAGCGGGCTGAGAGGGTGGCTGCCGCCGCCGACCCGAGAACCTGATCCGGGTAATGCCGGCGGAGGGAGCGGACCATGACCGAGACGGTCATCGTGATCACGGGAGCAGCGGCACTCGACCGGCGCGCCCTCGCGGCGCTGCCCGGCGCGGCGCTGATCGTGGCCGCCGACGGGGGCCTCGACCACGCGCTGGCTGCCGGGCTGCGGCCCGCTGTGCTGGTCGGTGACCTCGACTCGATCTCGCCGGACGGGTTGGTGTGGGCGCACGACCACGCCGAGGTCCTCACCCATCCGACGGCGAAGGACGACACGGACACCGAGCTGGCCCTCGCCCATGCGCTGACCTACCGACCATCCCGGATCGTGCTCGTCGCGGGACCCGGTGATCGCTTCGATCACGCCGTGACGGCGATCGGTGCCCTCGGCGCCTCCGCGTTCGCCGGCGTCCGCGTGCTCGAGGCCTGGTCCGGGGCCGACCACCTGCGAGTCGTCCACGGTCCGGGTTGCGTCACCCTCGACCTGCCGACGGGCACGACGTTCTCCGTCGTCGCCATGCACGGGACGTGCGAGGGCGTCGACGTCACCGGCGCCCGATGGCCGCTGCGCGACTGCACGCTGCGACCCCTGGCCGGCCTCGGCGTGAGCAACGAGGCCGCGGACCCGCCGACCGTGGTCGCCGTGCGCCGCGGCGTGCTGACCGTCATCGTCCCGGGCACGGTGGCGTGATACGCCGATCGGCCGTGGCGACGTTGCTGGCGGTCGCCGTCGTCGGCCCGCTCATCGCATGCGGCGACGACGGCGACGACGGCGGCGACATCACGGACAGCGGCACCGGTGACGTGTCAGTTGCCGCAACGCCGTCGTCGCTGACGATGGTCGTGTACGACTCGTTCCCCGAGTCGGGGTCGCTGACCGACGCGCTCGCGTGGTTCACCGCCGACACCGGCATCGCCGTCGACGTCGTCGTCGCCGGTGACACCGGCACGATGGTGTCGAAGGCCGTCCTCACCGCGGGCAACCCGGAGGGCGACGTCATGTTCGGCGTCGACAACACGTTCCTCTCCCGCATCCTCGAAGCGGAGGTGTTCGAGGATTACGCGGCCGCCGGGCTCGAGACCGTGCCCGACGCCCTGACGACGCTCGTGCCCGACGGGGAGGCGACACCGGTCGACTTCGGCGACGTGTGCGTCAACTACGACGTGACGTGGTTCGAGGATCACGACCTCGAACCGCCGGGCGACCTCGAGGCGCTCGCCGACCCGGCGTACGCCGGGCTCCTCGTCGTCGAGAACCCGGCATCGTCGTCACCCGGGCTGGCGTTCGTGCTGGCCTCCATCGCGTCGTTCGGCGAGGACGGGTGGCGCGACTACTGGACACGACTCCGCGACAACGGCGTGGAGGTCGTCGACGGCTGGACCGAGGCGTACTACGAGCAGTTCTCGGGCGCCAGCGACGGTGAGAAGCCGCTCGTCGTGAGCTACGGGACCAGCCCGCCGGCCGAGGTCGTGTTCGCCGACCCGCCGATCGACGAGGCGACCACCGCGGTCATCGACACGACGTGCTTCCGCCAGGTCGAGTTCGCCGGTGTGCTGCGCGGCACGGACCACCCCACCGAGGCCCGCCAGCTCGTGGACTTCCTGCTGACGCCGACGTTCCAGGCCGAGCTGCCGCTCAACCTCTTCGTGTACCCGGCCAACGGCGACGTCGCGCTGCCCGAGGTGTTCACGGCAAACGCGTCGCTGCCGGCCGATCCGGCCACACTCGACCCGGCGACGATCGCGGCCGGACGCGAGGGCTGGATCGAGCAGTGGACCGACACCGTCCTGCGCTGACAACGGCCGGCGACCCACCGGGCGACGTCGTCGCCAATCGGCTGCCGTGGCCACTCGTCGCCGGGCTCTGTGCGGTCCCCGGAGTCTTCCTCGTCGTGTTCTACGCCTGGCCGTTCGCACGTCTCCTCGCCCGCGGCGTGTCGGCCAGCGCGATCGGCGACACGCTGGGCCGCGAGGTCACGTGGGACATCACGTGGTTCACGCTCTGGCAGGCCGTCGTCAGCACCGTCCTGACGATCGTCGTCGGCCTGGCACCGGCGTACGTGCTCGCCCGCTACCACTTCGCCGGTCGCCGGGCGCTGGCCGCCATGCTCACCGCGGTCTTCGTCCTGCCGACCGTGGTGATGGGCGCCGCCGTGCTCGCGCTGCTGCCCGGGGGCTGGGAGCGCGGCGTGCCCGCCATCCTCACCGCCCACGTCCTGTTCAACCTCGCCGTGGTCGTGCGCACCGTCGGCGCGGTGTTGGACCACCTCCCGCCCGACCTCGAGGCCGCCGCGGCGACGCTCGGCGCCCCGCCGTGGCGAACGTTCGTCGAGATCACGGCCCCCTTGCTGCGTCCCGCGATCCTGGCCGCCGGCTCGATCGTCTTCGTGTTCACGTTCACGTCGTTCGGGGTCATCCGGGTCCTCGGCCGGGCCGGCACGTCGACGATCGAGGTCGAGGTGTGGCGACAGGCAACCCAGCTCGGCGACGTCGGAGCCGCAGCGACGCTCGCCGTGCTGCAACTCGTCCTCGTGGCCGTCGCCGTCATCTGGTCGGCGCGCCAACAGCGCCGACACGGCCGGGCACTTCGACTGCGGGCGGGCGCGACGCGGCGGCGGCCTCGTCCCGGGACCGAACGGCGATTCGTGGGCCTGGTGGCCGTGCTGACCGGGGCGGTCGTCGCTGCCCCACTCGTCGCGCTCGTCGCCCGATCACTGCGCGGCCGCGACGGCTGGTCGACCGCGGCATGGCGCGGTCTCGGCCGCAGCGAGGTGCGCCCCGGCATCGACCTCGGCATCGACCCGCTCGGCGCCATCGCGACGTCCCTGCGGACGACGGCCGCAGCCACGCTGATCGCGCTCGGCATCGGCGTGACGGCCGCACTGGGGATCGCAGCCGCCCGGCGGGCCGGCCGGCTGCTCGACACCGGTCTCATGTTGCCGATCGCGACGTCGGCGGTGACCATCGGCTTCGGCATCCTCATCACGTTCGACCGGGCCCCGGTCGACTGGCGCGGGACGTGGTGGATCGTTCCGGTCGGCCAGGCGCTCGTCGCGGTCCCGTTCGTCGTTCGGGCCATCCTCCCGGTGCTGCGCAGCATCGACCCCCACTTGCAGGAGGCCGCTGCGACGCTGGGCGCCTCGCCGAGCCGAGCGTGGCGGACGATCACGTGGCCGTTCCTGCGCCGGCCCGTCGTCGCCGCGGCCGGCCTTGCTGCCGCCATCTCGCTGGGCGAGTTCGGTGCAACCAGCTTCCTCACCCGCACCGGTTCGGCCACGATGCCGATCGCCGTCGAGCGTCTCCTCGGTCGCACCGGCGCCGTGCTGCAGGCCCAGGGATACGCGCTGGCGACGATCCTGGCGGCCGTCACCATCGTGATCGTGCTGGTGATCGACGCCACCGGTGGCGACCGGCGAACATGAGTGGCCGTGCTGGACGTCCGTGATCTGACCGTCGACTTCGGTGGAGCCCCCGTGCTCGACGGTGCCTGCCTGCACGCCGCCGACGGCGAGGTCGTCGCGCTCCTCGGCCCCTCAGGCAGCGGCAAGAGCACGCTCCTGCGGACGATCGCCGGGCTCGTCGCGCCACGCCGCGGGCGGATCCTGCTCGACGGGCGCGACGTCACCGGGCTGGCCACCCATCGCCGGGGGATCGGGATGGTGTTCCAGGACGAGCAGCTGTTCCCGCACCGCGACGTCGCCGCCAACGTCGAGTTCGGCCTGCGGATGCAAGGTCGTGCCGGCCCCGACCGTTCGGCGCGGGTCACCGCGATGCTCGCCCTCGTCGGGCTCGACGGCTTCGGCGCCCGACCGGTCGGCGACCTCAGCGGCGGTGAGGCCAAGCGGGTCGCGCTCGCCCGCTCGTTGGCGCCGGCGCCGCGCGCCCTTCTCCTCGACGAGCCGTTGACCGGACTCGACCGCGAGCTGCACGACCGGCTGGCCGCCGAGCTGGCCCGCATCCTTCGCGAGGCCGGGACCACCGCCGTGCTGGTGACGCACGACGCCGCCGAGGCAGTGGCGGTGGCCGATCGCGTCGTGACCATGGCCGAGATCCAACGTGGCGCGACGGGCGACCGGCGGATCGTGGACCTGAGGGCGGCCGAGACGCACGGGTTGCGGCGACGAGTGCTGCGGGCCGGCACGGCGAGCGACGACGTCACCTTCGCCGGTGACGACGACCCGGGAACGTGGCACCTCGGGCTGGTCGACGGCGCCGGGACGCTGCTCGCCGTGTCGACGTGGATGCCGCGACCGTTCCCGGGTGACGACCGCGGCGGCGGGGTGCAGCTGCGCGGCATGGCCGTCGACGCCGGGGCCCAGGGCACGGGGATCGGCGCCGCCCTGCTGGCCGCCGGCGTCGAGCAGGCGTTCGCCGGGGGAGCCAACGCGGTCTGGGCGAACGCGCGGGACACCGCCTTGGACTTCTACCGACGTCACGGCTTCGACGTCGTGGGCGACGGCTTCATCGACGAGACCACCGCGCTCGCACACCACCGCATCCGGCGCGATCTGCGCTGAGACGACATCCGCTTTCCCTTTCCGCCCCGACGCGACCCCCAGGGAGGGTGAGGCGCTCTCGCGGCGCTCCACTCCACGTTCCCGAGCCCACTGGAGGTCACCGTGTCCGATCCCCGAGCCGAGATCTACCGCAGCCGGGCGCGGCTGCTGCGCACGATGGCCGACCGGCTGGAGACGTCCCCTCTGCACACGCTGCACCAGTGGGCCGGGACCGACACGTGGCAGAGCCCACGCGCCGACCAGTGCCGTGACCAGCTCTCGACCGACCGCCGCAGCCTGTGCTCGGCCGCCGACGACCTGCGGGTCACAGCGGCGTCGTTCGACCGCCAAGCCCAGGAGCTCGACGAGGCGGCCGCCCTCGCCGCCCTCGCCGCCGTCGCGGTGGTGCCCCGTTCGTGACCGAGGTCTTCTACGACCCCGACCGCATGGCGACGCTCTACGTCCGCGCCGACGAGGCGGCCCGCGACCTGGCGTCGATCACCAGCCAGGACCCGGCCGCCGGCGATGCCGTCGTCACCGCCCGCACTTCGTCCGTGCACCTCACGGCGACGATGCTCCCCCTGATCCGGATGATCGCCGAGAGCGATGCCTTGCTGAGCTTCGTCCTCTCCGGCCTGTCGGGCGGTGCCGGACCGGACCTCGGCCGCTCACTGCTCGCCCTTGCCGTGGACATCCTCGAGCGCGACGACGACGATGCCGTCGTCGCGCTGCGCACCGCGCTCGAGCTGGCCGGCCGGGACCGAGTGGCGATGCACACGTTCTTCACCGGGCTCGGCGGCGACGGCGTCGCCGAGCTGCTCCTCGCGCTGGGCGAGCCGGACGACGACGACGACATGGAGCACCAGCTCGAGTTGGCGGTCGTGGTGCGCGACGGGCTGGCGTCGACGACGCGGGTGAGCAGCCTGCCCGGCGCGTTCGCCCGGGATCTCGTCGCCCGCATGGTCGCAGCCGCCGACGACGAGCACCAGAACGGTGCCATCGCCCTGTCGTTCCTGTTCGACGACGCGACGTTCGACACCGGGTTCCTGGTTGCCGCCACCGAATCCATCGTCGACGCGGAGTTGTCCTCCAGCCCGGAGGCGCCGGAGGACGGTTTCATGTTGTGGTTCGCCACGATGCAGATGCGCGGACCGGGCAGCGTGCTCGCCAGGGCCCTCGACGAGGAGGCCGATGCCGGTCCCACGTCGGAGCTGTATCGGGGCGGCGACCCGATGTACGCCGTGATGGAGTCGGTGGCCCGCAACGGTGAAGCCGGCCGCCAGCTGTTCATCCAGGCGCCGATCGCCGAGTACCTGTTCGCCCAACGGAGCTGGATGGACGACGGGTTCCGGAGCATCGCCGACGCCGCCGAGACGGCGACCACGGGGCCGGCTGTGGGCCCGGGCGCCGACCGCAAGGTCGTCGACCAGGCGTCGACCATCGCATCGGCCTTCGTGAACCGGGCGGGCAGCCGCGGCCATGTGATGCTCGACGACCGCATCTACGCGAACGCCGACGTCACGGCCTCCGTCGCCGAGATCATCGGCGCGCACATGAGTGGCGTGAAGTTCAGTCTGGCCAACCCCGAGGGCTTCACCGACCTCGGGGGCGCCGTCCTCGACGTGCCCGACGACTCGTTCGGCGCCAACGTCCACGTCGCGCTGTTCGACCGGGAGTCGCTCGAGGTCATGACCGACGTCGCCGTCGACGACGAGCACGGGGTGGCCACGATCCGCGCCGCCCTCGACATCTTCCACGCGGACTACGCGGCGCGGGCGGTGCCGAACATCGACACGTTCGAGACGCGCGATGCGTTCGTGGCCGAGGCGATGCTCGAGTCGGCGTCGCTGGAGGCGTTCTTCATCGAACGGGCCGGGCACCGCGCCGAGGTCAACGGTCGCGCCGCCGACCGGGTCGTCACGATGTGGGTCGACCTGGCGTCCTTCGGGGCCGACAAAGCGGCCGGCGCCACCGGTCCGTTCGCGCCGATCATCACGACGTCGCTCGGACCCATCGCCGACGCCATCACCGACGAGCTGGCGACCCACGAGGCCGCGGCCCGCCGGGACGCCGAGGCCTACGCCGAGCGGGCGGCGCGGCAGATCACCTACGTCTGGTACAAGGCGCTGTACGACCACGGGGTGCTGGTGCCGGCGATCCTCGAGGACCTCGGCGTCGCCGTGAACGGCGAGCTGATCAGCTGGAGCGCGTTCAACGAGCTCGACGAGCAGGTCCGGATCCGGGCCCGCGCTGTGCTGGAGAACTCGACCGGCAGCGACGGCTTCAACCTCGACACGTCCACCGTGATCGAGCGCATCAAGACCGAGCAGCTCGACCTGTACCAGCAGTTGCTCTGACCGGCCGGCCGGTCCGTCGGCATCCGCTGCGCCGCCGGACGTGCCAGGCTGGCGACCATGCAGCTGGGCATGATCGGACTGGGCCGGATGGGGGCCAACATGGTCCGACGACTCGAGCAAGGGGGCCACGAGTGCGTCGGGTTCGACGTCGACGCGACGGCCGTCGAGCAGCTCGTCGGCGAGGGCATGACCGGGGCCGGGTCGCTGGAAGCGTTCGTCAACGCGTTGGCGACGCCCCGCCACGTGTGGATCATGGTGCCTGCGGCGTTCGTCGACTCGACGGTCGCCGGGTTGGCGCCCCTCCTCGAGCGGGGCGACACGATCATCGACGGGGGCAACTCGTGGTACCGCGATGACGTGGACCGAGCGGCGCCCCTGGCCGAGGAACACGGGATCGACTACGTCGACGTGGGGACCAGCGGAGGCACCCACGGCCTCGATCGTGGCTATTGCCTCATGGTCGGCGGCCCCGATGACGCGATCGCCCGTCTGACGCCGATCTTCGACACGCTGGCGCCCGGCGTCGCGGCCGCCGAACGAACGCCCGAGTACGCGCGGTCCGCCGGACCACCGTCGACGGCCGAGCGGGGCTGGCTGCACTGCGGGCCGAACGGCGCCGGCCACTTCGTCAAGATGGTCCACAACGGCATCGAGTACGGGTTGATGGCGGCCTACGCCGAGGGCCTGAACGTCCTGGCCAAGGCGAACATCGGCGCCGAGACCCACGCCGCCGATGCCGAGACTGCTCCCCTCCCGCATCCCGAGTACTACCGCTACGACATCGACCTGGCGGCGGTCACCGAGGTGTGGCGCCGGGGCAGCGTCGTCGCCAGCTGGCTGCTCGACCTGACCGCCCAGGCACTCGCCGTCGACCCGCACCTCGACGCGTTCGAGGGCCGGGTGAGCGACAGCGGCGAGGGCCGATGGACGATCAGCGCGGCGATCGACGAGGGCGTCCCGGTGCCCGTGTTGTCGACGGCCCTGTTCCAACGATTCAGCTCGCGTGGTCGGGCCGACGTGGCCGACAAGGTGCTGTCGGCGATGCGGGCCGGTTTCGGGGGGCACGTCGAGCGGAAGGCCAGCAGCCGATGACCATCCTCCCGAGGCACGGATCCCACCAGCCGCCGGCCGATGCCCTCGTCCTGTTCGGCGCCACGGGAGACCTCGCCAAGCGCAAGCTGTTCCCGGCCCTGTACCACCTCGTGCGCCGCGGCGAGTTGAAGGTCCCCATCATCGGCGTCGCCCGCAGCGACTGGACCGACGACGACTTCCGTCAGCACGCCAAGGAGTCGGTCGAGGCCAACGTCGACAACCCCGAGCCGGCGGTCATCGACGACCTGTGCCGCCGGCTCGACCTGGTGCAGGGCGACTACTCGTCGCCGGTCACCTGGCAGTCGCTGCACGACACGTTGGACCGGTGCGGTTCGCAGGTCGCGGTGTACTACATGGCGATCCCGCCCGAGATGTTCCCGACGGTCGCCGAGAAGCTGGCGTCGGTCGGTCTCAACACGCGGGGCCGGATCGTCGTCGAGAAGCCGTTCGGCCGCGACCTCGAATCGGCGCTCGAGCTGAACCAGACGCTGCACGAGATCTTCCCCGAGGAGCGCATCTTCCGCATCGACCACTACCTCGGCAAGGAGGCGGTCGAGGACCTCCTCGTGTTCCGCTTCTCGAACATGCTGCTGGAACCGGTGTGGAACCGGAACTACGTCCGCAGCGTGCAGATCACGATGGCCGAGTCGATCGGCGTCGAGGGCCGGGGCAGCTTCTACGAGGGCGTCGGCGCGATCCGTGACGTGCTGCAGAACCACCTGCTGCAGGTCGTGTGCCTGCTGGCCATGGAGCCGCCGGTCGGGCCCGACGCGTCGTTCCTGCAGGACGAGAAGGCCAAGATCCTCGCCGCCATGGAACCGATCGACGCGGCGTGCATGGTGCGCGGCCAGTACATCGGCTACCGCGACGAGCCGGGGGTCGATCCGCACTCCTCGGTCGAGACGTATGCCGCCTGCCGGCTGCTCATCGACTCGTGGCGCTGGGCCGGCGTGCCGTGGTACGTGCGGTGCGGCAAGGCGCTCGGGCACTCGGTCACCGAAGCCGTCGTCGAGCTGCGTGAGCCTCCGCAGCTGCTGTTCGACGAGGCCGGGGGGGCCAAGCCGGGGCGCAACCTCATCCGGTTCCGGCTCGGCAAGAGCGACGGCGTGACGTTCGCGCTGCAGGCCAAGACGCCAGGCCAGCACCTCGACAGCGAGGAGGTCGACATCAGCGTCGACTTCGCCGCCGCGCTCGGGGAACGCCAGGAGGCCTACGAGCGGCTGCTGCGCGATGCCATCGACGGCTCCCCGCGCCGCTTCGCCCGCTACGACGTCGTCGAGCGCCTGTGGGCCGTCGTCCAGCCCGCGCTCGACGAGGGCGGCGAGATCCACCCGTACTTCCGCGAGACGTGGGGGCCGTCGGAGGCCGACCGGGTCCTGGACGGCGACCAGTGGTTCGAGCCGAGCTGAGCCCGCCGAACCCGCCGAGCCCCCGCCCGACCCCCGGCCGACACGGCTGCGGGGACCCGGTCAGTCGAGCAGTTGATCCGGGACGGCGGAGCCCTCGACGAAGGCCGTGACCAGTTCGGATCGGGCGATCTGCCACGTCCCGTCGACCTTGCGGTACTCCTCGTGGTAATGCCCGACGCCGGTGGTGCGACCCTGGGACTGGATGAACATCGCCGCCCAGACTCCGTTCGCCGAGGTCGCCGACTTGAAGGAGATCTCGGGCAGGAACGCCTGGTGGGAGCTGGGGATCCCCTCCATCGCACCGTGGACCATGTCCCTGATCGGGTCACGCCCGTTCGTCGTGCTGCCGGCCGTGACGAGCTCGGCGTCATCGGTGAACAGCAGGCCCCACTCCTCCCACCGCTTCTCGTCCATCAGCCGGCAGTAGCGAGCCTTCAACTCGCAGATCGCCTGGTGCTCGAGCAACCGTTCGACGGCGTCCATCATGACCTCCTGGGGCGGACCGGCGCCGGCCGCGACGTCGGTCCTGGGACGGGACGCAGGCACTCTGCCACGTCACGACGGTCGCCCGGCCACGGCAACCGGCGGCGGCGCGGTCGCCGGCGGTGCTATCAAGGGTCGCGGAACCCGCACGAACATGGTCGCCGTCCCCCCTGCCTCCGAGCTGTTGCCGATCCCCGAGCGCGGGCGGCGCTTCGCCGCGGCGTGGCCGGTCCGGCTGGCCGACGTCGACCCGCGCGGGGAGATGCGACTCGACGCCATCGCCCGTCACCTCCAGGATGTGGCATCCGATGACGCCACCGACGGCGGCCTCGACACAGCGTTCGGGTGGGTCGTGCGCCGAACCCTCGTCGTCGTCCGACAGGCACCGGTCCTCGCCGAGCACATCGAGCTGACGACGTTCTGCACCGGCACGGGTCGGGCGTGGGCCGAGCGGCGCACCTCGATCGTCGGCGAGCACGGCGGTTCAGTCGAGGCGGTCAGCCTGTGGGTGCAGGTCGACGCGGTGAACGGCCGACCGACCGCGCTCGGTGAGCAGTTCGACCGGATCTACGGCGAGGCGTCCGCCGGTCGACGGGTGTCGACGCGACTGGCGCTGCCCGGACCGCCGGTGCACGCCGCGGCGCGCCCGTGGATCGTCCGCACGGTCGACCTCGACGTCTTCGGCCACGTCAACAACGCCAGCCACTGGCCCGCCGTCGAGGCCGTCCTCGTCGCCGCCGGATCGGGTCGGGTGGGGGTGGCGGAGATGGAGTACCTCGTGCCGATCGACCTGGAATCGGCGGTGGAGCTGCGCGCCGCCGAGGTCGAGCCCGGCTGCCACGACATCTGGCTGACCGTCGGCGGTCGGGTCCACACCGCCGGACGCTGGCGGTCGACGCTCACCGGCTGAGGCTCGGTACGGTACGGGGGCATGCCACTCGAAGGTGAGTACGAGCCGAGCACGTCGGACTGGGCCCGCAAGCAGGCCGAGGCCTATGAGGCCTCCGGCGGCACGTCCTCGACGACGATGCGCGGCCTGCCCGTCGTCGTCCTGACGACGCGCGGCAACAAGTCGGGCAAGTTGCGCAAGACCCCGCTGATGCGCGTCGAGCACGAGGGCCGGTATGCCGTCGTGGCGTCGCTCGGTGGCGCCCCGAAGCACCCGGTCTGGTACTTCAACCTGCTCGCCGACCCCAACGTCGAGCTGCAGGACGGCACCGTCCGCCAGGACATGGTCGCCCGCGAGGTCACCGGCGACGAGAAGGCCCTGTGGTGGGCCCGCGCCGTCGAGGCGTACCCCGACTACGCCGACTACCAGGCCAAGACCGAGCGCCAGATCCCGGTCTTCGTCCTCGATCCGGCCTGACACCGGGCCGGGCTCGCGAGCGGGCGCCGGCGCCGCACACGGATCAGAGGCGCTCGCGTCGAGGGATGACCACGACGGTGCCGTCGGGTTCGTGGTGGACCGTGACCCGCACGCCGTAGAACTCGGCCAGCGTCTCGGCCTGCAGGACGTCGGCGGCCGGTCCCGACGCCACGGCGCGCCCCTCGTACAGCAGGACGAGCCGATCGCTGTAGGACCCGGCGAGGGTCAGATCGTGCATCGCCCCGATCACGGTCAGCCCGTGCTCGGCCCGCAGCCGGGCGACGAGCTCCAGGGCCTGCTGCTGGTGACCGATGTCGAGCGCGCTCGTCGGCTCGTCGAGCAGCAGGACCGGGGCCTCCTGGGCCAGCGCCCGGGCGATCACCAGCCGCTGGCGCTCACCCCCGCTCAGCGTGCCCAGCCGGCGCCCGGCGAACTCCTCCAGCTCGAGCCGGCGCAACACGTCGGCGGCCATCGCCTTGTCGTGGCGCGTCTCGGTCCCGAAGTATCCGATGTACGGCGACCGCCCGAGCAACACGTACTCGGAGCCGGTCATGTCGTCGGGGAGCATCGGCGACTGCGGGACATACGCGACGAGGCTGGCCCGGCGCCGCCTCGAGCGCAGCGAGAGCGGCGAGCCGTCCACGACGATCTCGCCCGTCGACTCCACGAGCCCGACGATCGCCCGCAGCAGCGACGACTTGCCGGCGCCGTTCGGGCCGATCAGCCCGAGCCACTCCCCGGAGTGGACCGTCCCACTGAACGGCGCCAGGGCGACCCGCGCCCCATACGCCACGCCGACGTCGCGCAGCTCGAGCGAGCTCATCGCGACCGCGCCCGCAGCACGATGAGGAAGAACGGCGCACCGAGGAACGCGGTGACGACCCCGATCGGCGTCTCGGCCGGGTCCATGAGGATGCGGCCGGGGATGTCGGCGAGCACGAGGAAGGCGGCTCCGAACATCAGCGAGAGCGGGAGCAACTGCCGATAGCTCGACCCGGCGACGAGTCGCAGCACGTGAGGCACGACGATCCCGACGAAGCCGATCAGCCCACTCACCGCGACGACCGCTGCGGTACCGAACGTCGCCGCCACGACGACGACGAGGCGGACCCTGGCCACCGGTGCCCCCAGCGTGGCCGCCTCGTCCTCGCCGACGCGGAACAGGTCGAGGTGGCGACGGTGGGCGAGCAGCACGACGCATGCCACCACGACGTACGGCAACACCATCCGCACGTCGTGCCACCTCGCCGTCGACAGCCGCCCGAGGATCCACGAGTACACCTCGCGCACGACCTCGACGTTGCGCTGCAACAGGAACGTCTGCACGGCGGTCACCAGCGCCGACACCGCGACGCCGGCCAGCACGAGGGTGACCCCGGTGCGGTCGCCGCCGAACGCGGCGCCGACGAGGTACGTCACGAACACGGTCACCAAGGCGACGAGGAACGCCATCGTCGGCGCCGGGTCGACCGGCCAGTGCTGCGTCGCCGACCGCATCACGGTGAACACCACGGTGGCGCCGAGACCGGCCCCGGCGGCGGCGCCCAGCAGGTAGGGATCGACCAGCGGGTTGCGGAACACGCCCTGGTAGCTGGCGCCGGCGACCGCCAGCATGGCGCCGACGATCGCCCCGAGCAGGACGCGCGGCATCCGCACCTGCCACAGGATGGTCCACTCCGTGGCCGACACGCCGCTGTCGATGCTGACGTTCGGGAGGTGGTCGAGCAGGGCCAGCGGGACCCGCCACCACGTCGGGCCGGCCGGGCCGACCATCACGCCCACGAGGATGGCCCCGACCGCCACGACAGCCCCGCCGGCGTACCAGCGACCGACGTGCCGGACCGGCGCGCCCACCGACGACGCGACGACGGGCGCGTCGGACCACGCCACCACCGGAGGGTCGGTGGCGGCGATGGCTGGAGCGGGCCCCGGCTCAGCCGGCAGGGACGAGGGCCTGCTCGACGGCATCGCGGACCTGCTGCATGTAGTCGACGACCCGCGGGCCCCACCGCGACGCCACGTCGTCGTCCATGGCGAAGACGTTGCCGTTGGCGACAGCCGCGATCGCATCCCATCCGTCCCGTGCGGCGACCGTCTCGAGGCTCTGGTTGCAGCACGTCGTGTCGGCCAGGAAGATCAGATCAGGGTTGGCGGCGATGATCGTCTCGGCGTTGAGCTGCGGGTAGCCGCTGATGTCCTCGGCGGCATCGGCGATGTTGCGCAGGCCGAGCGCGCTGTACACCTGGCCGATGAACGTCGCCGAACTGGCGCTGTAGCCGGTGTCGTCGAGCTCGTGGAAGACGCTCAACGGCGCGTCCATCGCCGGCATCGACCGGATGATCGCCTCGATGTCCGTCTGCATCTGCCCGACGAGCTCGGCTGCCTCCCCGACGTGGCCCGTGACCGCGCCGAGCTGCTCGATCTGGGTGTAGGCAGCGTCGAACGTGGCGGCCGACTCACCGACCCAGACGTCGATGCCGAGCGTCTCGAGCTGCGCCTGCAGCTCGCCGGCGCTGGACACCACGACGAGATCGGGCTCGTAGCCCGCGATCGCCTCCACGTTGGGGGTGTAGCCCGACAGGTCGGTCATCACGGCCGCGGCCTCGGCCGGGTAGTCCGACTGGTCGTCCACCGCGACCACCTGATCGCCGGCTCCGATGGCGAACAACATCTCGGTGCCCGTCGGCGAGAGCGAGACGATGCGCTGGGGCACCTCGCCCCCCGGCACCGTCGACGCGCTGCCGTCCGCCCCAGTGTCAGCCGATGCGGTGTCAGGCGGTGTCACGCCGGCGGCACTCGCGGCCGTCCCGGTCCCGCTGACCTCGGTCGTCGCACTGCTGTTGTCGTCGTCGTCGCCGCATGCTGCGGCGAGCAGGGTGAGGCCGGCGAGCACGCCGGCGATGGTGGGCTTGAGCGCCACTGTCAGCCTCCGTCATCCTTTGGGTCAGGGGTTGGAGCACAAAGGGCCGGCGGCATCGCCGCGAACCGACCTTGCCTCGAGGTTCCGGTTGTCGCACGCAGGATCAGGCGACCGGACTCGTCCGTCCCCCGCACGAGCGGGCGACGGCTTCACCGTTGCGGGTCAGTGCCGGGATCTCACCGGACTTCGCTGGGTCTTGCGCCGTCAGCGACGCTAGCGGCCGCGGAACTCCTGCGTACACTCCGCCACCGTGACGGAACCGGGTCGCAGCAGGTGCTGACGCTGCTGCTCGGCGGCGCTCGCAGCGGCAAGAGCGCGCTCGCCGTCGAGATGGGACGGCGACACGCCGGGTCGGTGACGTTCGTCGCCACGGCACCGGTGCTCGACCACGACCTGGCCGGCCGCATCGACCGCCACCGCGCCGAACGGCCGGCCTGGCCGACGGTCGAGGAGCCGTACGACCTTGCCGGGGCGCTCGACGGCATCGCCGTCGACGACCTCGTGGTCGTCGACTGCCTCACGCTGTGGGTCAGCAACCTCATGGCCCGGGGCGACGAGGATGCCGCCATCCTCGCCGATGGCGAGGCGACGGCCGAGGCCGCCGCCCGGCGGGTCGGCCCGACCGTCGTCGTCAGCAACGAGGTCGGCCTCGGCGTGCACCCGGAGACGCCGCTCGGCTTGCGCTACCGCGACGTCCTCGGATTGGTGAACCAGGCCTGGGCGGCACGGGCCGCCACCACCCTGTTCCTCGTCGCCGGTCGCGCCATCGTGCTCGACGAGCCGTGGAAGCACGTCTCGTCGTGAGGGTCGGGTCGTCGTGAGGGTGAGCGCGTGAGTCGGCTGCACGGTCTGCTCGTCGACCTCCCGGGTCCCGACGAGGCGTGCTCGGCGGCCGTCCACGCGCGGGCAGCGGAGATCCTGCGGCCGAGCGGCGCACTGGCCTGGCTCGACGAGTTGGCGGCGTGGATCGCCGGGTGGCACCGCACCGACCGGCCCCGGATCGCCCGACCGGCCGGCCTGATCTTCGCCGGGGACCACGGCGTCGCCGCCGCCGAGGCTGTCAGCGCCTACCCGACCGAAGTGACGGCAGCCATGTTCGAGGCCTACCGCCAGGGCCGCTCCACGATCAGCGCGTTCGCCCGGCACGCCGGGGCGACGGTGCAGGCCGTCGACGTCGGCATCGGTCGGCCGACGGCCGACATCCGCGTCGAGGCGGCGATGACGCCGGAGCGCTTCGACGAGATCGTCGAGATCGCGGTCGACGCCGTCGACCACATCGACGGCGACCTGCTGGTCGTCGGCGAGATGGGCATCGGCAACACGACCCCGTCGGCCGCGATCGCAGCCGCACTGGCCGGCGGCGAGACTGCGGCGTGGGTCGGTCGCGGCACGGGCGTCGACGACGCCGGCCTCGACCGCAAGCGCGTCGCCGTCCAGCAGGCCGTGCGGCGGATCGCCGGCGTGACCGATCCCCTCGAGGTGCTGCGCGAGGTCGGCGGGTCCGAGCTCACGGCGATCGCCGCCGCTGTCGCGGCCGCCCGCCACCGCTCGCTGCCCGTGGTCCTCGACGGCTACGTCGTCACGGCGTCCGTGCTCCCGCTCGTCATGGTCGAACCGACTGCGCTCGACCACTGCAGCGTGGGCCACTGCTCGGCCGAACCCGGGCACCGCCGGCTGCTCGAACGCCTCGGCAAGCGCCCGTTGCTCGACCTCGACATGCGCCTCGGCGAGGGCAGCGGCGCGATGGCCGCGGTGCCGCTGCTGGCGATGGCCTGCGCCGGCATCACCGAGGTGCCGACGTTCGCCGAGTGGTTCGGCTGACGCCCGTGCGGTCCTTCCTGGCCGCGGTGCAGTTCCTGACCCGGATCCCCGTGCGCCGCTCGCTCGACGCTGACCTGGCGTCGACGGCGACGTGGTTCCCCGTGGTCGGAGCCCTGATCGGTGTTGGGGTCGGGGGCATCCTCGCCGGGTTGCAGACGGTGGTGCCGATGTCGGTCGCGGCCACCGTCGCCGTGCTCGCCGGCCTCCTGATCACCGGTGCGTTCCACGAGGACGGGCTGGCCGACATGGCCGACGCGGTGGCAGGCGGCGCGACGGTGGAGCGCCGCCTCGAGATCCTCGAGGACCCCCGGCACGGCAGCTACGGCGTCGCCGCGCTCTGCGGGACGATCATCGTCCGGATCATCGCCGTCGGCTCGGTGCCCGTCGCCGCGGCGTTCGCCGGGCTCGTCGCCGCCCACGCCCTGTCCCGCGGCGCGGCGGTCGTCGCGATGGGCACCGTCCGGCTCGCCCGACCCGACGGCCTCGGCGCGGTGCACGCCGGCGCGGTCGGTCGGGGTCGGGCCCTGGCGACTGGTGGCGCGGCGATGGTCATCGGCGCCATCGCGACCGGGTGGTGGATCGGACCGCTGGCCGGCGCGGCGGCCATCGGCGCAGCCGCCGTCGCGGCCGTCGCCGTGCGATCGCTCGGCGGCATCACCGGCGACGTGCTGGGCGGGATCGAGCAGGTCGGAGAGTGCCTGGTGCTCGTCGTCGTCAGCGGGGTGGCTGCGCACCACGTCGTGTGGTGGGGATGATGGACCGGGCCCGACGGCGACGCGGCGACAGCGCGGTCGATAGGGTCGCCCGGCGATGGCCCACTGGCTGCTGAAGACCGAGCCCGACGTGTTCGGCTACGACGACCTCGTCGCCAACGGCCAGGAGGGATGGGACGGCGTGCGCAACTACACCGCCCGCATCCACCTGCGGGCGATGCGCAAGGGCGACACGGCGATCCTGTACCACTCCAACACCAAGCCACCGGGTGCGGCCGGGATCTGCACGATCGTGCGGGAGGCCGAGCCCGACCCCACCCAGTTCGATCCGTCCAGCAAGTACTACGACCCGAAATCGAAGCCCGAGGCCCCGACGTGGGACTGGGTCACGGTGGCACCGGTCCGGGCGCTGCAGTTCGTACCGCTCGACGTGTTGCGGACGATGCCCGAGCTGGCCACCTCCCCGTTGCTCGCTCGCGGCAACCGCTTGTCGGTGCTGCCTCTGACCGACGAGGAGTTCACGGCCATCGTGCAGGCCGGTGGTGCCCGTCGAGCCGTGCGCCACCGGTCGCCACGCCGTCTCAGCTGAACGTCACGTCCCCGTCTTGGGCCGGCGGCGCGCCCGCGGCGTCAGGACGCACAGGCGACGCACCGACGCGCCGACGGCAGGGCGAGCACGCGCTCCAGTGGGATCTCCCGTCCGCAATCCGCACACAGCACGACGTTCCCGGCGGCCAGCCGTGCGGCGGCGGCGTCCAGGTGCCCGAGGTCGATGCGGGCCTGGCGCAGCAGGGCGGACGCCTGGGCCCGCTCGTACGCGATCGTCGTGCCCTCGGGATCGTGCTCGTCGTCGGTCGAGGTCAGTTCGGCAGCGTCGACGATCGACGCGACGGCCCGCTCCAGCGATGCGATCTGCTCGACGGTGCGGGCCCGCTCGGCGGCGATGGCCGCACCCATCTCGCGCGCCGCACCGGCATCCACGGCGACGACGGTACGGCGCTGGACGGACCGTCCCTCGCCCCTCGTCGCGGGGCGCCGTCGCATCCGGGCGCCGGGCCCGTGGTCGGCGTTCGTATCCTCGCCCCATGCTCACCATCGAGGATCGCGGGCGGGTGCGGATCCTGCAGCTCGACCGTCCGGATCGACTCAACGCGTTCGACCACGAGCAGTATTCGCTCGTCGCCGATGCGCTCGCGACGGCAGACGCCGATGACGACGTCGGGGTCGTCGTTCTCACCGGCGCCGGGCGGGCGTTCTCGGCCGGTGCCGACCTGACGGCGATCCGGGATCCCGAGCAGTCCAAGCACTTCGCCCCGCAGTTCGAGCGGATGCTGGACGCGCTCGGCGCGCTGACGAAGCCGCTGATCGGGGCCGTGAACGGGTTGGCGGTCGGGATCGGCACGACGATCCTGCTGCACTGCGACATCGTGCTGGCCGACGAAGACGCCCGCTTCCGCACGCCGTTCCCGCAGCTGGCGACGACACCCGAGGCCGGCAGCAGCATGCTGCTGACCAGAGCCGTGGGGCCGCAGTTCGCCAACTGGATGTTGCTCACGGGCGAGTGGGTGGACGCGTCGACGGCGTCCCGGGCCGGGCTCGTCGCGGGGCTCTGTCCGCCCGGCACCGTGCTCGACGCCGCGGTCGAGCTCGCCGCAGCGATGGCCGGATCGCGCCCCGATGCGCTGGCCGCCGCCAAGCGCCTCACCCGCGCCGGACTCGACGACCTCGTCCGCGCCGCCCGCCAGCGCGAGACCGCGGCGGCCGCGGCCCTCGCCCGCTCCGGCGGCGGCCTCGGCTCCACCCGATGACGGCACGTCGGCACCGCCCGCTGACCCGACCCCGGGATGTCCCCGAGCCCCCGGCAGCCCCAGGCACCCCCAACTGTTGACCCCAGCGGACGAAAACTGTCCACCTGGGTCAACAGTTGACGAAATCGGACAGCGCGCCACCGTCCGGGGGCGGGTCAGGCCGCGGTCGGACGAAGGCGGGCGAGGCGGGCCGTCCGGACGGCCTCGATCTGGGCGACGCAGACCCTGAGCGACCGATCGAGGGACCGCTCGGTGAACCGGAGGCGTTCCCAGCCGACGATCGCCAACCCGACGTCGCGCGCCTTGTCCCGCTCGACTGCCGACGGCGTCGCGTGCCATTCGGAGTGGTCGACCTCGATGTCCAGCATGCAGTCGACGTAGGCCAGGTCGAGGTACACCGTCCGTCCCGAGGGCAGCGTCACGGGATGCTGCTGCACGGCCGGTGGCAGGCCGGCGGCGACCATCGCCGCGTGGAGCTCGAGCTCGATCTCCGACATCGTCGGACGGGCGGCCCGCTCGATGAGCCCGGCCAGGCGCACGAACGCAGCTGACCCGCGCCGCCCGCGCCGGCACAGGTCCTCGTACACCTCGCCGAGCTCGGCGTCGCTGCACAGCGACCTGTTCCGGACATCCTCGATCACGGACGCGTGAGCCTGAGCGTCCAGCACGCCGCCGAGGTCGAACACCATTCTCGCCACGCTGGTGATGCGGCTGCCGTCCGCGAGCTCGACGACGTGGTTGGCCGGCATGTCGCTGCTGTAGTGGACGACGGCATCGTCCTGGTCGAGGCGGAAGCCCTTCGGGACCGTGATCTCGGCCCGATCCTTCGGAGCGCGACGGACGCCCCAGTACCTGGCGGCGCTCTCGTGGGAGATGACGGCGTCCGGGTAGGCGAGACACAGCGCCAGCTCGCGCCTCGGCGCGCCGTCGGGCACCTCCATGGCCGTGTAGACGCCAGGGGCGACGGGTCTGAGCTGGCCGGCGGCGAGGCGCCGCTGGATCGCCTTCTTGGAGAGGCCGAGCCGTTCGAGATCACCCCGGGTGATCAGGTCCTGGCGCCGCTCGGCGATGCGCACGATGTCGTTGTGGTTCGTGCTCATGTCGGGACCGTACGGCGAGGGTGTCACAACGACATCGAGCCGGCACGGTCCGGCAGCGCACCCCAACTGTTGACCCCAGCGGACGGAAACTGTCCGCCTGGGTCAACAGTTGACGAAATCGGACAGTCGGGTCAGGTGACGAGGGTGGCGAAGCGGGAGATGCCCTCGGCGAGGTCGGCATCGCCGAGCGCGAAGGAGAAGCGGGCATAGCCGGGTGCGCCGAACGCCTCGCCGGGCACGAACGCCACCTTCGCCTCGGACAGCACCAGCTCGGCCAGGTCGAGCGACGTCGCGCACGTCTGCCCGGCGATCTCCCGGCCGAACAGGCCGGACACGTTCGGGAAGCAGTAGAACGCGCCCTGCGGCTCGAGGCACGTGACCCCGTCGATGGCCGACAGCAACGAGTGCATCGTGCGACCTCGCCGCTCGAACGCTTCGCGCATCATGCCGACCGCCTCGAGGTCGCCGGACACGGCGGCCAGCGCAGCACGCTGCGAGACGTTCGCAACGTTCGACGTCGCATGGCTCTGGAAGTTCGTCGACGCCTTGATGACGTCGCCGGGAGCGATCATCCAGCCGACCCTCCAGCCCGTCATGGCGTACGTCTTGGCGACACCGTTGACGATGACGCACTGGTCGGCGAGATCGGGCACGAGCACCGGCATCGACGTGAACTCGTGCGGACCGTACGTGAGGTGCTCGTAGATCTCGTCCGTGATCACCCACACGCCGCGCTCGAGCGCCCACCGGCCGATGGCCGCGACCTGCTCGGGCGGGTACACCGCACCCGACGGGTTGTCGGGGCTGACGAACAGCAGCACCTTCGTGCGCGGCGACCAGGCCGCCTCGAGCTGCTCGACGGTGACCTGGAAGCCGGTCTCCTCGGTCGTCTCGATCACCTTCGGCACACCGCCGGCGAGGGTGATCGCCTCCGGGTACGTCGTCCAGTACGGCGCCGGGCAGATCACCTCGTCACCCGGATCGCACAGCGCGGCGAACGCGGTGTACACCGCGTGCTTGCCGCCGTTCGTCACGAGGACCTGCGCCGCCGTGCAGTCGAACCCGCTGTCGCGCTTCGTCTTGAACGCGATCGCCTCCTTCAGCTCCGGCAGGCCACCGGCCGGCGAGTAGCGGTGGTTGCGGGGATCGCGACAGGCGTCCACCGCCGCCTCGACGATGTGCGCCGGCGTCGGGAAGTCCGGCTCGCCGGCCCCGAAGCCGACGACCGCCTCTCCTTGCGCTTGCAGCGCCTTGGCTTTCGCATCGACTGCCAGCGTCGCCGATTCGGCGATGCTGGCGAGACGTTCTGACACCCGTCGTTCGGATCCACGTGACACTGGGCAACCCTTTCGGAGCATCGAAGACCGGGTGTCATGCTGTCACAGTGACCGTCCCGACCCCGACCGCGTTGCGGATCCCCCAGCACCTCCTCCCGGCCGACGGCCGGTTCGGCTGCGGCCCGTCCAAGGTCCGACCCGAACAGCTCGAAGCCGTGCTCGCCGCCGGCACCGAGGTCATGGGGACGTCCCACCGACAGAAGCCGGTCAAGCAGCTCGTCGGTGCGGTGCGGGCCGGTCTCGGCGACCTGTTCGGCCTGCCCGACGGGTGGGAGATCGTGCTCGGCAACGGCGGATCGACGGTGTTCTGGGACGTCGCCACGTTCGGCCTCGTCGACCGGCGCAGCGAGCACGTGGTGTTCGGCGAGTTCTCGTCGAAGTTCGCCGAGGCCTGCACCGCCGCCCCCCACCTCGCCGACCCGCTGATCGTGAGCAGCGACCCCGGCGACCACCCCGAGCCGATCGCCGACGGGACGGTCGACGTCTACGCGCTGACCCACAACGAGACCTCGACCGGCGTGGCGATGGCATTGCGCCGGCCGGCCGAGACCGACGGCGCGCTCATCGTGGTCGACGCGACATCCGGTGCCGGCGGCCTGCCCTGGGACCCGGCCGACGTGGACGTCTACTACTTCGCCCCCCAGAAGTGCTTCGCCGCCGACGGCGGGCTGTGGCTCGCCGCCTGCTCCCCCGCCGCCGTCGAGCGCATCGAACGGATCGGGTCGTCGGACCGTTGGCGACCGGCCTCACTGGACCTCGCGACGGCGCTCTCCAACAGCCGCCTGGACCAGACGTACAACACACCGGCCGTCGCGACGCTCATCATGCTCGAGGCCCAGATCCGATGGATGCTCGAGTCGGGCGGGCTGGCATGGTGCGTCAAGCGAGCCCAGGCGTCGTCGGACCACCTCTACACCTGGGCCGAGCTCCGGGACTGGGCGACACCGTTCGTCGCCGATCCGGCCAAGCGCTCGGCGGTCGTCGGCACGATCGACATCGACGCCGGCATCGACGCCGCCAAGGTCAACGCGGCGCTGCGGGCCAACGGGATCGTCGACACCGACAGCTACCGCAAGCTCGGTCGTAACCAGCTGCGCATCGGGATGTTCCCGGCCATCGACCCGGACGACGTCGAGGCGCTGACGGCGTGCATCGACCACCTGGTCGAGGAGCACGCGGAGTCGTTGTCGCGTGCCCTCTGACGGGTCCGCCGACCGGCCTGACGTCAGCGATGTGCTGACGCTCGACACGACCGAGCTCGGCCCGTTGACGAGGCCGGTCCTCGTCGTAGGTCTCACCGGGTGGTTCGACGTCGCCGGCGCCGCCACCGCCGCGCTGGGCCACCTCGTGAAGGGTGCGATCACGGTCGGCGAGATCGACCCCGACCCGTTCTACGACTTCACGCAGGAACGGCCGACCGTCGAGCTGGTCGACGGTGAGACGCGCCGGATCTCGTGGCCGTCGAACGCGTTCCGGGTCGTGCGCACGGGCGGCGCCCGTGACCTCGTGGTGCTCAGTGGCGTCGAGCCGCACCTCGCCTGGCCCGTCTACGTCGGCTGCATCAGGGCCGTTGTCGACGACCTCGGCTGCGGGGCCGTCGTCACCGTCGGGGCGACGGCCGACGCCGTGCCCCACACCCGTCTGCCGCCGGTCGTTGGCAGCACCGCCGATGCCGACCTGGCCGGTCGACTCGCCCTGTCGGCGCCGACCTACCAGGGGATCACGGGGCTGATCGGCGTGCTCCACGTCGAGCTGGAGCGGGTCGGGATCCCGACGATCTCGCTGCGCGTCGGCGTGCCGCACTACCTGACCCACATCGAGCACCCCCTCGCTGTCACTGCCCTGATCCGCCACCTCGCCCACGTGCTCGGCGTGCCGCTGACCGTCGACTTGTCCGCCGACGTCGATCGCATGGCCGTGCAGCACGCCGAGCTCGTCGACAGCGACGAGCAGATGGGGGCGTACGTCCGGATGCTGGAGATCGAGTACGACCGCCGGGCCGAGGCGACGCTGCGCACGGCCGACGACATCGCCGAGCGCTTCGAGGAGTTCTTGCGCGACCAACGTCCGGGCGAGCCGGACGACCCGGCGGGTGCCCCACCGTCCTAGACCTGCGCAGGTTCGACGAGTACCGAGCGACTCGCCCCTTGCCCCGGAGCGGATCGCCGGGGAAGATCGGCACCGTGAGCCCGCGCGCCGTCCTCGCGCCCCGCCACCGGCATGTCGGCCGGTCACCGGTGCGTCCGCACCGGCCCACGGCCCGATCCGCCGATCCGACGGGCAGGGGATTCCTCCAGCTCCAGCGCACGGTCGGCAACCGAGCAGTCGTTGCGGCCGTGGCGGCGACCGCCCAACGCCGCTGCGGCGCCGGGTGCGGCTGCACGGGATGTGCGGGTGAGGAGACCGAACGGACCGTGTCGCGGGCGCCCGCCGGGCCCGGCGAGACGTCCAAGAACGTGCTGCGCCACCTCGGTCGTTGGGGTGACATCGACAGTCCGGCCGTCCTCGGCCTGTGGGCCAAGGAAGCCGCGATGGCCAAGCTGTGGTTCGGGTCGACGGTGCGGACGCTCCAGGAGTCGCCGAGCAGTGCACCGGAACTGGTCGAGGGCGTCTTGGTCACGTTGACGAAGTCGCTGTACAGCGCGAAGGACTTCAGCGGGTCGCCGGAGGCGCGGCGCGACGCCGACGAGGCGCTGCACATGCGCTGGCCGCAGATCAAGGAGCCGGTGCTCGAACAGCTCGTCAAGCGGTACACCGGACAACTCGCCAAGGCCCTGGCCCACACGCCGGACGGCACGGAGCTCGTCACCAGGTCCGAGGAGGTCGCCCGCGTCCGGCACCAGCCCTACAAGCAGAGCGCGTACACCGGCTACGGCCACGACATGGTCCGCAAGGGTGACATACGCGGCGGCCGCGAAGTGCTCGACGTGAAGGGTTGCGGACCGCTCGAGGACTGCGGCGTCGACCCGCTGTCGGAGATCTGGTTCATCCTCAAGCGCGATCCGAACTGGATCTACCTGTCGGACCGGCGCTCGGACACGTTCAACTGGCACGTCGCCGGCATCGCCGGCCAGGTCGCCGAGAACACCAAGCTGGCGGCCGAGTTCTTCCCGATGCTGCTGCAGCTCGCCGGGTTCAGCCTCGGGCTGTCGTCACGTCTGGCGTTCATCGTGGCCGGCGAGATCCTCAGCGCGCTCGGCGACCAGGGGGTCCGGGAGGCGAGGGGCGAGAAGATGAAGTCGGCCCTCGAGCTCGTCCAGGGCATCGGTTTCAACGTCGTCCTGGCTCATTTCACCGGGCACCTCTTCGGTACGAGCCCGGGTCGCGAGCTCGTCGCCGACCTGGAGCAGGCAACGGAGGCCGCGGCGGTGAAGGCCCGCGTCGAGATCGCCAAGACGGACGCGTCCGTGGTCGCGAAAGAGCTGAACGCCGGCAACGGTCGAGCGGTGCGCGACGCGGAGCTGGCCGGCCAGGGGTACCGGCTCGAGGTCGACGTCATCAGCGAGGGACAGGCCCACACCTGGCGTCAGAGCCGCGAGGGTGGGTGGTGCCGGTTCAGCGAACGGGCGCTGTGCGTCGGGCCGCTCGACAGCAGCGTGTCGGATGCGGCCCGCCGGCATCCGCCGAACTTCGAGCGCGACCTCGCCGCGGCCGGCGTGTCGCCGCAGGCCCGCCGGGCGCTCGGCAGCAACAAGCTGTCGGTCGACGACCTGGTGGCGAAGCACGCCGCGGCGTCGGAGGTGAGCACCGGCTGGACCCGCGTCGCCGCCGCCGTCAAGCGCGGCCACGACGAGCTGCGCATGCACCTGGCCAGCGAATACGGGCTGCTCGGTTACATCCGCTACCACATCCGCGCGCCGGGGCTGGGACGTGAGAGCTTCCCGATCCCGCTGGCACCGACGTGGATGAACCACGGCGCCAACAACATCGAGACGTTCATGCGGACCCAGCGCGCCCGGGGCTTCAACGTCCGCTTCAACGCGACCCGCCAGACGTTCAGCGGCGCCGAGCTGAGGCCCTTCTTCGACGACCTGCTGCGCAACGGCTCTCCGGACGCACTCGGCCGGCTGGCCAACGATCGCGGTCGGATCGAGCGCTTCCTCAAGTCGATCACCTACGACATCGAGCTGACGAGGACCGTCGGTGGTCGCACGCAGCTCGAGCGGTGGCAGGCCGCGATGGAGACCGGGCTGCCGCCGGCCGGGGGCCAGGTCCGCCGCGTCCTGCCGGCGCGGGTGCGGTGACGCCGCCCGGTCGCCCGAGCCACCTCGGTGCGACCAACGTCGGCGTCAGCTCTTGGCGGCGGCGAAGCCCTTGTCGAGGTCGGCCAGGATGTCGTCGATCGTCTCGAGGCCGACGCTGAGGCGCACGAGGCCCGGATGGACGTCCGACGCCAGCTGCTCCTCGGCGGTCAGCTGGCTGTGGGTCGTGCTGGCCGGGTGGATGACGAGGCTGCGGACGTCGCCGATGTTGGCGACGTGGCTGTGCAGCTCGAGCGCCTCGACGAAGCGCTTGCCGGCCTCCAGGCCGCCCTCGATCTCGAACGCCAGCACCGAGCCGTAGCCCTTGCCGGCACCGAGCTTCTTGGCCCGCTCGTGCCAGCGGCTCTCGGGCAGGCCGGCGTAGTTCACCGACAGCACCTGACCCTGGCCGACGAGGTACTCGGCGACCTTCTGGGCGTTCGCGAAGTGGCGCTCCATGCGCAAGCTGAGCGTCTCGATGCCCTGCAGGATCAGGAACGCGTTGAACGGCGAGATCGGCGCCCCGATGTCGCGCAGGAGCTGCACCCGTGCCTTCAGGGCGAAGGAGCCGGGCCCGAGCGCCGGCCAGTAGGCGAGTCCGTGGTAGCTCGGATCGGGTTCGGTGAAGCCGGGGAACCGGCCCGAGGCGCCGAAGTCGAACGTCCCTCCGTCGACGATGGCACCGCCGATCGAGTTGCCGTGACCACCGAGGAACTTCGTCAGGCTGTGCACGACGATGTCGGCCCCCCACTCCAGCGGCCGGATGAGGTACGGCGACGGGACGGTGTTGTCGAGGATCAGCGGGACGCCGACGTCGTGGGCGACGCCGGACACGCCCTCGATGTCGAACACGTCGTTCTTCGGGTTCGGGATCGTCTCACCGAAGAACGCCTTGGTGTTGGCCTTGACCGCTGCCCGCCACTGGCCGAGGTCGTCGGGATCGTCGACGAACGACACCTCGATGCCGAGCTTGGGCAGCGTGTAGTGGAAGAGGTTGTACGTGCCGCCGTACAGCGACGACGACGACACGATGTGCGATCCGGCCTCGGCGAGGTTGATGATCGCCAGGGTGGCGGCGGCCTGTCCCGAGCCGACGGCCAGTGTTCCGGGCAGGCCGATGGCGGTCGTCACACCACCTTCGAGCGCGTTCAGCCGGCCCTCCAGCACGCCCTGCGTCGGGTTCATGATCCGCGTGTACACGTTGCCGACCTCGGCCAGGGCGAAGAGGTTGGCGGCGTGCTCCGTGTCACGGAACTGGTAGCTCGTCGTCTGGTAGATCGGCACCGCCCGGGCCCCGGTCGTCGGGTCGGGTTCGGCGCCGGCATGGATCTGGCGGGTCTCGAAACCCCACTGGTCGCTCATGGCGCCGATGCTACGCCACCCAAACCCGACCGCAGGAGTCGGGTTTCGATCTCCGAGCTGGACGGGGCACGCGCCACTAACGTGCGGCCGTTGCCGCGCGGTACGGACCGGGCGACGGGAGGAACGTTGGCGATCGATCCGAAGTACGTGTGGGGGAACGCCAAGGCCGTGCTCAACGCCCGCTGGTCGCTGCGCCACGTCGACCACGTCGGCACCCGTGTCCGGCTGCGCGGCCGTCCGCTCGTCCACAACAAGGGCCGGATGGTCATCGGCGACCGGGTGCAGCTGATCTCGACGGCGGCCACGCTCGAGCTCGTCACCGACGAGGGTGGGCTGCTGGAGATCGGCGAGCGCAGCCTCGTCAACTTCGGCACGTCGATCGCGGCGACGAAGCTCATCCGCATCGGCGCCCACAGCCACATCGGCCCGCACTGCATGCTCCTCGACAACGACTACCACCACCTCGAACCGGAGCGTCGCCTCGAACGGCCGGAGTCCCGCCCGATCATCCTCGAGGAGAACGTCTGGCTGAGCGCTCGCGTGATCGTCATCTCCGGCGTGACGATCGGCCGGGGCAGCGCGGTCGGCGCCGGGAGCGTCGTCACCACCGACGTGCCACCGCGCACGTTCGTCGCCGGCGTGCCGGCGAAGGTCGTCAAGAAGCTCTGACGCGCGCCGGCGGTCGCGATGAGTTCCGGGCGGTGGCGGTGTCGTCACGGTGCCAGCTCTCGAGCGAAAGGGCCCACCATGCCGACCACCGCCATCACCACGATCCGCACCATCGCCGTACCTGTCGAGGACCAGGACCGCAGCGTGGCGTTCTTCGTCGACCGGCTCGGCTTCGAGCCGCGGATGGATGCCGAGCTCGCGCCGGGCTTCCGGTGGATCGAGGTCGCCCCGCCGGGTTCAGACGTCTCCGTCGCCATCGTCGCGTCGTCCGACGACCTGCCGTCCGGCATTGACACCGGCATCCGCTTCGTCTCCACCGACGCCGCGGCGGATCATGCGTCGATGGTGGACCGGGGCGTCGACGTCGGCGAACTGCTGCGTTGGCCCGGGGTGCCGCTGATGTTCTCGTTCCGTGACCTCGACGGCAACGCCTTCTACCTCTCCGAGCCGGACGCGTAGGGCGCCGGGCCGTCGACGACGACCGGGATCCCGCCGATCACGTCGGGCTCGTGCCGCGTCGCCAGCCAGCAACCGGCGAGCACCAGGGCGAACCCGACCAGCGTGGCGACGGTGATCCGCTCGTCGAGCACGACCGCGCCGACGACGACGGCGACGGCCGGGTTGACGAACGTGATGAGCGTGGCCCGGGCCGGACCGACCGCCGCGATCAGCCGGAAGAACACGACGAACGCGAGCGCCGTGCACAGGAACGCCAGGGCGACGATGGCGAACCAGGCCTCGGCCGGCGGGGGTTCGTCGGGACGGGTGATCCAGGCGATCGGGGCGTAGACGATCGCCACCGCTCCGATGGCCACGGCGACGACGCCGATGTCCGGCACGTCAGCCAACCGGTGGGCGGCGATGAACGGCGCCGTCGCGTAGCCGACGCAGACCAGCAACACCTCCACGATGCTCCACCACGGCGCGTCTCCGCCGAGGTCGGCGGCGACGAGGAAGGCGACGCCGCCGAGTCCCAGCCCGATGCCGAGCAACCGGCGTGGGGCGAGTGCTCCACGATCGCCGAGGACGAACGCGACGATCGCGCCGGCGATGGGCACGCAGGCGATGAGCAGGCCCGTCAGCCCCGACGGCAGGTGCCGCTCGGCGTCGGTCAGCAGCAGCCACGGGATCGCCATCTCGAGTGCGGCGAACGCCAGCAACGGACGCCAGCGGGCGAGGGCCGGGCGGACGGCACCGGCCCGGACGGCGAAGAACATCAGCGGGACGACGGCCAACGCGGTCCGCCCGAACACGACGACCGGCGGCGCGACGTGCTCCACCGCGACCTTGATGAACAGGTAGGGCACTCCCCAGATGAGCCCCATCGACGCGAACAGGAGCCAGCTGCGTCGGGTCACGGCCGGCATCCTGCGACGCCGGGTCGCGCCGACGCAAGGACGTTGCCGGCCAACCGTGTCCCCCGCCACGTCTTGGTCCGGATATTGGTCGCACGTGCGACCAATATCCGGACGTAGAACGACCGGACGACGTCAGCTGTCGCCGCCGCTGGCCTCCGCGACCTTCGTCTTGCCGGCGCTGATCCAGGGCATCATCGCCCGCAGGCGGCCGCCCACGAGCTCGATCGGGTGGTCCTTGCCCTGCTGCTGCAGCCGGTGGTAGTTCTCCCGACCGGCCTCGCTCTCGGCGATCCACTCGTCGGCGAAGCGGCCGTCCTGGATCTCGTCGAGGATGCGGCGCATCTCGGCGCGGGTCTCGTCGGTCACGATGCGCGGGCCGCGCGTCAGGTCCCCGTACTCGGCGGTGTCGGAGATCGAATAGCGCATCCCGGCGATCCCCTCCTCGTACATGAGGTCGACGATCAGCTTGACCTCGTGGAGGCACTCGAAGTACGCCATCTCCGGCGCGTACCCGGCGTCGGTCAGGGTCTCGAATCCGGCCTGCACGAGCGCGGTGAGTCCGCCGCACAGCACGACCTGCTCGCCGAAGAGGTCGGTCTCGGTCTCCTCGGGGAACGTCGTCTCGATCACGCCGGCCCGGCCGCCGCCGATGGCATCGGCGTACGAGAGCGCCAGAGCCTTCCCGGTGCCGGTGGCGTCCTGGTCGACGGCGATCAGGCACGGCACCCCACCGCCCTCGGTGTAGGTGCGCCGCACGAGGTGGCCGGGACCCTTCGGGGCGATCATGATCACGTCGACGCCCTCGGGCGCCTTGATCCGCCCGAACCGCACGTTGAAGCCGTGGGCGAACGCCACGGCGTTGCCGGCCTCGATGTTGGGGGCGATGTGCTCGTCGTAGATCGCCTTCTGCTCGGTGTCGGGAGCGAGGATCATGATCACGTCGGCGGCCGCCGACGCCTCGGCGATCGGCAGCACCTTGAGGCCCTGGGCCTCGGCCTTGGCCACGGAGGACGAACCTTCGCGCAGCCCGACGATCACGTCGACGCCGCTGTCCTTGAGGTTCAGGGCATGGCCGTGCCCCTGGGACCCGTAGCCGATCACGGCAACGGTCTTGCCGCGGATGATCGTGGGGTCGGCGTCGTCTGAGTAGTACACGTTGGCGGTCATTCGGTCAGGCTCCATTCGTGGGTGCGCGGCGGGCCGCGTCGTTCGGTGTTGATCGGTCGGCTCGGCGTGCCGACGCCTCCAGGCGCTCGGTCACCGCATCGGGGACGGTCATCTGTTCAACCCGTCTTTCCTTTCACGGCGCGCAATCGCGTTTGACGGTCGAGCTTCGCCAGCGCGACGCGGCCCGTCCGTTGCAGCTCCACGACGCCGTACGGCACGAGGAGCTCCTCGAAGTCGTCCAGCTTGTCCGGGTGGCCCTCGAGGCTGACGGTCAGCGCCTCGGCACCGACAGCGAGGATCTTCGCCTCGAAGATGTTGACCAGCTCCATCACCTGGCCCCGATCGTCGGGCCGCGCCCGCACGGTGACGAGGAGCAGCTCGCGCTCGACGGCGCGGCGCGGGTCGAGCTCGGTGATCTTGATCACCTCGACGAGCTTGAAGAGCTGCTTGGTGATCTGTTCGAGCGGCGTCGACTCCACGTCGACGACGATGGTGATGCGGCTGAACCCGTCCTCCTCGGCCGGCGCGACGGCGAGCGAGAAGATGTTGAACCCGCGCCGGGCGAACAGCCCGGCGACGCGGGCCAGGACACCGGGTCGGTTCTGGACGAGGACCGACAGGATGTGGTGGTTGACCGGGTCGAGACCGGCGCTCACGACAACCCGGCCTTGCGCGCCATCTGGGTCGGCGGCAGGACGACGTCGTCGTTGCTCATGCCGGCCGGGACCATCGGGAACACCTTCTCCTGCCAGTCGACGCGGAACTCGACGACGACCGGGCGATCGTTGATGGCGTTGGCCTTCTCGATCGCCGGCTCGACCTCCTCGGGCGACTCGACGCGGATCCCGACGCAGCCCATCGACTCGGCCCACATCACGTAGTCCGGGGCCTCGGGCGACAGGTAGACCTCGCTGTAGCGCTCGTCGTAGAACATCTCCTGCCACTGGCGGACCATGCCGAGGTAGCTGTTGTTCAACAGCCCGACCTTGATCGGGATCCGCTCGACGGTGGCCGTGACGAGCTCCTGCGCCGTCATCTGGAAGCACCCGTCGCCGTCGACCGCCCACACGGTGCGGTCGGGACGACCGACCTTGGCGCCGATCGCGGCCGGGATGGAGAACCCCATCGTGCCCAGGCCGCCCGAGTTGACCCAGGTGTAGGGCTCGTTGAACGTCCAGTACTGCGAGGCCCACATCTGGTGCTGGCCGACGCCCGACGACAGGATCGTCCCCTCCGGAGCGGCGTCGCGCAGCTTCTCGAGGCAGAACTGCGGCTTCAACGCCCCACCAGGCTCGCTCGGCTCGTAGGTCAACGGGAACTGCTCACGCCAGCCCGAGATCCGGCTCTTCCACGCCGACGTGTCCGCCGCGGTGGTCCCGCCGGCGAGCAGATCGCGGACGGCCTTGACGATCTCGCCGGTCACGTGCTTGCAGTCACCCACGATGGGCACGTCGGGACGGCGCACCTTGCCCTGCTCGGCAGGGTCGATGTCGACGTGGATGACCTTGGCATCGGGGGCGAAGCTGTCGACGCGCCCGGTGATGCGATCGTCGAAGCGGGCGCCCAGAGCGATCAGCAGATCACTGCGCTGCAGCGCCGTGATCGCCGTCGCGTTGCCGTGCATGCCGGGCATGCCGAGCGCCAGGGGGTGATCGTCGGGGAACGCGCCGCGGGCCATCAGGGTCGTCACGACGTGGATCCCCAGCAGGTCGGCGAGCTCGCGGACCTCCTCCGCGGCACGGGCCTTCAGCACGCCACCACCGACGTAGAGGACGGGACGTTCGGCCTCCAGGATCAGGCGGGCCGCCTCCTTGATCATGCGCGGGTGGCCCTTGGTGTTCGGGCGGTAGCCGGGCAGCGACGCCGCGACCTCGTCGTCGGTCGGCCACCACCAGTCCATCGTCGTGGTCAGCACGTCCTTCGGGACGTCGACGAGGACGGGTCCGGGCCGCCCGGTCGAGGCGAGGTGGAAGGCCTGGCGGATCGCCAGCGGCAGCTCCTGGGCCGTCATCACGAGCTCGTTGTGCTTGGTCACCGAGCGGGTGATTCCGACGGTGTCGCACTCCTGGAAGGCGTCGCTCCCGATCGCGTGGGTCGGCACCTGGCCGGTGATCGCCACCATCGGGATGGAGTCCATGAACGCGTCCATGAGCGGCGTCACCAGGTTGGTGGCGGCCGGGCCGGACGTCACCATGGCCACGCCGGGACGGCCGGTGACGTGGGCGTACCCCTCGGCCATGTGGCCGGCACCCTGCTCGTGGCGCACGAGGATGTGGCGGATCGTGGACTCCAGCAACGGGTCGTAGGCCGGGAGGATGCAGCCACCGGGAAGGCCGAAGATCACTTCGACCGATTCCTGTTCGAGGCTCTTGATGAGTGCTTGGGCTCCGGTGAGCTGCATTGGGGTTCTCCGGTGTGCTGACAGGTGGTGACGGTGCGGGAGCGGCGGGACTCGGGCCGAAAAAGCGATCGACCTCCCGGAGTCCGGGAGGTCGAGGGCGCACGCGGCGGATGGAGCCGGTGCGCTACTGAATGAGTACGAGGGCGCGGAACCTGGTGCGCATCGCCGTCGAGTCTGCCAGACGGGCCCGCCACCCGACAACCCCGGACGCGGCAAGTCCTGCGTTCTGGGCGGCGAGCGTGACGACTGCTGTCTCGCAAACCGCCCAGAACCGAGGGACGTCGGGTTACGCAGCGGCGACAACCGGGGTCGTCGCGTCCGGCGCCGGCCGCTTCCGGGTCAGGAACGGGCGCACCAGCACCTGCTCGACCGTGCTGATGAGGATCACGAGGTCGAGCGTCAGCGCCCAGTTGTCGACGTAGAACAGGTCGAGGCGGCGGTAGGCCTCGAACGACGGGTTGTCGCGGGCCTCGACCTGCCACAGACCGGTGATTCCCGGCCGCACCAGATGGCGGGCGTTGAGGTCCTCGGGGAACTCGGCGACCTCGGACGCCAGCGCCGGACGGGGGCCGACGAGGCTCATGTCCCCGCGGACCACGTTCAACAGCTGCGGCAGCTCGTCGAGGCTGGTCGCCCGGATGAAGCGCCCGATGCGGGTGACCCGCGGATCGCAGCCGTCGAGCTTGAACAGGGGGCCGGCCCGGTCGTTGGCCGCCGCCCGCAGCGCGGCGAGCTGCGACTCGGCGTCGACGCGCATCGAGCGGAACTTGAGCATCTCGAACGGCACCCCGCCGCGTCCGACGCGCTGCTGGCGGAAGAGCACCGGCCCCCGGTCGTCGAGCTTGATGAGGATGGCGAGCAGGCCCAGGAGCGGCGTCAGCGCGACCACCAGGCCGATGGACACGGCGGCATCGAACGCCCGCTTGGCACGGACCTGCACCTCCGACAGGGACGGGGCCTCCACGTACAGCATCGGCTGGTGGGCGATCGGCAACGACTGCACCCGGCGGAAGTCGATGCCCGACAGGCCCGGGTCGAGGTAGAGGTCGCGCTGGCGCGTCTGCTCGGCCCGGATCAGCCGGTCGAGGAGCCCGGGGTTGATGTCGCTGGAGCACAGCACCACGCCGTCGACGTCGGCGGTGGCCAGCACCTCCTCGGCGTCGGCGTAGTTGGCGATCCAGAGCCCGGCCCGCCCTGCCGATCGGGCCTCGCGGGCCGACCCGACCAGGCCGACGACCCGGAACCCGGCCTCCGGATGGGTGGCGAACAGGTCGGCGAGCGCCATCGCCCGACGGTCGGTGCCGATGATCACGAGGCGGCGGGAGAAGTGCCCCTGATTGCGCTGGGCACCCAGCCACGTCCGGTACACCGAGCGCCAGATGACGAGCACGATCCATGCGACGACGCACCCGATGAAGATGTCCTCGACGTGGAAGTAGATCTTCGCCGCGCGGTCGAGGACGATCGTGCCGGCACCCATGACGACGACGGCCCGCGTGATCCGCGACAACTCGATGACCCGCACGGCGCTGTAGCGGCTCACCCAGAGCCCCTGGCTGCGGATCGCGAGCACGCCGACCGCCGTCACGGTCACCATCTGGAACACGAGCTCGAGCCACGAGCTGGGCCCGATCGGTGAAACGAGGCTGGTGACGAAGTAGAAGCCGAACAGCACGGCGAGCGCATCGCCGACGGCGAGCAGCAGCTGCAGCCGATCCCTGCCGGCACCGACCGCAGCCGGAGGCGCCGCCCTCGCTTCACCATCGAGTCGAGTCAGGCGCGGCGCAGGGATCAGGGTCGTCCTGATCGTCCGCTGTCGGTCGCCCGGGGGCGACGCTCCATGCCCGAATTCCCGCACCACGCCGCCCGCGTGCCGCATCGCTGCCGCCATTTCCGCCGTTGCTTGCCCGCTTCGGCTGCCCAGACCCGTCCATCAATTCCGGGGGCGGTGTCACCACCACCCGTTCCGGTGTCCATCGATTTGGACGCCTGGTCGAAGCTCGACCGGACGCTCGATGTCTCCCTCGGCGCGCACCGTCGCCCGCCACTCTCCGTCGAACGTTTCCGCCGTTCGTGATCTGCCCGCCCGGTGTTCCGCCACCGTGCGCTGACCCAACTGCCCGCTAGGTCGTCGCGGACCTTACCAGATCCGTAGGGGGCCCCTGGGAACGGCTCCGTGAACGCCGTGTCACGAGTCGCTCAGCGCTCCGTGTCACGAGTCGCTCAGCGCTCCTTGCAACAGGGCCGCCGAGAGGGTGTTCTCCATCAGGCAGGCGATCGTCATCGGACCGGTCCCGCCGGGCATCGGCGTGAGCCACCCCGCGACCTCGGCGACCGCCGCCTGGTCGACATCTCCGACGATCCCCTCCTCGGTGCGCGACACACCGACATCGATGACGGCGGCGCCCGGCTTGACGTGCGCAGCCGTGATCATCCGGGCCTGCCCGGCGGCGGCGACGAGGATGTCGGCCTCCCGGCAGACCTCGATCATGTCCTTCGTCCTCGAGTGGGCCATGGTGACGGTGGCGTCGACCCCCTTGCGCGCCAGCAGCAGCGACAACGGCAACCCGACGAGCTGCGAGCGCCCGACGACGACCGCTCGTCGGCCGGCGGTCTCCACGCCGTAGCGCTCCAGCAGTCGCATCACGCCGAGTGGCGTGCAGCCGACGAGACCCGGTACGCCACGTACCAGGCGGCCCATCGATCGCTCCGTCAACCCGTCGACGTCCTTCTCCGGCGGGATCAGGTCCGTCACCGCCTCCGGGTCGAGGCCGTTGGGGAGCGGGAGCTGCACGAGGATGCCATGGACCTCCGGGTCGGCCGACAGCTCGGCGACCGCGGCCTCCACCTGACCCTGCGACGCGGTCGCCGGCAGGTCGACATGGCGGGCCCGCATCCCGATCTCGTTGGCCTTGCGCTGCTTCGTGCGGACGTAGCGCTGGCTCGGCGGATCTTCCCCGACGAGCACCGTCGCCAGGCACACCGGGGGTGAGCCGGCTGCCACGATGCGCATCCGCAGCCCTTCGAGCAGCTCGTCACGCAGGGCATTGCCGTCCATCACGATCGCCGTCACGACGCCGACCTTAGGCGCGGGGGGCGCGCGCCGACCCCGTAGCCTTCGCGCCCGTGACCACTCCACCACCACCGGACGTGCAGCCGGCCGACGGCCGCCTCGGCGTCCTCATCGTCGGTCTCGGCGCCGTCTCGTCCACCCTCATTGCCGGTGTCGAGCTCGTGCGGCGGGGACTCGCCGACCCGATCGGGTCGCTGGCCCTGATGGACACGATCCGCCTCGGCATGCGCACCGACGGCCGCAACCCGATGATCAAGGACTTCGCACCGATCGCCTCGCTGGACGACATCGTGTTCGGGGCGTGGGACCCGTTCCCGGACGACGCGTACGTCGCCGCCCAGCGCGCTGGCGTCCTCGACGCCGGCAAGCACGTCGAGCAGATCTCCGACGCGCTGCGTGAGGTCCGCCCGATGTCCGCCGCCTTCGACAGGACGTACGTCAAGAACATCGACGCCGACAACACGAAGGGCACGATCAACAAGCGGTCCATGCTCGAGGCCATCCGCGAGGACATCAACCGCTTCCGTGACGAGAAGAAGGCCGATCGCGTCGTGATGATCTGGGCCGCCTCGACGGAGATCTTCATCGAGCCCGGTCCGGCCCACGTCGACATCGAGGCCTTCGAGAAGGCGATCGACGCCAACGACCCCACGATCGCCCCTTCGATGCTGTACGCCTACGCCGCGCTGCTCGAAGGTGTGCCGTTCTGCAACGGCGCCCCGAACCTCACGGTCGACACCGCGGTCCTCCGCGAGCTGGCCACCGAGCGCAACCTGGCCATCTCGGGCAAGGACTTCAAGACCGGTCAGACGCTCATCAAGACGGTGCTGGCGCCGATGCTCAAGGCCCGCATGCTCGGTCTCAGCGGCTGGTACTCGACGAACATCCTCGGCAACCGCGACGGTGAGGTGCTCGACGACCCGGACAACTTCAAGACGAAGGAGGAGTCCAAGCTCGGCGTGCTCGAGCACATCCTCCAGCCCGACACGTTCCCTGCCCTGTACGGCGACATCTTCCACAAGGTGCGGATCAACTACTACCCCCCGCGAGGCGACAACAAGGAGGGCTGGGACAACATCGACATCTTCGGGTGGCTCGGCTACCCGATGCAGATCAAGGTCGACTTCCTGTGCCGCGACTCGATCCTCGCCGCGCCGCTCGCCCTCGACCTCGTGCTGTTCACCGACCTGGCCCAGCGGGCCGGGCTCGGCGGCATCCAGGAGTGGCTCAGCTTCTACTACAAGAGCCCGCAGGTGGCCCCCGGCCTGTATCCCGAGCACGACCTGTTCATCCAGCTGACGAAGTTGAAGAACACCCTGCGGTGGATGATGAGCGAGGACCAGATTACGCACCTGGGTCGCGAGTACTACGCCGAGGAC
>JBEVOM010000153.1:0-15668 GCA_040507575.1 Ilumatobacteraceae bacterium
CCGCGCACGGCGCCGGTCGGAGCGGTCGCGCGCGGGCGTCGACGAGCGGCGCCCCGCCGGTCACCCCCGTTGCGTCCGGGGAGCGGCGTCGGCGACGCCGGTGTCGGCCCGCATCTGCTCGAAGCTGCGGCGCAGGAGTCGGGACACGTGCATCTGCGAGATGCCGATGCGCTCGGCGATCTCGCTCTGACTCAGCTCCTCGTAGAAGCGCAACCGCACGATCTCCCGTTCGCGGACCGGCAGGCGCTGCATGAGGTCCTCGATCAGCGCGAGATCGGCGACATCCGCGTAGCCGCGGTCGTCGGACCCGATCTGGCGGGTGCCCTCGCCGTCGTTGCCCATTGGCGCGTCCAGGCTCGCCGTCGAGTACGCCGACCCCGCTGCGATCCCCTCGACGACCTCATCGGTGGAGAGTCCCAGTCGCTCGGCCAGTTGCGGCACCGTCGGGGAGCGGCCGAGCTGCTGCGTCAGCTCGTCGGTGGCCCGGCGCAGTTGGAGGTGGATCTCCTTGGCCGAGCGGGGCACGCGGACCGTCCACGTGTGGTCACGGAAGTGACGCTTGATCTCGCCCTCGATCGTCCGGCCGGCGAACGTCGAGAACGCGACGTTGCGATCGGGCTCGAAACGATCGACGGCCTTGACGAGGGCGAGGAACGCGACCTGGCGCAGGTCGTCGTCGCTCGGCCCGCGCCGTCCGAACCGTCGGGCGACGTGGGCGGCGAGACCCATGTGGCGCTCGACGAGCTCGTTGCGCAGCCGCTTGTCCTGGGTGCGACGGAACTCCCGGAACAGCGAGTCCTCGTCGGCCGTGCGCGCACGGCGCACCTCAGCGGCTGCTGCGACGTCGTCGGTCACGGGCTCAGCGCTCGCCAGGGGCGGCGCTCGTCAGCGTCGACCGCTTGGTGAGCGTGAACGACGTCCCGGCCAGTTCGTGCTCGTCGACGACGGCATCCAGGATCCGCCGGGTGAGGTCATCGATCCCCGCGACGGGCCCGCCGCCGCGCAGCCCCCCGGCGATGCGAACCGCAGCGTCGCCGGCCACGAGCTCGAGATCGATGCGGTCGTCCGGCCCGGCGGCGACGGCGACCAGGGCCGAGACGAGCTCGTCGACACCGAGCCGCAGGTCCTCGAGGTCGTCGACCGCCAACCCACATGCTGCGCCGACCGACGCCGCGACCAGCCGGCACGTGGCGATGAACGGGAGGGACGCAGGCACGTCGAGACGAACCACGCGATCGGCGGCAGGAGCTGAGGTCACGACATCAGTGTGGCCGACGACGGCGCGATGGAGGGCGACATCGTCGGCGAAGGACGTCAGTTGGCGTCGGGCACCGCGAGCAGACCACCGGCGCCGGCCAGGTCGAGCAGCCGGTCGAGCGCCGGCGACGCGGCCACGAGACGCCAGGACGCGCCGGCGATCATCGCGTCGGCGCGCGAGAGCAGGATCGATCGGAGCCCCATCGAATCGACGAAGCGCACACCGCTGGCATCGACCTCGAGGGCGCTGATGCCGTGGATGTCGAGCACTGAGGTGATGACGTCGCGGAACCGCGCCACCGAGGCGAGGTCGAGCTCGCCGCTGACCGCGATGGCGGCGACGTGGTCGCGCAGCAACACCGCACAGGTCAGTCGCAGCGGAAGCCCCACCGGCCAGGCGCCGCCCCCAGGGCACACCGAGGTCATGGGCTCAGTGTGTCGATCGCCGATCCCTGCGGACGTCCCTCGAACGGGGACTCTGGGTTGCGTCCTGCCGCGTCAGGAGAGGCTGCGGGGCGTCAGCTGCTGCGTCGACGCCGCCACCGCGGCCTGGGCCCGGTTGTGGACGTCGAGCTTGGCGTACAGCCGCTTGACATACGTCTTGACCGTCTCGATCGACAGGTACAGCTCCTCGGCGATCTGGGCGTTGGTCAGGCCCCTGGCGATCAGGGCGAGGACCTCCGACTCACGGTCGGACAGCTCGACGATCCGGGTGGCCATCGGGTGGCCCGTGCCATCGCCGAAGCCGACGTGGTCCCCGGCCACGACGCGCTCGAGCGCGTCGACGAGCGTGTCGGCCGACCTGGTCTTGAGGATCACGCCGGAGACGCCGATCTCGCGGGCGGCGCGCACGAAGTCGGGCGCCGCATCCCACGTGTACAACACGACGTGACGGGCCGTGCCGTCGCGCACCATCTCGGCCGCCCGCGACAACGTGTGGCGACGCCCGGCGAACGTGTCGAACAGCGCGACGTCGGCCGGGACCGTCAGATCGCCACCAGCGTCCATCTCCACCACGGTCACCCGGTGCGAGTACGGCGCGAGCATGGCCGCGACGCCGCGCACGACGATCTCGTAATCGTTGATGATCCCGACGGTGATCACACTCGTGATGGCGTGATCTCCGTTGCGGTGCACGGCGATATCGGTCATGGGGAGCCTCCTCCGTCGGGCAACCGGCGACGACAGGTGACCACGGCGCGGTCACCGACCTGCTCGACGTCGACGTCGTCGCACAATCGTCTGACGATGCCCAGCCCGCGCCCGGACGTCGCGAACGGCGGCGCCGGCTGCCACTCGTCGATCGCCGGGATCGCGTCGGCCGGGCCGACGTTCGATACCAGGAGCTCGACGGTGTCGGTGGCCCCGACCTCGATGTGCACGAGATCGTGGGCCGCGGGATGGATGATGGCGTTGGTGACGAGCTCGCTCGTCACCAGCTCCATGTCGTCGACGACGACGGACGAGACCCCGTGCGACGTCAGGAACGCAACGACGGCATGGCGGGCCACGGCGACCTCCTCCGGGAGGCTGCTCACGTCGAACACGAGGCGGGCGGCGCTCGTGTCGGCCACGGTGCCGAGCGAGCCGTTCCCGCCGGATGTCATGTCGCCGGGCGTTCCCGGTCTGCGGCGACCTCAAACGGTCGGGTCCGCCGGGACGCGCCGGCCGCGGTTCGATCCCAGTGCAACGTGGTAGATGCTCGGTGTGCGACTGCTCGACCGCGTGGACGAGTTCCAGCGTCGCCATCGCCTCGTGGCGATGCCGATCGCCGTCTCGAAGCGGTTCGGCGAGCACGGCGGCACACGGCTTGCGGCCACGGTCTCGTACTACTCGTTCTTCAGCGTCTTCCCCCTCCTGCTGGCGCTCGTGACGATCCTGGGCATCGTCCTGCAGGACCGCCCAGACCTTCGCGACGACCTCCTCGACGGCTTCCTCGGCCAGATCCCTGTGATCGGCACGCAGCTGACCGACGCGCAGCAACCACTCGAGGGCAGCATCTGGGTGCTCGTCCTGGGCCTGGCGACCGCGATCTGGGCCGGGCTGGGCGCCGTCGGGGCACTGCAACAGGCGTTCGACGACATCAGCGACGTCCCCGTCCACCGGCGTCCGACGTTCCTCATGAAGCGGCTGCGCGAACTGGCCTTCCTCGGCCTCCTCGGGATCGGCCTCGCCGCGTCGACCCTGATGTCGAACATCGCCACGCTGTTCGACCTCGGCGTGTTCGCCGGGGCCGTCGGCCTGCTCCTGAGCCTGGTGATCGACGCCGCCCTGCTGCTGATGATGTTCTCCGTGCTGCCGGCCGAGCGTCGAGCGGTGCGCCTCCTGCTCCCGGGGGCGGTCGTCGGGGCGGTCGGGCTCGTGGTCCTCCAGCAGCTCGGCAGCTACGTCGTGCGCCGCTTCATCGCCGGAGCCAGCGACACGTATGGCACGTTCGCCGTGGTCATCGCCCTGCTCAGCTGGTTCCACCTCGTCAGTCGGCTCCTGCTGCTGTCCGCCGAGCTGAACGAGGTCCTCCTCCACGACCTCAGCCCCCGTCGACTGCTCGCCGGTGGGTCGGCGACCGACGCCGACCGGCGAGCCCAGATGCTCGACGTGCAGCGCATCCAGCGCGATCCGACGACGGGGTATGCCGTCACCATCGACCAGCACGTCTCGACCGACGAGGATCCGCTGGGAGACGACGACCCGGCAACGGTGACGGGACCGTCGACAGGCGTCAGCTCGTGACGTCGAGGTGCCCGGACAGCCCGCTGATCTCGAGCAGACGCTGCACCGATGCGCTGGGGGCGCGCAGGGCGAGGCGCGAGCCGGCGTCGATCCGGGCCTGGTGGACCTCGACGAGCACTCGCAACCCGGACGAATCGATGAACGTCACGCCGGCCAGATCGATCACGTCGACCGCCGGGTCGCCGCCGAGGCGAGCGGCCAGGTCGGGCGCCGTGTAGCTGTCGACCTCGCCCCGGAGGACGAGAGCGCCGTCGACGTCGGTCTCGAGATCGAGGCGGGGTTCCTCCGGCAGCATGCTGGCACCCTACCGTCGCTTGTCACTGCTCACGGATGTGCCGGTGTCCCCCGAACGGGGACCTGTCGTCAAGGCACGATGACGAAGCCGGTACCCGTTGCCCGCACCGGCGGGGGCCAGGCACGCGGCCCCGCCGGCACCCGATGATCGGCGTACGACGCGGTGAGGGCGGCGGCCGGACCGGCGCCGCCGACCATGGCAACGAGGTCGACGTGCGCGGCGCGGAAGCGTCCGTCGTGGCCGTGCTCGACGCCGGCGAGCGCATGCGCAAGCTCGTGAGCGACCGTTGCCACGGACCACTGACCGGGCGCCAGGCGAACGACCACCGGGACACCGTCACGAGCACCGACGGCGGCGACCGTGCGCGACGACGTCGTGCCGGCCCGGGCCGCACCGACCGTGACCACCGGACCGCCTGCGGCGCGCCACCAGTCACCGCTGACGACCGCGTCCGCCACCCGGCACAGCTCGCCCAGGGGCCGCGGCTCGTCCAGGTCGGTGCCGGCGACCGCGGACTCCTCGGCCGCGTACACGGCCTCCCGACCGCGGTCGATGCGCACGATCCCGTCGCACCGCCGCCCCTCATCGGTGACGAACCCGGTGTCGATCCCGGTCACGAACCCCGTCCGATCGCTCGCCGGCCGGACACCCGCCGCCGGCCGATGTCGGCGGCGCCGGCGGCCCGGTGGCCGTCGCGCCACCCGTTCGCGGCCAAGGGAGTCGGCGGACGGGCCGCCGCGACTCGACCCATCGACGCCCGCACGTGTGCGGAGACGCGCGCGGTGCGGTCGACGAGGTCGGGCAAGGACGAACCGCTCGCCCGGACGTCGTCCTCGGCCGATCGACGCGCACCGGCCAGCAGGTCGGCGACCCTGTCGGCGAACCCGAACAGGAACGCCCGGCGCCAGCGCTGGGTCGCCGCTGGTGTTCGACGGCGCTGGGCGGCCATCTGGGCCGCCGCCTGGAGGTGCAACGACTCGTAGAGCACGACGACGGCATCGAGGTCGTCGACGAAGCCGACCACCAACCCGGTCGCACCCGTCGTCCCGGACCGCCACACCAGCTGGCAGTCGTTGGCGGCCGCGACCGCGCCGAGCAGCGCGAGTCGCCCTCGCACGTAGGCGCCGCGGCCGATCGGGACCTCGTGCACGCTGACCGTGTCCGCGCTCGGTCGGCGCTCGGCCAGCCGCGCCGCGTCGATGCGGTGGCTGGCGATCAAGGCCGCAGCCTTGGACGCGAACGCCTCGGCCTCGTTCACGTTGTCCGTCGCCTCGGCCTTGGCCAGCAGCTTGCGGACCTTGGCGAGGACACTCTCGCCGACGTCGTCACTCAATGGTCGCCCCCGGCCAGCCGCACCGTCGCTGCGACCGGGAGGTGGTCGGACAGGCCGGCGAAGTCGTCGTATCGATCGGCCCCGGCGAGGACCGCGCACGCCTCGACGTGGCTACCGGGCGGGGCGAAGATGTAGTCGAGCCGCTGGGACGGAGGGCGCCCGACCCGCGACCCACCGGTCCAGTTCGTCCACCCGTCGTCGGTCCCGGCAGCGTTGGCATCCCGCCAGCAGTCCACCCATCCGGCGGCGATGAGCGCGGCGTGCGCGCCCCGGTCGGGAACGTCGTTGAAGTCGCCGACCACGAACGACCGGTCGCCGGCATGCGCCGCCGAGACCCGCGCCTCGTCGGCCCGGCGGACGATCTCGTCGTGGGGGGACAGGTGCACGTCGACGACGCCGACGGCGTGCCCGCCGAGGTCGACGATCGCGTGCAGGCCGACGCGGCGACGCCAGTCCCAGAACGGCCGACGGCGCAGCACGAACGACGACGACGCGACGATGCGGTGACCGGTCAGCACGGCCAGGCCCTCCGCGCGGGTGACGACCGGCCAGTGCTTGAACACCCAAGTCGTCGACGACATCGACAGCGCGCCGGCGAGCGCGGCGGCCTGACGCCGCTGGACCTCCTGGAGCGCCACCAGATCGGCGCCGCTCGCGGCGACGACGGCGGCGACCCGCGACACGTCGAGACCGGCCGACCCTTGCACGTTCCACGTCACCACCCGCACCGTCGCGCTGTCGGCTTCGTCCACCGCGCCAGCGTGGCAGACGGGTGCGCGTCCGATCACGTACCGTCGGCGGCGATGTCCGACCACGACCTGCCGCCGTTCCTCCACCCGTTCGCCAAGCCGACCCGCCCGTCGTTCACCGTGATCGCACGCGGGGCCGGCGCCCTGGTGTGGGACACCGAGGGCAACGAGTACATCGACGGGATGGCCAGCCTCTGGTACTGCGCGGCCGGGCACGGGCGCGCGGACATCGCCGCCGCGGTCGCCGAGCAACTGTCGACGATCGCTGCCTATTCGTGCTTCGAGCCGTTCTCGACCATCCCCTCCGACGCCCTCGCCGAGCGGCTCGTCGCCATGACCCCGATCCCCGAGGCCCGGGTCTTCCTGTGCGGGTCGGGGTCCGAGGCCGTCGACACGGCGATCAAGCTGGCCCGTCTGACCCACGTGCTGGCCGGACACCCGGAACGGACGCTGGTCATCAGCCGGACCCGGGGCTACCACGGCACCAACCTCGGCGGCACGAGCGCGCAGGGCATCGGCCCGAACCGCGAAGGCTGGGGTCCGCTCGTGCCCGAGATCGTGCAGGTGCCGAGCGACGACACCGAGGCGTTGGCGATGTTGATGACGGAGCGCTCGCAGGAGGTCGCGGCGGTCGTCACCGAACCCGTGCAGGGCGCCGGCGGCGTCTTCCCGCCGGCCGACGGATACCTCGACGAGCTGCGCCGCCTGTGCGACCACCACGGTGCGCTCCTCGTCTTCGACGAGGTGATCACCGGGTTCGGCCGCCTCGGCCACTGGTTCGCCGCCGACCGCTACGGCGTCGTTCCCGACATCACGACGTTCGCCAAAGCCGTCACGTCCGGCTACCAGCCGCTCGGCGGTGTGTTCGTCGGCCGGATCGTGCGCGACGCGTTGGAGTCCGACCCCGCCTACGTCCTCCGCCACGGCTACACGTACTCGGGCCACGCCGCGGCGTGCGCGGCCGGGATGGCGAACCTCGACGTGTTCGAGCGCGAGGGTCTGGTGGCCCGGGCGGGTGCGCTCGGCCCGCGCCTCGGCGCCGGGCTCGAGGCTCTCGCCACCGACGAGATCATCGATCACGCCCGCGGCGACGGCGCGGTGTGGGCGGCCGGCCTGCGGCCTGACCAGGACGCCATGACGATCCGCGATCGCATGCTCGAGGGTGGGGTGATCACGCGGGCGATCGGGACGGACACGCTCACGTTCTGTCCCCCGCTGGTCATCACGGACGACCAGATCGACCGCATCGTGGACACGCTGGCCACGGCCGCGACCGGGTGACCGGTCACCGACGCACGCTGGCCGCCGCCGTCACGACCGCCGGCCGGCTGCCGCCGTCCATGCGTCGGCCAGACCCCGCAGCCCCTGCGTCATCAGATCGCTGAACTCCTCGTCGCGCTCCACGTCGCCCTCGTCGAGCCAGTTGCACATCCCGTCGACGAGGTGCGCGCCCGCCGTGCGACCCGCCCAGTCGAGCATCGGTTCGTCGTCGCCGAGGAACATGGCCAGGACGGCACGGGCGTACCCCGTGACGTAGCTGCGGAACTCGAGGGCGAGATCCTCGAACGGCGGCTCGTGCCAGGCGTGGCGCCAGAGCAGGCGGAAGGCATCCGGGTGGGCGCGCGCGACGGGGAGCATGAACCTCGTCGCACCACGGTCACGGATCTCCTCGATGCCGACCCCGTCGAACTGCTGGCCGAGCTCGACCAGGACGGCTCGCAGAACGGTCCGGTAGAGATCCTGCTTGGACTCGAAGTTGCGGTACACGATCAGCCGGCTGACCCCTGCGGCCTGGGCCACGTCGTCCATCGACGTTCCGTCGAAGCCACGGGCGAGGAAGGCACCGGCGGCGGCCTCCATCAGCTGCGCCCGGCGGGCAGCACGTGGGAGTCGTGGGGTCGACGCCATTGACCTATGTATACACCTGTGTTTACATATCCCATGGGAATCACCGGTGGTCAACGACGATCAGCGGTGGTCACGTCGACCTCGACTGCGCAGCGTGCTGGCGACGGGCAGCACGCACACACCGAGGCCAGTCACGAGCCGTCGGCTCGTCGGTGTCGTCCATGAGCGGGCGGAACGACACCGACGAGTCCGACGGGCTCGTCGACATCGACGTGAGGGAGGAGCGACTGGCCCGCCGCCGCGGGCCGGTGGCTCACTTCTTGCGGACGACGTCCTTGGCCGGCTTGAGCACGCCTTTGGCGAGGGCCTCGTCGAGGTACGCCTCGGCATCCTCGGCCGACACCTTCAGAGCTGGCGAGATCTCGCTGACGAGGTTGACCCGGGCCCGCTCGTACATGGTGCGCTCGGCTGCCGACAGCGACGCGTCACGGTTGCGGGCGGCCAGGTTCCGCACGACCTCGGCAACCTGGTAGACGTCGCCGGACTTCAGCTTCTCCTGGTGGTTCTTGAAGCGGCGGCTCCAGTTCGAGGGCACCCGAGGGTCGGGCTTCGACAGCACGGCCACCAGGTCCTCGAGCTCGTCGGCCGACACCGGCGGACGCACACCTACCTCTTCGGCCATGTCCACGGGCACCTTCAGCGTCATCTCGTTGATGACGGTCTGCAGAATGAGGTATTCCCGCTTCTCGCCGAACGCCTCCATCTTCTTCGTCCCCATCACGATGCACGCACCGTGCTGGGGATAGATGATGGTTTCGCCCTTCTTGAAATTCACCGACACCTCACGACTTCCCAGGAACGGCCGGTGTTCCAGGCTAGGCCGTCAGGGGCTCGATCCCTCTCGGCGGTACCGGGGCAGGACCCTGGTGGCGAACGCCTCCAACTCGGCCGCGGCGTCGATCGCCATGATCACCCTCGTGTACGGGATCGGGCCGGCGAGGAAGTCGTCGAGCGCGGCCGCACATGTCTCCGCGTCTCCGAGCACGGACACCCGGCGCGCCGGTCGGGAGCCGATCCGTTCGGCGTCCCCCGGGATGTCGGCGGCGTCCCCGTACCACGTGGCGTAGAGCTCGGCCCGGTGACGAGCGCCGGCGCTGGTGGCGGCCCGATAGGCGTCACGATCGTCGGTCACGATCACGTTGAACGCCCCGCCGACCTCGCCGGCCGCGGCGCCGCCGCCGGGGGCGCCGCACGACTCGGCGTAGGCGTCGAACACGGCCTGCTCATCGGTCACGTAGGGTGGCGGCGCGATCAGCAGCGGAGCCCGGAAGCGCCCGGCCCGGCGGGCCGCCACGTCATTGCGGGCGCTGATCAGCAGGGGCGGGTGCGGCCGTTGCACCGGTTTCGGTCGCAAGCAGACGTCGCGCAGCTGGAACTGCGCGCCGTCGAACGACCAATGGTCCTCGGTCCACGCCCGCAGCAGGATCTCACAGCCCTCGTCCATCCGCGCCCGGCGGGCGGCGAGGGGGATCCCGAACGCCTCGAACTCCTCGCGCCGGTAGCCGGCGCCGACCCCGAGCTCGATGCGACCACCGGAGATCAGGTCGACGACGGCGACGTCCTCGGCGACCCGCAACGGGTGGTGGAGCGGGAGCAGGAACACGTACGAGCTGATGCGGATGCGGCGGGTCCGGGCCGCCACCGCGGCGGCGAGGGCGAGCAGCGACGGGCAGTACCCGTCGTCGACGAAGTGGTGCTCGGTGAGGTAGACGTGGTCGTAGCCGAGCTCGTCGGCCAGAGCGATCAGCTCGAACGTCTCGGCGTACACGTCCTGGAGCGAGCGCCCGTCCCCGCCGACGTTCCGGAAGTCGAACGTCACCCCGAACTCGATGTCACGCACCGCTCCCCCTCCATGCATCTCGTGGTTCTGACGCTGTTCCGGGGCCAGAAATGGCCCCGGAACTCACTGAGAACGTCCGGCCGGGCGTGCGGACGAGCGCGCTCCCGGCAGGATTTGAACCTGCGCGCTGCGGATTAGAAGGCCGCTGCTCTATCCACTGAGCTACGGGAGCTGGCTGGACGGTGCTCGTCCAGGTCTGGGAGCAATCCTACGGCGATGGTCCGACGCATCCCGGCCGGGTCGTCAGCGGGCCCTCGGGTAGGTGACGTTGTCGAACGTGCCCGTCACCGCCCGGATCGACCCGACCGGCACGCTGTACTTCTCGGAGGCGTGGTTGTGCACACCGAGGATCACCCAGCCGGTCGGGGGGACGGTCACATCGTAGGCGACGACTTCGGCGCCGGCACCATTGCGGACCGACACGTGGCCAGCGGTGAACACGAAGCGCCAACGCCCGTCCGGTGCCGCAGCACACGTGCCGCGCTGCGTGGTGCGCCCACCGGGCGCGGCCACGTCGTACCGCACGGCGACCGGAGGTGCCCACGGCACCTTGCAGTTGTCACGCAGCTGGATCTGCAAGGCGTTCGCCGGCATGCTCACCGCCGAGTAGGCGATGTCGCGTTCGTCGGCCATCGACGCGGCAGCATCGTTCGGGTTCGCCGAGAACGTGATGTACGCGAAGCCGAGCAACCAGTCACCACGGGCGTCGTCGCCCATGTCGAGGCTGACGGTGCCACCGTTCGTCAGGTCGTAGCGCACGGCGGAGCGGAGTGTGGCGTCGCCGTAGTTCTGGTCGTACCCGGCGATCTGGGCGCGTCCGTTGACGACGCTGGCGGTCGAGCGAGGGTCGATGCCTCCGTCGAGGTCGTAGCGGCGATGGGCGAACGTCCACGCCTCGAGGCCGGCGAACCCTTCGACGAACGTGCCCGCAGGGGGCGCCGTCGTCGTGGGAATGGCGACGGTGGTGGCCGGAGGCACGGTGGTGGTCGGCCGCACCGTGGTGGGCGGCGGCACGGTGGTGGTCGTAGAGGGTGCGGGCGGCACGGCTACGGCCTCGGGCACGTGGATGATGCGGCCGGTCATCGGGTGCGTCGTGTCGGCGGTCGCCACCGACGTGCCGTTCGCGACCTGCAACCCGTCCGCGGTCACAGCGTGCGCGGCCGCGATCGACGCCCACGTATCGCCGGCCGCAACCGTGTAGTGGCCAGGGTCGGAGTCGCCGGCATCGACCGCGTATGCGACCGACGTTGCCGCCACCATGACGAGGGCGACCGCACCGACGGTTCGACGGGGGGACATGTTCATCGCTCCACTTTCCTGGAGCGTTCGACACGCCCCGATCTCGGGCCGGGGCCCGGACACCTGGACATGCACGACGAGGACTTGGAACCCCATGCACGCCTGGCGGCGGACCCGAATGACCGGCTGTCAGGGGGAACGGGTCAGTGGCGATTCGGGCACCGTGACCACACTGCCTGCGGCGCTCGACGTCTCAGGCAGTTCCCTCCGTCTCGTCCCGACTCCTGCGGTTGCAGGTGTCGAGATCAGCGGGCCGGGTCTGGGGCCGTCAGATCAGGTGTGGAGGGGCGTGCCCACCGACCCACCGTCTGAGGTGGACCTGACCGTACTGGCCAACCGGGCGACGTCCACCGGTTGCGGCCGATTTCTGCTCGAGCGGCGAGGCCGCGGATCGCGCCGAACGGACGGCGGCGCCCACCGGGCGGGCCCGGTGGCTCAGCCGGACGTCGTCTGGTCGCTGCGCCGGCGCCGCCACTGCTCGGACGGCGACACGACGACGAGGTGGTCCGGGTTCACACAGACCGTGTTACCGCACGTGCTCTCGAGACGCTTGTCCCATGGCACCTCGCCCTTCACCATCTCGTACACCGCTCGGTTCGCGTAGCCCGACGCCAACGCGGCGTAGCCGGCCCTGTTGACGTGGCGGGTCCAGATCCAGCAACCCGTGTCCGGGTCGACGCGGTACGAGTCCACGAGCAGCTTCGGCCTCGGGCCCCTGACCTTCAGGATCTCGTCCCACTCCGCACGGGTCCGCTTCGGCACCGGTCGGCGTCCGGTGGGCATGCGCCCACGGTACTCATGTACGAGCATGACGGCCGCCGGGCCGAGTCCCCGGCGTCGGCCTGACTCGCTACGGGGTGATCGTCATCGACATCCGCCGCCGCAGCATGTCGAGCGCGCTGATCACGGCGAACTGGCGGATCTGCTCGCGGCCCGCCCCGAGCGTCAACGTCGTCGCGTGCGTCCCGGTCGGCAGCGCGATGGCGATGCACACCGTTCCGACCGGCACGTCGTCCTGCTCGGCGGGCCCGGCGACCCCGGTCAGACCGATCCCCACGTCGGCGCCGAGGACCCGCTGGGCGCTCTCGGCCATCTGGACCGCGGTCGGCTCGTTCACCACCGGCCCCGGCGCGACGTCGAGGAGGTCGTACTTGACGTCGTTCGCGTACGACACGATGGCGCCGCGCAGCACGTCGCTGGCCCCGGGGATCGCGGTGAGCCGGGCCGCCACCAGCCCACCCGTCAGCGACTCGGCGATCCCGAGCGTCAGGCCCTGCTCGCGCAGCAGGTCGAGCACGACCGACTCCATCGACTGCGAGTCCGTGCCGAACACGAGCGGGCCGAGCCGCTCGCGCAGCTCGGCCTCCCACTCGTCGAGCAACGCGGTCGCCGCAGGCTCGTCCGGCTTGCGGGTCGTCACCCGGATCTCGAGGCCCTCCCATCCACGGGCCAGGAACGCGATCGTCGGATCGCCCGACTCGTCGAGACGGGAGATGACGTCGTCGAGGCGGGCGTTGAGTCCGCTCTCGCTCTCCCCCCAGGTCTTCAGCACGCGGCTGGCGATGACCCCGGGCTCACCGCCGCGGGCCCGCAGGTCCGGGAGCACCGCTCGCTCGAGCATGTCCCTCATCTCATGGGGCACGCCCGGCACCGCGTACACGACCTTGGGCCCCACCGGGCAGATCAGCCCGGGCGCCGTGCCACGGGTCTGGGGGATGACCGTCGCGCCGACGGGCACGAGCGCCTGGCGCAGGTTGTTCTCGGGCATCGGGCGGTTGCGGGAGGCGAACAGACCACGGATGACATCGGCCACGTCGTCGTCGGGAACCAGCTCGACACCCATCACGGCGGCGATCGCCTCGCGGGTGACGTCGTCGTGGGTCGGGCCGAGGCCGCCCGTCACGATGACCGCGTCGGCATCGTCGAGCAAGAGCCGCAGCACGGCCGTCACGCGCCCGACGTTGTCGCCGACCTTGATCTGCAGGAGCGAGGCGATTCCGCTGGCGGCGAGCTGTTCGCCGATCCAGGCCGAGTTCGTGTCGTGGATCTGCCCGAGCAGGAGCTCGGTCCCGACGGCGAGCACGTCACATCGCATGCACGGCCTCCGGGCTCGCGGCGCGGGCGTTGCGCAGGTAGGTCCAGCCGCTGATGACGGCGAGGACGACGGCCAGCCACAGGAACCCGTTCCACAGCCACGTCGCCGACGTGGCGGTCAGGGGCAGGAGGGCGAACCCGACTGCGAACTGCTGCGCCAAGGTCTTGTTCTTGGCCATCCGGCTGGCCGGGACGCTGACGCCCCGCGAGCCGACGACCGTCCGGTACACGCTGATGACGAACTCGCGCGCGGCGATGATCGCCACCGGGACGATCCAGAAGACGCCGGTGCGGACCAGCACGAACATCGCCCCGAGCACGAGCACCTTGTCGGCGAGCGGATCCAGGAACGCGCCCGATGTGGTGGCACCGTGCCGGCGGGCGATCCAGCCGTCGACCGCGTCACTGACGCACAGCGCGAACCAGAGTGCCCACGCCACCCATGCGCCCTCCTTGTCGGGCGGGATCGCCCAGAACATCAGCGGCGACAGCAGCAGCCGGCCGGCTGTGATCGCGTTGGCCCACGTCGCGAGCGCGCCGGGGTCGACCATCAACCGACGTCCTCGAGCAGACCGTCGGCGCCGGCCGCCACCAGGTCGGGCCCGAGCGCATCCACGATCGACACGTCGACGAGGTCCCCCACGACCAGATCATGGCCCACATGGACGATCCCGTCGATCTCCGGAGCCTCGCGGTGGCTGCGGCCGACACCGGGGGCATCGACGAGCACCTCGAGGGTCCGTCCGATGAGCTCGTCGCGACGTGCCGCGGTGATGGCGTCCTGCAGCTCGGTCAGCTCGCTCAGGCGGTCGGCCATCAGGCCGGCCGGCACCTGGGCATCGAGATCGGCGGCGTACGTACCGTCCTCCCGGCTGTACGCGAAGAACCCGCACCAGTCGAGCTGGGCCTCCTCGACGAACGCCAGCAACTGGTCGTGGTCGGCTTCGGTCTCGCCGGGGTACCCGACGATGAAGTTGCTCCGGAACGCGGCGTCGGGCTCGCGACGGCGGATATCGGCGATGCGGCGCAGGAAGCGGGCGCCGTCTCCCCAGCGACGCATCCGGCGCAGGAGCGGCTTGCTGACGTGCTGCAGCGACAGGTCGAAGTACGGCACGCCCGAATCGCACACCGCGTCGATCAGCGCATCGCTGAGGTCGCTCGGATAGAGGTACAGCAGGCGCACGCGGTCGACGCGGTCGGCGACGGCCCGCACGAGGGGGACGATCGCGCCGGCGCCGAGCTCGTCGGGGACGTCCTTGCCGTACGACGCCAGGTCCTGCGCGACGAGGACGATCTCGCGAGCCTGGAGCTCGTCGACCTCGGTCAGGATCGACTCGACCGTACGACTGCGCTGCGGGCCACGGAACGACGGGATGGCGCAGAACCCGCACGAGCGGTCGCACCCCTCGGCGATCTTCACGTACGCCCACGGGCTCGTCGACCGCGGCCGCGGCAGGTTGAGCAGGTCGAGCAGAGGCAGGTCGACAGCCTGGACAGGGATCAGCGCACGGCGTGTCGGCGCCGGAGCCAGCAACGTGACGCCGAAACCGGCGACCTGGTCGACCTCGGGCAGCGCGGCGGCGAGCTCGTCGCCGTAGCGCTCGGCCATGCACCCGGTGACGACGAGCCGGGAACCGTCCCGCCGGCGGTCGTCGAGGGCCAGCACGGTGTCGATCGACTCCTGACGGGCGGCCTCGATGAACGCGCACGTGTTGACGACCACGAGGTCGGCGTCGCCGGCCTCGTCGGTCGGCAGCAGGCCGTCCGCCAGCAGCGTGCCGATCAGCTTGTCGGAGTCGACCTGGTTCTTGGGGCAGCCCAGCGTCTCGACGTAGAAGCGCTGCTGGGACACGTCGGACCAGGCTACCGCTGGACGGGTCCCCCGAACTCGATGGCGACGGCTGGCACCTCGTAGCACCACGCCTCGTACGTCAGGCCGATCGCGGGATCGCCACCCCACACGTATTTGGCGCCCATGATGTCGCCGACCCGCTCGCGCTCGTCGGGGTCCGTGACGACGCGCGCCACGCCCTCGTGCAGCTCGTCGTCGAGCTTGACCGTGACGACGGGATCGGCCTGCAGGTTGCGGAACCAGTCTGCCGTCGGGCCGTTGCCGGAGATGAGGTACATCGTGTCGTCGAGCGCGCCGAACCAGATCTCGAT
>JBEVOM010000192.1:0-2769 GCA_040507575.1 Ilumatobacteraceae bacterium
ACTGCGAGATCGGAGGCTTCGCGGTGCACGCCGGCGAGACCATCCGGGTCCTGCTGGCCTCGGCCAACCACGACGAGGCGAAGTTCGACGACGCCGAGACGATGGACGTGACTCGCAAGAACGCACGCCAACATATCGGGCTCGGTTTCGGTATGCACACGTGCCTCGGGCAGTGGCTGGCGCGGCAGGAGACCGAGGTCGCCCTGACCGCGCTGATGCGGCGGTACCCGGACCTGAGGGTCGTCGGACCGATGAACTTTCGGTCGAACTTCGTCATCCACGGCCCCGACGAGCTGCTGGTCAAGACGTCTTGATCGGGCCGATCGCGGCGCACTGCGTTGTCTCCGTGACGACCGTGTCGCCCGGCGCCGAGATCGGAGAGCTTTCAGGAGATCGCAAAGCAAGTGAAGTAGCCGGCAATCGCGCGCCCGCGACGCCGGGCGGCACGGCTCGCCTGCAGGAAGATCGGGTGTCAACGCCATCGCAAGACGCCTCCGCGTGCGCAGGACGGACAGTCCTGCTCTCGCACGCGCCGCCAGAGGCCTCACCGTCGACGACCTCGCACGACTACGGCGCGCGGATGACGCCCTTGCCTCTGTCGCCGATCACGCGAAGTCGCACGTTCTTCGGGAGGAGGCCGATCGCGGCCACACTTGGGCTTAGCGGAGCCGGCCCGACAGATTCGACACGGGGTTGATCAGCCCTTGGACGGAGCCCGCAGCTGGTCGACGTAGGTGTCAGTGCCCATCTTGCTGGGGATGAAGGGTGCGACCAGCGCGACCTCTCCTTGGCCACCGGCAGCGACGAGCTCGACCTCGCTCGAGAAATGATCCGCCCAGATCTTGCGCGGATCAACAGTGAGGAACCAGAGGATTGTGAGGCGGCGACCACCATTCGCGACCTTCGCCAGGCGCGCCTTCACCTCGGGCTTCATGCCGTCGTCGGGACCGTTCGTGCGCCAAACCATCGCGCTCGAGACGTGCTGATCGGCCGTGACGCGCCCCGGTAGGTAGTCCTCGAGCAGCCACCGCTCGAGATCGTCCCGCTCATCGGCCGACGGGGCGTCAACGACCTCGAGAACCAGGCCGGGGGCCGGGTCCATGAGGCTAAAGACGTCACGCGGGACGTCGTCCCCGGCATAGACGGTGCCAGCCTTGTCCTGGAAAGACGTGAAAGCGTGGTCGCGGTCGTGGTTGATGCGGTCGTCGGCGGATAATCTCTTGTTGGCCGAGAACGTCCACGCCTTGTGACCCTGGATCTGGCCGGTCGTGATCCAGTACGTCCCGAGGTAGCAGCCCTTGGTGATCGGCTCGACGACCGACGTCGAGTCGACCGGGTAGCGCAGCTCCTGCAGGTCGTAGGTGGCGGTCCAGCGACGGCCAGCGAACAACCACGGCTCGACCATGGCGCCTGTGATGAAGTGGTCTGACTCGTACCACCGGTTGTACGCCAGCTCGTGGCCCGGGTGGGGCTCGACCATTGTGATCAGAGCGTGGCCGACCGTGGGATCGTGCGGACCTTCGAGGGGTAATGCGGCATAGGCGGCGAGGTCGGTCATCGGTAACTCCTTGTAGTACGTCGTACCCTTACCTGCGGATCGTATAACTGATTACACTACATTTATGACTTTGGCCAGCGGAAGGGCGGTCGACTGGACGGTCGAGGCGTCGGGACTTGGGTTCCTCGAAGGGCCAGCCGTCATGCCGGACGGGTCCGTGTGCTTCAGCGACCAGACACACGCCGTGGTGCGGCGGACCAGCGCCAACCGCGCCACCGAGGTGGTGTGCACCGTCCCCGGATCGTTCAACGCCGTGGCGCTGGGGCCCGACGGCGCGCTCTACGCAGCCGACAACGGCGGCATGCGGCCCGGCCTCGCGGGGGGATGGGGCCCGGTCGGCAGCGGGGACGGTCACGTCGCGCGCGTCGACTCCGAGGGGGCGGTCTCGCGCTGGGCCGATGCGCTCGCGGGCCCGGGACCCCACAGGCTCAACGACCTGTGCTTCGATCGGGCCGGACGACTCTGGGTGACCGACTCCGGCAACTGGGACGCGATGTTCGACGAAGCAGGCGGGCCGTACCGCGGCGGAGCCATCTTCGTGTGCGATCCCGACGGCTCGTCCACGCGGGTCGCGGAGGTCGCCGACTTCCCCAACGGCATCGCGCCCAGGCTCGACGCCTCAGGTCTCATCGTCGCCCACACGATCACATCGAGCCTGTGGGTGTACCCGTTCTCCGACGACGGGCTGGGCACGGCGGAACTTTTCGTTGACCTGTCCGGCATCGCGCAGTTCGCGCCCGACGGGCTCGCTGTGCTCGACGACGGGTCGGTCGTCGTCGCAGGCAACCACGCCGACTCGGTCGCGGTGGTGTCACCAGACGGCACGGTCGTTGACCTGTTGTCGACGCCTTTCGGATGGGGGCCGACGAATCTAGCGGTCGCTCCTGGACGGCTGTGGGTGACGATGGGCAGCGGCGGACGGCTCTGCTCGCTCGACGTGCCGTGGGATCCCGCCGTGGTGGTGCCCGGCCTCGCCTAGGTCACCGCGTCCGCTGGGACGTCGAGCGCCTCGGCCAGCCCCAGCGCATGACCAGACGGCCATTGGCGCCACCCGGGACCGCGTGCTCGTCGACCTTGTAGCGGCCCCGGGGCCTTCTCGAGATTCTCGCACCGCGCAGAAGATGTATGCCCAGAGGTCGATCCCGATGGGTCGCCCGGCGTCCACGGCCGCGGCGTGGTCGTCCGGACGGTGGTTGGGTCAGATGGTGGTT
>JBEVOM010000213.1:0-31330 GCA_040507575.1 Ilumatobacteraceae bacterium
TCCTGGCGGAGGTCGATGGTCTCGAGGACGGGGTCGACATCGACGCCGACGCGATCGCCGCCATCGGTCGGGAGCACGGAGCGACCGACGTGCGGTTGGCGGCGAGCGAGGCCGAGCGCCAGCTGTTGTGGAAGGGCCGCAAGACGGCGTTCGGGGCGATCGCTCAGATCGCGCCTGACTACTACCTCCACGACACGGTGGTGCCGCGGTCGAAGCTCGCCGACGTGCTCGAGCAGATCTACGAGATCGCCGACCGGCACGAGTTGATCGTCATGAACGTGTTCCACGCGGGCGACGGCAACCTGCATCCGCTCCTGCTGTTCGACTTCTCGACCGTCGAGGCTGGCGCGCAGACGGTCAGTTCGATCATCGCGGCTGGCATGGTGCCGGCGGCGTTGGAGATGATGGACCAGCTGTGCGTGCAGGCGGTCGAGCAGTACATCCACGCGGGCCTTCCGGTCGACGCTGCGGCGGTGCTGCTGGTCGAGGTCGCGGGTGCGCAGCACGGGCTCGAGCACGACGTCGAGCGCATCGTGGCCATCGCCCAGCAGCACGGCTGCGGCACCGTACGCATCGCCCAGGACGAGGCCGAGCGCGCACTGCTGTGGAAGGGCCGCAAGACCGCGTTCGGCGCCATCGCCCGCATCAAACCCAACTACTACCTGCACGACACAGTCGTGCCTCGCCGTGTGCTGCCCGACGTGCTGCGGCAGGTCTACGAGATCGCCGATCGCTACGGCATCCTCGTCATGAACGTCTTCCACGCCGGCGACGGCAACCTGCACCCGCTGCTCGTCTACGACGGCCGCGAGCCGGGCGTCATCGAGCGCGTCCACGCGGCAGGTGACGAGATCGTGCGGGTCTCGGTCGAGGCCGGCGGCGTGCTCAGCGGCGAGCACGGCATCGGGCTGGAGAAGCGCGACCTGATGCCGCTGATGTTCTCGCCGGTCGATCTGGCGGCGCAGGCCGCGCTGCGCGCGGCGTTCGATCCGCAGGGCCTGGCCAACCCCGGCAAGGTGCTGCCGAGCCCGGCGGGCTGTGGGGACGTACAGGTGGCCGCGGCGGTCGCCGAGGGCGCGTGGATCTGACGGCGTTCGCCCAGGAGGTCGGCGCCGTCGGTCCGGTCACGATCACCGGTCTCGGCACGCGTGGTGGCCCTGTCGCCGACGTCCGGACCGTCGGGGCGCCGGCCGGCATCGACTGGATCCAGCCGGCCGAGATGACGGTGTCCTGCGGCGCCGGGACGATGGTCGCCGAGCTGGACGACGCGTTGCTCGATCACGGACAGTGTGTGGCGATCCCACCGTCTGGCACCGTCGGTGGCGCGCTCGCCGTCGGCCACAGCGGCGTGCGGCGACTGGGGTACGGACCGGTGCGGGACGCGCTGCTGCAGGCTCGCTACATCTCGGCGTCCGGCGACATCGTCAAGGCGGGCGGGCCGACGGTGAAGAACGTCAGCGGCTTCGACCTGTGCCGCCTGCTGGTCGGGTCGCGCGGGACGCTCGGCTTCCTCGGCGATGTGATCCTGCGGACCCGCCCGCGAGCGACGTACGAGCAGTGGTTCGCCGGCTCCGTCGACCCTGGGGAGGTGCTCGCTCGGCTCTACCGGCCGACATCGGTCCTGTGGGACGGCGGGACGACGTGGGTGCTGCTGGAAGGCGACGAACGCGACATCGACAACCAGGTCGCATCGTTGGACGTCGTGCCGACGGCGGGTCCGCCCGCCCTGCCGACCGGGGGCAGGTGGTCGGTGTCGCCGGGCGCGATCCGCGACCTCACCGGGACGTTCGTCGCCGAGGTCGGCGTCGGGATCGTGCACCACGCCGACCCCGCGCCGTTGCGTGACGTCGAACCGGCCGTCGCCGCCCTCCATCGCCGGATCAAGGCCGGGTTCGACCCGAGCGGCCGGCTCAACCCTGGTGTCGACGTCCTCGATGGCTGAGCTCCCGTTCGTCGCCGGTCCGGTCGGCGCCATCGCGCCCGCAACCGCCCTCGCCGGCGTCGCCGCCGCGGCATGGGCACTGCCCGAGCCCGTGCTCGTGCGCGTCGGCATGAACGTCATCTTCGATGCCGGCGACGTCGTCCTGCGCGTCGGACGGACGACCGCGCCGGCCGCCGCAGCGATCGCGCTGGCCGGGGTCCTCGAATCGAACGGGATCCGCGTGCCGCGCGCCGCGCACTGGGAGGCGATGACGCGCGACGGGCTGTCGGTGTCGGCGTGGGAGCGACTGGTCCTCGTGGAGCAGCCCGTCGACTGGCCGGCGATCGGGACGATGGTCGCGCGGGTCCACGCCCTGCCCGTCGACGCCGTGCCGGCCGAGTACCCGGTGCCGCCGTGCGAGTCGTTTCCGTGGTGGCAGCTCGACGACCTCCTGGACGACGTCGGTCCCGACGTCGACCCGACGGCGCGGGCCGGCCTGCGGGCGACGGTCGAGCGCCACCGGGGTTGGGCGGACCGGGGTCGCGGTGACGGCGACGATCGCGTCGTCTGCCACGGGGACGTGCATCCGGGCAACGTCGCGATGACCGCCGCCGGTCCCGTCCTGCTCGACTGGGACCTCCTGTGCCGCGGGCCGGCCGGCTGGGACCACGCGCCGCTGCTGCGCCCTGGACGTTGGGGCTGGCCGACGTCGTGGTACGACGGTTTCGCCGCCGGCTACGGGCGCTCGCTCGTCGGCGAGCCCGTCACCGAGGCGATCGCCGACCTGCGCCTCGTCGCCGCCACGCTGCTGCGCGTCCGCGCCGCCCGTCTCGATCCGTCCGCCCGTGCCGAGGTCGAGCGGCGGCTGGCCTATTGGCGCGCCGACCGCTCGGCCGCCACGTGGACAGCGGCATAGGTTGGCCCGTCGTGGACCTGAACGCGCTGCACCTCGACGACGAGGACCTGTCGTCGTGCGTGGCGTGCGGGCTGTGCCTCCCGCACTGCCCGACGTTCCGGGTCAGCGGCGAGGAGGCCCTGTCGCCACGCGGTCGCATCGATGCGATGCGGTCCGTGCAGTGGCGGGGCGCCCTGGTCGACGACGACTTCGTGCGCTTCATGGACACGTGCGTGCAGTGCCGCGGCTGTGAGCCGGCGTGCCCGAGCGGCGTGCCGTTCGGGCGGCTCATGGAGGGCACCCGTCACGAGCTCGCCGCCGCCCACCGCACGTCGCCCCGCTGGTTGCGGGGCGGTTTCGCCGTACTGGGCCGGCACCGGACGTTGCTCGTCGGTTCGTCGCTCCTCGCGCTGGCCCAGCGCCTGCGGCTGGTGCCCAGACGGGCGGGGCTCGGCCGACTTCCGCTGCGGCGCGGTCGTCCGGTCGCGGCGACGGCGAGCGCCGGCGACGCCGACGTGTGGCTGTTCACCGGATGCGTGATGGACGCGTGGCTGCGGGGGACCCACCGGTCGACGGCGGCGCTGATCACGATGGCCGGTGCGTCGTTCGCCGTCCCCGATGAGCGCGGGGCGTGCTGCGGTGCGCTCCATGTCCACGCCGGCCTCGTCGACGACGCCGGACGTCTTGCCGGCCGTGTCATGGCGTCGATGCCCGGTGGGGCGCCCATCGTCGTCAACTCGGCCGGATGCGGGGCCGCGCTCAAGGACTACGGCCACCTCGTGGGCACGCGCGAGGCGGCCGAGTTCTCGGCGCGCGTCGTCGACGTCCATGAATGGCTGGCTCCACGGATCGATCGTCTGCCGGTGCCGATGCGCTCGATCGGTCCCGTCATCGTGCAGGACCCCTGCCACCTCCGACACGTGCAGCGGGCCCACGCGCCGGTACGGGCCGTGCTCGGGCTCGTCGCCGATGTCGTCGAGCTCGACGACGACGGCCTGTGCTGCGGAGCCGGTGGGGCCTACTCGGCCCTGCAGCCGGCCCTGGCCGGTGAGATCCGTGACCGCAAGGTCGCCGCCATCGCGAGGGCCACGGCGCGCTCGGGCGCCACCGTGGTCGCCAGCGCCAATCCCGGCTGTGCCATGCACCTCCAGGCGGCCGGCCTCGATGTGCGCCATCCCGTCGACATCGTCGCCGACGCCCTGCGCCGCCCGTGAGCGGGACGGTGGACCGGGGGAGACGGGACGTCGCATGAGCCGGTACGGAGAGCTCGCCGACCGCCTCGAGGGCATCGTGGAGGAGCTCGACGAGCTGGCCTTCGACCTGCTGCAGCGGGCGGTGGCCGACGGGGCCACGCGCCGGCCACCGGAGGACCGCTCCATCACCCAGGCCCGCCGGGCGGTCGAGAAGGCGGCCGCCCTGCTCCGGCTCCTGCACGACGACGACACGTGAGCTGGGCGCGCACGGTCTCGGATCCGAGACCCGGCGCGCCCCGTTGGCGCGGAGAGACCGTCCGCGCCCAGATGGGACCGGGGTCGCGACGGGTCAGGGCAGCGTCACGAAGCCGTTGAGCGCGTCGATCAGCGACCGCAGGTCGCCCGAGCGGTGGCGGCGGAACGCGAAGCGGATCCGGGGCAGCTCGACGTGGTCGTCGTGGCGGCGCTCGATGTCGAGTGGGGCGCTGCGCTCGATCCGGCCTCGTGCGACGAGGTGGCCGAAGCGCTCGTTGAGCTCGGCCAGCTGGGCGTCGGTCACCCGGTGCTGGAGCCGCACGATGAGGAAGTCGCCGACGTAGCGGATCGAGTGGTAGTTGGCGTAGAAGCGGTCGATCTCGGCACACGCGGCCTCGACGGAGCTCGTCAGCAGGTACAGCCCGGTGTCGGCGGCGGTGACGAGGCCGCGGGACACGAGCTGGTCGCGGATCATCTGGTCGATGTGCGTCCAGAACGGCGCCTCCGGCGTGTCCAGCAGCACGATCGGCACCGGCAGACCCTTGCCGGTCTGCACCAGCGTGAGGAGCTCGAACGTCTCGTCGAGCGTCCCGAACCCGCCGGGCAGGCACACGAAGGCCCGGCTCTCCTTCACCAGCATCAGCTTGCGGGTGAAGAAGTACTTCATCGAGACGTACTTCTCGTCGCCGGCGATCACCGGGTTGGCACCCTGCTCGAACGGCAGCCGGATGGCGACGCCGATGCTCTGGTCCCGGCCGGCACCCTCCATGGCGGCCTGCATGATCCCGGGCCCGGCCCCGGTCACCACCATCCATCCGCGCTCGGCGAGCGCGGAGGCGATGCGCTCGGCCTGGGCGTACAGCGGGTCGTCCTTCTGGGTGCGGGCCGAGCCGAACACCGTGACCTTCTGGATGTCCCGGTACGCCGCGAACAACCCGAAGGCCTCGCGCATCTCCGTCATCGCCGCGGCGGCGATCTTCAGGTCGAGCGGGTCCGGATGGTCGTCGATGAGGCCCAACGCGGCGTTGAGCAGTTCGCGCGCCACCCGCGGATCGGCGACCGGGCCGAGCTCCACGACCAGTCGCCGGGCGCGGGCCTGGACGTCCTCGGAGACGTTGTCGTCCACCGCGAGATCAGTCGGCGCGGAGCTCGGCCTGCTTGGCCTCGAGGGCGGTGAGGAGCTCGTCGAAGCTCTTCTGGAAGCTCGACACGCCCTCGCGCTCCAGCTGCTCGGCGACGTCGCCCATGTCGACGCCGACCGCCGCCAGCCCTTCCCACACCTGCTCGGCGACGTCGACATCGGCGTCGATGCGGCGGGCCAGCGTGCCGTGGTCGGCGAACGCCTCGATGGTGGCGTCGGGCAACGTGTTGACCGTGTCGGGCCCGATCAGCTCGTCGACGTACAACGTGTCCCGATAGGCCGGGTTCTTCGTCGACGTGCTCGCCCACAGCGGTCGTTGCACGCGGGCGCCGCGACGGGCCAACGCCTCCCAACGGGGCCCCGAGAACGTGGCTCGGAACTGCCGGTACGCCAGCTTGCCCTGGGCCACGGCCGCCTTGCCCCGCAGGTCCAGGGCCTCGGGGGTGCCGATCGCGTCCAGGCGACGGTCGACCTCGGTGTCGACGCGGGAGATGAAGAAGCTGGCCACGCTGGCGACCGTCGACAGGTCGGCCCCGTCGTCGGACGCGGCGGCGTACGTCTCGAGCCCGTCGATGTAGGCGTCCATCACGTCCTGGTAGCGCTCGAGGCTGAAGATCAACGTGATGTTGATGTTGCGGCCCTCGCTGAGCATCTGGCGGATCGGCGCGATCCCGGCTGCCGTGGCCGGGATCTTCACCATCAGGTTGCGCCGGCGGATCGACTCGTGCAGGTGGCGCGCCGCCGTCTCGGTGCCTGGACCGTCGTTGGCGAGGGACGGCGCCACCTCGACGCTCACGAACCCGTCGCCCCCGCCGCTCGACTCGTACACCGGGTCGAGGACGTCGCAGGCACCGTCGATGTCCGCCGTCACGAGCGCCCAGTAGTCGTCGACGATCGGGCCGTCGTCGCCGGCGATGGTGCGGAACTGTTCGTCGTAGTCGGCGGAGCCGGAGATCGCCTTCTCGAAGATCGTCGGGTTCGAGGTCAGGCCGCGGATCCCGGCGTCGCGCAGCTCGGCGAGCTGGCCGGACGTCAGGTAGCCGCGCTTGAGGTTGTCCAACCAGGGGCTCTGGCCGAAGTCCTCGTAGAGGCGGATCAGTCGTTCCATGCCGTTCACGCTAGGAGGGCCCTGGCCCGCTCGACCACGTGATCGACGTTGATCCCCAACTTCGTCAGCACCTCGGCGCCCGGCGCGCTCACGCCGAACCGGTCGATCCCGATCGAGTCGTCGGCGTAGCGCTCCCACCCGAACGTCGTCGCCGCCTCGACGGAGAGCACCGGGACGCCGGGCGGGAGGATCGTTGCCTGGAACCCGGGACCGGACGCCGCGAAGCGATCCCAGCTCGGCAGGCTGACCGCCCGGGTGGGGATGCCGTCCATGGTGAGCTGGCTCGCCGCGTCGACGGCGAGCGCGACCTCGCTGCCGGTCCCGATGATCACGAGCGCCGGCTCGTCGCTCGGATCGTGGACGACGCCGGCGCCGTGCTCGACGGCCGAACCGTCGGTCCGCACCGGCACGTCCTGGCGGCTGAGGACCAGTGCCGTCGGGCCGGTGTGGTCGACGGCGGCCCGCCAGGCGGCTGCCGTCTCGTTGGCGTCCGCGGGGCGGATCACCTGGAGCCCGGGGATCGCCCGGAGCGTCGCCAGGTGCTCGACCGGTTGGTGTGTCGGGCCATCCTCGCCGACGCCGACCGAGTCGTGGCTGAACACGAACACGACCTTCGCCCGCTGCAGCGACGCCAGGCGCACCGGCGGCCGCATGTAGTCGAGGAACACGAAGAACGTTCCGGTGAGCGGGAGGATCCCGCCGTGCATCGCCATCCCCACGGCGGCGGCGCCCATCGCATGCTCTCGGATGCCGTAGTGGATCTGGCGGCCGCCGGGGTGCTCGGCGTCCTGCGTGCCGGCGCTGTCGGGCAACTTGACGCCCGTGTTGCCGGTGAGGTCGGCGGCCCCGGACACGAGGCCCGGGAACGATGGCAGGCAGGCATCGAGGACCGTGGCCAGCGCGACCCGTGTCGCGACCTCGTCGCCCTGCGGGAACACGGGCAGCGTGTCCTCCCACCCCTTCAGGCCGCTGCCCGCCCACGCCGCGTCCCACGCGGCGAGCTCGTCGGGATCGAGGCCATCGAGCGCCTCGAGCCACTGGCTGCGGGCTGTCGCCCCGCGCTCGGCCATCGTGGCGCGGTACTCGGCGACGACGTCAGGGGGTGACCAGAAGGGGTCGTCGGGGATGCCCATCACGTCCTTGGTCCGGGACACGTCGGCCGCCTTGAACGGGTTGCCGTGGGCCTTCGCGTCGTCGGTCCAATCCGGCGAGGGGAACGCGACATGCGAGCGGAGCACGAGCAGGGTCGGCCGGTCCTCGTCGGCGCGTGCGGCCAGCAGGGCCGCCTCGAGGGCATCGAGGTCGTCGGCGATCTCACCGACGTACTCGACGTTCCACCCGTACGCCGCGAACCGGGCACCGACGTCGTCGGAGTTCGACAGCGACGTCGGGCCGTCGATCGTGATGAGGTTGTCGTCGAAGACGCAGATCAGGCGGCCCAGGCCGAGGTGTCCGGCGAGGGACGCGGCCTCGTGGCTGACGCCCTCCATGAAGCAGCCGTCACCGGCGATCACGTACGTGCGGTGGTCGACGACGGACGACCCGAAGCGCTCCCGCAGCACCCGCTCGGCGATGGCCATGCCGACGGCGTCGGCGAAGCCCTGGCCGAGTGGGCCGGTCGTGACCTCGACGCCGGCGGTGTGGCGGGCCTCGGGGTGGCCAGGCGTCCGCGACTCCCACTGCCGGAACAGCTCGAGGTCGGCCAGCTCGAGGCCGTATCCGCTGAGGTAGAGCATCGAGTACTGGAGGATCGAGGCGTGGCCGTTGGAGAGCACGAACCGGTCGCGGTCGGGCCACTCCGGGTCGGCCGGATCGTGCTTGAGGATCCGGCTGTAGAGGACGTGGGCGAGAGGAGCGAGCGCCATGGCGGTGCCCTGGTGGCCACTCTTGGCCTTCAGCGGGGCGTCCATCGCGAAGCCGCGGACCATGGAGATCGCCTGGGTCTCGATGTCGGGGGCGAGCGAAGCGGGCATCGGGTGGACCCTACCCATCGCGGCTGCCACGCTGACGTGCGATGAACGGCGCGGCGTTGGTGACGGGTGGCAGTCGCGGGATCGGCGCGGCGACGGCCGTCGCGCTCGCCGAAGCCGGTTGGGACGTGGCGATCAGCTACCGGGAGCGGGCGGACGCGGCGGCCACGGTCACGGCCGCCATCGAGGCGGTCGGTCGGCGCGGCGTGGCCGTCCGGGCCGACGTCGGCGCGGCCGGCGATGTGGACCGGTTGTTCGCCGAGGTCGACGACCGGCTCGGTCCACTCGGGGTGGTCGTGAACAACGCCGGCGTCGTCTCGCCGCCCGGATCCGTCGCCACGTACACCACGGCGCGCCTGGACGCGGTCATGAGGATCAACGTCGTCGGGGCGTTCCTCGTCGCCGGCGCCGCCGTGCGGCGGATGTCGACGGCGCGCCGCGGAGACGGCGGCGTGATCGTCAACGTCTCGTCGCGCGCCGCCCAGCTCGGCAGCGCAGGGGAGTACGTCGACTACGCGGCGAGCAAGGCCGCGGTCGATGCGATGACGGTCGGGCTGGCCAACGAGGTCGCCACCGAAGGGATCCGGGTCGTCGGCGTGCGACCGGGACTGATCGACACCGAGATCCACGCCCCCGGACGCCTCGATCGGCTCGGGTCGAGCCCGCCGCTCGGGCGCCCGGGCACTGCGGCCGAGGTCGCGGCCGCGATCGTCTGGCTGGCGTCGCCGGCGGCGTCGTACGTGACCGGTGCGACGCTCGACGTCGGCGGCGGCCGCTGACCGCGTCGGGTCACACCGGCGGCAGCAACGTGAAGGGGACCACGAGCCACGGGCCCCGGTCGACACGGCAGTGGGCGAAGATCTGGCCGTAGTCGGCGAACTCCAGCTCGCCTCGGACGAGCCGGTACGTGAACTTTCCCGGCTCGACGGTGAACGGGCTGACGTTGCGGGCCACCACGTCGTCGTCGGTGACCTCGACGCCGGGGTCGCTCGTGCGGCGGAAGACGACTTCGAACACCCCGGCACCGTCCTCGCCGACCGGGCAATAGATCAGCGCCACGAGGTGCGGCGCCACCGTGACCGGCGCCGGCTCGGGCGCCGCCATCGAGAACATCGCGCCCGTCAGGTCGATGCGCGCTGCCGGCCCGGGGGCCTGGCGCAGCTCGAAGTTCTCGACGAACAGCGACGACACGATGTGCATGCCGGCGAGGGTACCGATCGCCGCGACCCCGGCCGCTGTGCGATCGTCTCGTCCGTGGCCGACACCGATCCCGTCTCGTCGTTCGCGATCAACCGCGCCCAGTGGGACGAACGGGCGGCGGCCCATGCCGCCTCCCCCGACTACGCGGTCGACCGCTTCGTCGACGATCCGACGTTCCTGAGCGACGTCGTGCGGTTCGACCGGCCGCTCCTCGGGCCGATCGACGGGCAGCGGGCGGTCCATCTGCAATGCCACATCGGCACCGACACGGTGTCGCTGGCCCGGCTCGGCGCGACCGTCACCGGCCTCGACTTCTCGGCCGCTTCACTCGCCGAGGCGCGCCGCATCGCCAGCGCCGCCGGCGCCGACGTCGAGTTCGTCGAATCGGACGTGTACGACGCCGCCGACGTCCTGGGGCGCGGCACCTACGACCTCGTCTACACCGGCGTCGGCGCGCTGCTGTGGCTCCCCGACATCGACCGCTGGGCGGGCGTGGTCGCCGATCTCCTGCGTCCCGGCGGCCGGTTGTTCGTGCGCGACGCCCACCCGATGCTGCGGGCCATGGCCGACCCGAGGCCCGACGGTCTGCTCACGGTGGAGCTGTCCTACTTCAACCAAGACGAGCCGACGGTGTGGGACGAGCCAGGCACCTACGTGGAGACGGATCACGAGTTCGCCAACACCGTCTCGCACGAGTGGAACCACGGCCTCGGCGAGATCGTGACCGCGCTGCTCGGCCACGGGATGACGATCACCACCCTGGTCGAGCACGACACCGTCCCGTGGAACGCCCGGCCGGGCGAGATGGTCGACGTCGGCGGTGGGGAGTTCCGGCTCGTCGACCGACCCGCGCGCCTGGCGTGTTCGTTCACGATCGGCGCGTCGAAGGAACCTGGTTGAGACAGCGATCGCTGTTGGCGCATCGCGTTTGGAACGGCTATGCCATGGGGACCACCCGTACCGTCACCATTGCGGAAGGAACCAGACGATGGCTTTCACCCTGCCCGAACTCCCGTACGACACGTCGGCGTTCGGCGACGTCCTGTCGGCCGAGACGTTCGAGTACCACTACGGCAAGCACCACAAGGCCTACATCGACACGCTCAACGGCATGCTCGAGGGCGACGAGGAGAGCGCGTCGCTCGAAGAGATCATCCTGAGCTCGGAGGGCAAGAAGTTCAACCAGGCCGCCCAGATCTGGAACCACAACCTGTACTGGGAGTCGATCACGCCCGGTGGCGGCGGGGCCCCGAGCGGCAAGGCCGGCGACGCGATCAACGAGGCGTTCGGTTCCTTCGACGACTTCAAGGCGGCGTTCAAGACCTCGGCCACGGGCCAGTTCGGCTCCGGCTGGACGTGGCTGACCCTCGACGGCGGCACGCTGGCGATCTCCTCGACGAGCAACGCCGACCTCCCGATGAAGCACGGCCAGACCGCGGTCCTCACGTGCGACGTGTGGGAGCACGCCTACTACATCGACTACCGCAACCGGCGGCCCGACTACGTGGACGCGTTCCTCGACAGCCTCGTCAACTGGAAGCTGCTCGACGACGCGCTCTGAACCATGTCGGCCTGACGATGTCGGCCTGACGATGTCGGCCGACCGGGCAGGCGGCCCCCGGGGACGCGGTCAGGCGGCTTCCGGCCGTGCCGCCCGGGCCGCCGCCGTCAGGCGCAGGTCCTGCAGGCGGACCTTGGCCAGGCGGGCCCAGGTGAGCGCCTTGATGACGTACCAGCCTGGGTCGATCTCGAACCAGCGGTGAGCGAGCTTGGCCGACGTCGGCGCCGCGTGATGGTTGTTGTGCAACCCCTCGCCCGCCGTCACGAACGCCAGCCACTGCAGGTTGCCGGCCCTGTTGTCGTAAGGGCGGCGCCCGAAGTGGTGGCCGATGGCGTTCACCGCGGCCGACAGGCCGAGGTAGAAGTTGACGTGGAAGAACGCAGCGAGCAGTCCGACTTGCCAGCCGAACACGGCGACGAGCAGCGTCACGCCGAGGCCCAGCCCGAGCAGGGCGTGGTCGTACAAGATGCGGTCGGCCCGCGTCGGGGGCAGATCCTTGGCATAGCGGGCCACCGTGTCCGGGTTGGCGGCCTCCCGGCGGTACATCGCCACGTTCATCATCTGCACCTTCAGCCAGCCGTGCAGCACGGGTGAGTGCGGGTCGCCCTCCACGTCGGTGTAGGCGTGGTGCTTGCGGTGGACCGCCACCCACTGGCGGGGTCGGATCCCGGTCGTGATCCAGATCACGAACCGGAAGACCTGCGCGGCGCCCGGACGCAACGTGAGCGCCCGGTGCGACAGCGCTCGATGGAGGTAGACGGTCGTCGCGGTGTTGGCGATCAGCGAGACCCCGAAGCCGATCACGATCGCGAGGAGCACGGTACGCAGCATCCGGCGCCACGATAGCAGTGGCTACCTACTGGTCGGTAGGCAGCCTCTCGGATGCTCGCCATGAGTAGCGTGGGCCAATGGTCCAGCCGTCGCATCCCGCCTCGCAGGGCGTTGCCGGCGGCCACAACGGTCGCACGACCAGGGAATCCATCCTCGACGAGGCGGTCGTGTGCTTCGCCATGACGGGCTATGAGGGCACGTCGCTCAACGACATCGCGGCTGGTGTCGGGATCCGCCGACCCAGCCTCCTGCATCACTTCCCGTCGAAGGAGGCGTTGTACGGCGAGGTGTTCGAGCGCCTGCTGTCGGACTGGTTCGCCCGTCTCGACGCGGCGGTGTCGTCCGACGAGACCGGCTGGTCGAAGGTCGACCTCGTGCTGCGGGCCGGTTTCGCCTACTTCGCCGACAACCCGGCGTACGTGCGCCTGGTCCGGCGTGAGGCGATCGACGGTGGTGCCCACCTCGGGATCGACCTCGCCGCCGTGCTGCGCCCGATGTTCGACCTCGCCGTCGAGTACTTCCAGCGCGAGATGGCGGCCGGGACGTTCCGGGCCCAGGACGCCGAACAGATCCTGATCACGGGCTACGGCGCCCTGCTCAGCTACTTCTCCGACGCTCCGTTCCTCGGTGGCCTCCTCGACATCGACCCGCTGGATCCGCGGGCTCTCGAGCAGCGGCGCGATCACGTGCTGGCGTTCTTCCACGCCGCACTCGTGCCCTGACGGCGACTCGCCCGCGAACCGGCGGCCGGCCGTTGCCGTACCCGACCCGTATCACGGGTCGTCTCATGCGCTCATCATGTCGGTGTCACGCCGGCACCGGGAGGATGACGACAGCCCGTCAACCGCCAGAGGAACGGATCCCGCTCATGAACGACTCGCCCGCCGCCGCCGCCGCCGCAACCACCACCACCACCTCCAGCCCCAGGACCATGACGACCGCCGTCGCGACGAGCGGGGGCGTCTCGGCCATCGACCTCGTGCGCCGGGCGCTGTTGGACAGCGGCGAGGAGCTGGTCAGCGCGCTCGAGGACGTGGACCCGACCGACCGCCGCCGGCAACGCGCGCTCGACCGCTGGTTCGCGGGGTACGCCGAGCAGCTGCGCCGCCACCACGACCTCGTCGACACGCTGATCATCCCTGCGCTGGCGTCGCGGGGCGCGCTCGACCAACGCTCGCTCGACACGCTGGCCGCCGATCATGCCTGGATCGACCAGTTGCTCAGCGACCTCGGCGACGCGCTCGGCGTGCTCTCGTTCGGCCTCGGTGCCGAGGCGTGGTGGGTCGGCAAGGCCTCGGACCTGGCCACCGCGCTCGCCCATGTGCTCGGGGGCCAGCTCGGCCGCGAGCAGCGCCTGATGCGGCCCCTCGTCGACCGCTGGTTCGACGACGACGAGCGCGAGATCATCGAGCGCGAGACGATGCGCGCCGTCGCCACCGGTCCGGTCCGCTTCTCGCTGGCCTGGCTCTACGCCCACGTCGACGAGGCCGAGCGGGCGGCCATCGCACCGCTGGCTCCGGCCACCAGCCGGCTCACATGGCGCACGCGGAGAGGGTCGTACTGTCGGACGTCGGTCGCCGCCATCGGCTGACGCGCTCACTACGGTGAGGCGCCGATGTCCTCACCTCCAGCGATCGGCCGCACGCTCTCCGAATCCCATTCCAAGGCCCTGCTCGGCGCCGTCGGGATCGCCCTGGCCCCGGAACGGATCGCCGCGACGCCGGCTGACGCAGTCGCGGCGGCCGACGAGTTCGGCTACCCGGTCGTCGCCAAGCTGAACGGCGACGCCATCGCCCACAAGACCGAGCGGGGCCTGGTGCGCCTCGGCCTCGCCGACGCAGGGGCCGTCGAGCGGGCGGCGACGGACCTGCTGGCCGCCGCGACCGACGCCGACGGCGCTGTCGGTGTCCTGGTCGCGCCGATGATCAAGGGCAACCGTGAGCTGATCGCCGGTGTGCTGCGTGATCCGCAGTTCGGCCCGACCGTGATGCTCGGCGTCGGCGGGATCCTGGCCGAGGCCGTCGCCGACGTCGTGTTCCGCCCGGCACCACTCGACGCGGTGACGGCCCACGAGATGATCGACCAGCTGGCCACCCAGCGCCTGCTCGGCGAGTTCCGCGGCGAGGCGGCGGTCGACCGCGCGGCGCTGGCGACGTTCCTCGAGGGACTCGGCCGGGTGGTCACCGAACGACCCGACGTGCTCAGCGTCGACGTGAACCCGCTGATCGTGCGGCCCGACGGGATGCCCGTCGCCGTCGACGCGCTGGTCGAGCTCGCCGTCGAGCCGGCGCCCGACGTCCCGGGAGACGTCGCCCCGCCGGGCCGCTCCGGGCCGACGGCCGCCCAGTTCCAGGCGTTGTTCGAGCCGCGCGGCGTCCTGGTCGCCGGCGCGTCCAGCCACCCCGGCAAGTTCGGTTTCGTGTCGCTGCACAACCTGCTGGCCAGCGGGTACCGCGGCAAGGTGTTCGGGACGAACCTGCAGGGCGAGCGGATCCTCGGGATCGAGACCGTCGCCGACGTCGCCGAGCTTCCCGAGGGCGAGATCGACCTCGTGTTCGTGTGCACGCCGGCGGCGGCCAACCCGGGTCTGCTGCGGGCGTGCGCGGCGAAGGGGATCACGGCCGCGTTCCTGACGTCGGCCGGCTACGGCGAGGCCGGTCCGGAGGGACGGGTGGCCGAGACGGAACTGGTTGCTCTCGCCGACGAGCTCGGCATCCTGCTCGCCGGGCCGAACGGCCAGGGCGTGGTCAGCACGCCGGTCAACCTGTGCGCCCAGATCGTCGCCCCGTACCCGCCGGCCGGACGCATCGGCGTGGCCAGTCAGAGCGGCAACTTCGTGTCCAGCTTCCTCAACTTCTCCCGCGCCGCCGGCGTCGGGATCAGCCGCGCCGTCTCGGCCGGCAACGCGGCGGCGGTCTCGGTCGCCGACTACCTCGACCACTACGCCGAGGACCCATCGACGGCGGTCGGGCTGGCGTACGTCGAAGGGATCGCGGACGGTCGTCGCCTGCTCGACCGGCTCGCCGGCGCTGCCGCCCGCAAACCGCTCGTGCTCGTCAAAGGCGGCTCCACCGAGGGCGGGGCCCGCGCCGCGGCCAGCCACACCGGCGCCCTGGCCGCCGACGACAAGGTGTTCGACGGCGAGTGCCGGGCCGCCGGCATCACCCGTGCCGCGACGGTCGAGGAGGCGTTCGAGGCGGCGGCCACGTTCGCCACCCAGCCGTCGCCGTCCGGGCCTGACGTCGTCGTGCTGACGACGGCGGGCGGCTGGGGCGTCGTCACCGCCGACGCCATCACCCGCGACACCGACCTGCGACTGCTCGCACTGCCCGACGACCTGCGCGATGCGATCGACCGCCTGTTGCCGCCGCGTTGGAGCCGCAACAACCCGGTCGACTGCGCCGGAGGCGAGACGCGTGACACGATCCCCGAGGTCATGCGCCTGATCGCCGAGCACCCGGCGGTCGACGCCATCGTCTACATCGGCGTCGGCATCCAGTCGAACCAGGCCCGGATGATGCGCGACGGCCCGTTCTACCCGGACTACGGGTTGGACCGGATCGTCGCGTACCACGAGCGCCAGGACGCCCGCTTCGCGGAGGCGGCCGACGAGCTGAGCCGGGCAACGGGGAAGCCGATCCTCACGGCCACCGAGCTCGCCGTCGCCGATCCCGCCAACCCGGGCCCGGCCACCGTCCGGGCCACCGGGCGGCTCTGCTATCCGAGCGGCAACCGCGCCGTGACCGCGCTGGGCCACCTGTACCGCGACGCCCGGCATCGGAGCCGTCGGGCGCGGTGAGCCCGGCTCGCCAGCCGGCGGTCAACCCGCTGGTCGCCCTCACCGTCGTCGCGCTCGTCCCTGCGGTGATCCTGTTCGTCCTCTGGCGTTGGGCCGCAGGGCACGCGGACGGCGCCGAACCGCCGCCGCCGACGACCACGGTGGACGCGCCACCGGCACCGTCACCGGTCCTGACCACGCCGCTGCTGTCGTTCCGTCGGGCGCCGGCCGTGCTCGCCCGCGACGTGAACCTCCCCGCGTTCCAGACCGCGGTCGCCGACTTCGGCGCCACGCTGGGCGCGCCGTCGTGCGTGGCCGTCGACGTCGACGGCACCGCAGTCGGCTCGACGCGGGCCGATCAGCCGCTGATCCCGGCCAGCAACCAGAAGATCCTCGTCGCGGCCGTCGCGCTCGAGGTTCTCGGCGCCGACCGCACGTTCACCACCGAAGTCAGGGGTGCGGCACCGGTCGGGGGCACGGTGGCCGGTGACGTCTACCTCGTCGGCGGGGGCGACCCGCTCCTGACGAGCTCGACGTACCCGGTGCAGAACGACCCGAACCCGGTCACGAGCGCCACGTCGCTCGACGCGCTGGCCGACACGCTCGTGGCGGCGGGCGTGCAGCGGGTCGATGGCGGCATCGTCGGTGACGCCAGCCGCTACGACGACGAGTACTTCGCGCCGAGCTGGGTCAACGACGTGCGGGGCATCGAGGCCGGGCCGTACGACGCGTTGATGGTGAACGACGCCCGCGTGACCGGCGATCCGCTCCGGGCGACCGAGCCGGCCGAGGCGGCGGCCCGCGAGTTCGCGTCGCTTCTGCAGTCCCGGGGGATCGTCGTGGCCGGCACCCCGACCGCCGGCTCCGCGCCGCCCGACGCCGACGTGCTCGGCAGCATCCAGAGCGCTCCGATGTCCGCCGTCGTCGGCGAGATGCTGTCGACGAGCGACAACAACACCGCTGAGCTGCTCGTGAAGGAGCTCGGCGTGAGCGCCGGCGGCGCCGGCACGCGCGACGCCGGCCTCGCCGTGATGGCGAGCACGCTCAGCGGTTGGGGGATCCCGATGGCCGGGGTGCAGCTCGCTGACGGCTCGGGGCTGAGCAACGACAACCGGGTGACGTGCCAGGTCTTCGTCGACGTCCTGTCCCGCAGCGGACCCACCGATCCGCTCGGTGCCGGTCTGCCCGTGGCCGGCGTCTCGGGCACGTTGACCGACGTCTTCACCGACTCGCCGGTGGCCGGACACATGCAGGCCAAGACCGGCACGCTCGGCAACGCCCCCTACAACGCCGACCCGCCGGCGGTGAAGTCGCTGTCCGGCTACCTGCCGGTCGAGGGCGGCGGCGCGATCGAGTTCTCCCTGCTGCTCAACGCCGCGGGGACGCTGACCGACCAGAGCGTCTACCGACCGGTGTGGGACGACTTCGCCGCCATGCTGGCGACGTACCCCGCCGGACCCACTCCCGCCGACCTCGCGCCGCGCTGAGGGCGTGTCGCGACACAGGACGTCGGTGCTCCCGGAACCGGCCGGGCCAGGACGTACGGTGGTGAGGTGGCGGTGATGCCGATGTTCCCGCTGGGAAGCGTGCTGCTCCCGGGTGCCGTGCTCCCGCTCCACGTGTTCGAACCCCGCTACCGACAGCTCGTGATCGACTGCCTCGCCGACGACAGCGGCGGCGACCCGGAGTTCGGCGTGACGCTGATCGAGCGAGGGTGGGAGGTCGGTGGGGGTGACCAGCGCAGTGACGTCGGCGTGACGGCCCGCATGGTCCAGGTCGACGCCCTGGGCGGCGGCCGGTACGCCGTCGTCGCCGTCGGCACTCGCCGCTTCCGGGTGAACGCCTGGCTTCCCGACGACCCGTACCCGCGCGCCGATGTCGCCGACTGGCCGGACGTCGATGCCGACGCCGAGGGCTTGGCGGCGGGCGTCGCCGCGCTGACCGAGCGGCTGCGCGACGTCGTGGCGCTTGCCACCCGCCTCGGCGAGTTGCCGCCGCGTGACCCCGACGATCAGCTGGCGACGATCAGCGAGGACCCGTCGGTGGCCTCGTTCAACCTCGCCGCGTTGGCGCCGATCGGGCCCGCCGACCGCTACCGCCTCCTGTGCGCGGCCTCGCCCGGAGATCGGCTCGACCTGCTCGCCGAGAGCCTCGACGATGTCGAAGCGATGCTCCGCTTCCGGCTCGGGTGATAGAACCTTCCCCCGTGACGGCGCCCGGCTCGACAACTCGTGACCAAGACCCGACGTCGATCACCGGCGTGGTCGATCTCGTCAAGACGTACGCCAAGCAGGAGACGCTCGGACCGCTCAAGGGCGCCGGGAAGTGGTTGGCGCTCGGCACGGCCGGTGCCGCGTTGCTCGGTGTCGGCCTCGCGCTCGTGCTGCTCGGGCTCCTGCGGCTGATCCAGGCCGAGTGGCCGCGCGCCGCGAGCGGCTCGCTGTCCTGGCTCCCGTACGTCATCGTCCTCGTCGTCTGCGTGCTGTTCGCCCTGCTGGCGTTCAGCCGGATCAACCGGGACAGCCTGTACAAGGAGACGAAGTGATGGCCAAGAACCAGCCGCCTCCGCCGGCGCCGACCACGATCACGCGTGATGATCTCCAGCGCAGCTTCCAGTCCCTGCAGGACGGGGTCCGCGGCGAGGTGGACGACAAGCGCAACACGCTGCTCACGGGCGTCGGGATCGGCGGCCTCGTGATCGTGATCCTGATCTTCCTGCTCGGCCGGCGCAGTGGCAAGAAGAAGACGACGTTCGTCGAGATCCGGCGGGTGTGACGATGTCTCGCGCCCCGCTCCTTCCGTCGCCGTCGATGCTGCTGTTCCGCAGGAGCATGGTCAGCGGCGTGTTCGGCAAGAGCCGGGTGTGGAAGATCATCGGGTTCGCCATCCTCGCCAACCGCATCGTGCGCCGGCTGATGGGCAGCGACCCGAGGACGGTCGCCATCGAGCGCATCGGCCCCGGCGAGACGTTGATCCTCCGCGGCGTCACCGGCCGGGTTCCGAAGAAGCGGTGAAGGTCCTCCTCCGCAACCCGCGGCGGGAGGTCGAGGTCCACGGCGCCCGGTCGGTCCGCGCGCTGCTCGATCGCCTCGAGCTCGACCGTGAGTCCCACCTCGTGATCTGCAACGGCACGCTCGTGCCCGGCGACGCCCGTCTCGGCGACGACGACGTCGTCGAGGTCCGTCCCGTGATCTCGGGAGGCTGAGCATGTCGAAGTGCCGCGTGTGCCGCGGGCCGGCGGTCATCGACCTGCCGCGCCACAACGCCAACTTCTGCGCCGAGCACCTCGAGCAGCTGTGCCGCCGCCAGGTCGAGAAGGCGATCGCCGACCACGACATGCTCGCGCCGGGCGAGCGGGTGCTGGTCGCCGTCAGCGGCGGAAAGGACTCGTTGGCGGTATGGGACATCCTGCTGCAGCTCGGCTACGCCGCCGACGGTTTGTACATCGGTCTGGGGATCGGCGACTACAGCGACGTCAGTGGCCGGTACGCCCGGGACTTCGCGGCGTCCCGCGGTCTGCTCCTGCGCACGATCGATCTGCGCGACGAGCACGGATACGACATCCCCACGGCGGCGCAGGCGACGCATCGCGTGCCGTGCTCGGCCTGCGGGTTGTCGAAGCGCCACCTCTTCGACGCCGCGGCCCGTGAGGGCGGCTACGACGTCGTGGCGACCGGGCACAACCTCGACGACGAGGCGGCAGTGCTGTTCGGCAACTCGCTGCGTTGGGACATCGACTACCTGGCCCGTCAGCTGCCCGCGCTGCCGGGTGGGGGCGGCTTCCCACGCAAGGTCAAGCCACTCGTCAGGCTGACCGAGCGGGAGACGGCGGCGTGGTGCATCGTGCGGGGCATCGACTACCAGATCGAGGAGTGCCCGATGGCCGCCGGGAACAAGCACCTCGGGTACAAGGCCACGCTCAACGGGCTCGAGGCATCGTCGCCCGGAACCAAGGCGTCGTTCTACCTCGGCTTCCTGGAGCGCATGGCACCGCTGCTGGCCGGCCACTCCCGGGCCGCGGTCGAGGGGCTGGGCGCGTGCGCCACGTGCGGCGCGCCGACCACCAACGACGTGTGCGCGTTCTGCCGCCTCGTCGACGTGTCGGTGACGTTCCGCAGCCGGATCCCGATCTCCTCGTGAGCCGGGGACCACGGTGAGCGGGCCGTTCCAGGTGGGGGAGCGGGTGCTGCTGCTCGACGCCAAGCGGCGGCGCTACCTCCAGCTGCTGTCGGAGGGTGGCGAGTTCCACAGCCACGCCGGCTACGTGCCACACGCGACGGTGATCGGAAGTCGCGAGGGCGGCACCGTGCGCTCGACGAAGGGGGCCGAGTACACGGTCCTGCGCCCGACGCTCGAGGACTTCGTCCTGGAGATGCCGCGAGGGGCGCAGGTCATCTACCCGAAGGACCTGGCGCCGATCTGCATGCTGGCCGACATCGGGCCCGGGGCCCGCGTGTTCGAGTCCGGGGTGGGGTCAGGCGCGCTGTCGATGACGATGCTGCGCTGGGGCGCTGACATCGTGGGCTACGAGATGCGCGAGGACTTCGCCAACCGGGCCCGCAGCAACGTGCGCAGCTTCCTGGGCGAGGCCGCGCTCGAGCGCTACCGCGTCGAGCTGCGCGACACCTACGAGGAAATCGCGCTCGCCGACGGGCCGTTCGACCGGGTCGTGCTCGATCTCCCCGAGCCGTGGCGCGTCGTGCCCCACGCCGAGCACGTCCTGCGCCCGGGAGGGATCCTGGTCACGTACACACCGTCGATCACCCAGGCTGCCCAGGCGCGTGAGTCACTGCGCGGGCGCTGGATCGACTCGCGCACCATCGAGGTGCTCCATCGCGGCTGGCACATCGAGGGACAGGCGGTGCGGCCCGACCACCGGATGGTGGCCCACACCGGCTTCCTCACCGTCGCCCGCTACCTCGGCGGCTGATCGACGGGTCGAACCCGCTCAGGGCTCGATGTAGATGCACTCGCCCGGGCATTCCTCGGCGGACTCGATGACCGCGTCGAGTTGGCCGTCGGGGATGTTGGCGAGGCCTTCGGCTCCCTGCGCGTTGCCCTTCGCGGTGGCGTACACCGTTGCCCCCTCCTTGACGTAGGCGAGGCCGTCGTCCAGCAGGGTGAAGACGTCGGGGGCGATCTCTTCGCAGAGGCCATCGCCTGTGCACAGATCCTGATCGATCCAGACCTTCATGTGATGGGTGCTCCTTCGCTCCGACACGAACGCTGACGAGTTTACACGGTGTGCGACGTGGAAACGGCACTCCGTCCCGAGCCATCCGAATGCTCCACCCGCACACCGCCGGCAGTCCGGCACCGTTTGTGTCGTCCCCGTGACGCCTTCGTGACGCGTGGTGCCGGGGATCGAACATGCCGGGGTATCGCGGAAGCGCGCGTGTAGCGTCGCCCTCACGACGACCGGAAGGAGTCAGCGTGCCCGAGCCAGGCGACGAGACCACCGAGGCCCTCCATGCCCAGGTCGATGCGCTGGGCGACGAGATCGCCCACCTCCGCGGCCGGCTCTCCGACGCTCCCAAGCGGGTGCGCGCGCTCGAGGAGCGCCTCCTCGAGACGAAGGGCCAGCTGGCCCAGGCCGTCGCCCAGAACGAGAAGTTGAGCTACACGCTCCGTGAGGCTCGCGAGCACATCGCGACGTTGCGCGACGAGGTCGACAAGCTGACCCAGCCGCCGTCGGCGTACGGCGTGATCGTCGGCAAGAACGACGACGGCACCGTCGACATCCTGACCAGTGGCCGCAAGATGAAGGTGGCCACGCACCCCGACATCGACCTCGACCAGCTCTACCGCGGCAGTGAGGTCGTGCTCAACGAGAGCTTCAACGTCGTGCTCGCCCGGGCACCCGAGATCACCGGCGAGGTGGTCTCGATCAAGGAGATCATGGAGGACGGCGTCCGGGCGCTCGTCGTCGGGCGCGCCGACGAGGAGCGGGTCTGCGAGCTGGCCGACGCCGTGCGCGGCATGCGCCTCCGGGCGGGGGACACCATGCGCCTCGACACGAGGTCGAACCTGCTGCTCGAGAAGCTGCCCCGGCCCGAGGTCGAGGACCTGTTGCTGGAGGAGGTGCCCGACATCTCCTACAGCGACATCGGTGGCCTCGACGATCAGATCGAGCAGATCGCCGACGCAGTCGAGCTGCCGTTCCTCCACCGCGAGCTCTTCGTCGAGCACCGCCTTCCGGCCCCGAAGGGGATCCTGCTGTACGGGCCGCCGGGCTGCGGCAAGACCCTGATCGCCAAAGCCGTGGCGAACAGCCTGGCCAAGAAGGTCGCCGCGGCGACCGGCGACGAGAAGGGCCGCAGCTACTTCATCAACATCAAGGGTCCCGAGCTCCTGAACAAGTACGTCGGGGAGACCGAGCGCCAGATCCGGCTCGTGTTCCAGCGGGCGCGTGAGAAGAGCGAGGAGGGCTGGCCGGTCATCGTCTTCTTCGACGAGATGGACTCGATGTTCCGGACCCGCGGTTCGGGGATCAGCTCGGACATGGAGTCGACGATCGTCCCCCAGCTGCTGGCCGAGATCGACGGTGTCGAAGGCCTGCGCAACGTCATCGTGATCGGCGCCACGAACCGCGAGGACCTCATCGACCCGGCGATCCTGCGACCGGGCCGGCTCGACGTCAAGATCAAGATCGAGCGCCCCAAGGCCGCGGCAGCAACGCAGATCTTCGCCCAGTACCTGACCGACGAGATCCCGATCGCCCCGGGCACGAAGGTGCCGGCGATGATCGAGGCGACGGTCGCCGAGATGTACCGCGACGACGAGGCCAACCGGTTCCTCGAGGTCACGTACGCCAACGGCGACAAGGAGATCCTGTACTACAAGGACTTCGCGTCGGGCGCCATGATCGAGAACATCGTGCGCCGGGCCAAGAAGCTGGCCATCAAACGGGTGATCGGCGGGGGCGAACGAGGCGTGAGCATCGATGACCTGCTGGCATCGATCAAGCAGGAGTACAAGGAGCACGAGGACCTGCCCAACACGACCAACCCGGACGACTGGGCGAAGATCTCGGGCAAGAAGGGTGAGCGCATCGTGTTCATCCGCACCCTCGTCAACGAGGGCCGCGAGGACGATCCGAAGGGCGGACGTGCGATCGAGCGGGTGGCCACTGGCCAGTACCTGTAGCCGCATATGCCCGTGCATGGGCATCAGGCGTCGGTAGGGTCCACCCATGGCGCTGCCGAAGGTCTGCGGCATCGAGACCGAGTACGGCATCGTCGTGCGCGGGGCCGACAACAACCCGGTGTCGGCATCCTCGTTGCTGATCAATGCCTACGTGGCCGCGACGACCAGTCGCCGGCGCGGCCGGGTCGGCTGGGACTTCGATGACGAGCACCCGGCCAACGACGCCCGCGGGTTCTCCCTCGACGACGTGGTGGCGCCCGAGGTCGAGACGACGCTCGTCAATGCCGTACTGACCAACGGCGCCCGTTACTACGTCGACCACGCCCACCCGGAGATCTCGACGCCCGAGGTCTCGACGGCGCTCGAGGCGGTTCGGTTCGACCGCGCGGCGGAGGAGATCATCCGCCGCAGCATGCTGTACGCCAACGCCAAGCTGGCCCAGACGGCCAGCGGTCCGGCCGAGGTGATCGTCCACAAGAACAACTCCGACGGCAAGGGCAACAGCTACGGCTGCCACGAGAACTACCTCCTCGCCCGCGAGACCCCGTTCGGACGGGTGGTCGCCCAGGTGACGCCCCACTTCGTCACCCGCCAGGTGTTCACCGGCGCCGGCAAGGTCGGCTGCGAGCTCCCCGGCGTGGCGTTCGACCACGTCCCGTACCAGCTCTCGCAGCGCGCCGACTTCTTCGAAGAGGAGGTCGGGCTCGAGACGACGTTGAAGCGCCCGATCGTCAACACGCGAGACGAACCCCACTGCGACGCCCAGAAGTACCGTCGCCTGCACGTGATCGTCGGCGACGCCAACATGAGCGAGGTCGCCACCTACCTCAAGGTCGGCACGACGGCGATCGTGCTGGCGATGATCGAAGACGACGCGCTCGGCGACGACTGGCTGCTCGGCAATCCCGTCTCGGCGATCCGCCAGGTCAGCCACGACACCGCGTTGTCCCGCACGATCATGCTGCGCGACGGACGCCGGGCGACCGCGCTGGAGATCCAGTGGGGCCTCTTGGAGCGAGCCCGCAAGTACGAGCAGCTGCACGGCCTGGTGTCCGTGGGCGAAGACGTCGGCCGCGACGTGCTGGCCCGCTGGGAACGTGTGCTGACCGGGCTCGAGCACGACCCGCCGAGCGTCGCCCACTGGGTCGACTGGGTCGCCAAGCAGCGCCTCGTGGACGGCTATGCGGAGCGTCACGGGCTCCAGCCCGGCGCCGCCAAGCTCAAGGCCATCGACCTCCAGTACCACGACATGCGACCTGATCGGGGGCTCGCGTCGCGTGCCGGGCTGGAGACGATGATCCCGCTCGACGAGGTCGAAGCGGCCACCACCCGTCCGCCCACGACGACCAGGGCGTACTTCCGGGGCCGCTGCCTCGCCAAGTACCCCGATGACATCGTGGCGGCCAACTGGGACTCCATGGTGTTCGACGTGGGGCGTGAGCCGTTGCGTCGGGTGCCGATGATGGAGCCGTTGCGTGGAACAGCGGACCACGTGGCTAGGTTGATCGACGAGAGCGACAGCGCTGTCGAGCTCCTCGATCGTCTCGGTTCGTAGTCGACGAGGAAGACAGCGAAGGAGGCGCCAGGCAGCATGGCGGAACGTACGCAGAAGCAGAAGCAGACCCCCCGGACGACGGAGGACGAGGTCGTCGAGACCGCGCCACCGTCCACCGAGAGCGGCGAGAAGCTCAAGGCCGAGCTCGACGACCTGCTGGACGAGATCGACGAGGTCCTCGAGACCAACGCCGAGGATTTCGTCAAGTCCTACGTCCAGAAGGGCGGTCAGTAGACCTCGATGTCGATGCCCATCTTCACCCCGGGTGACGACCCGGGGTCGAGCTTCCCCGAGCTCCTGCGTCGAATCGGAGGTCCGGCCACCCCGGCGGGTGGCGATTCCCTCGCGCTCGGTGCCGTGCCCCACGCCACGACGTGCGTCGCGCTGCGCTACACGGACGGTGTCGTCATGGCCGGCGACCGGCGGGCGACGTCGGGGAACCTGATCAGCCACCGGTCGATGGACAAGGTCGTCGAGGCCGATCGTCACAGTGCCGTGGCGATCGCCGGCGCCGCCGGCCCGGCGATGGACATGGTGCGGCTCTTCAGCCTGCAGCTCGAGCACTACGAGAAGGTCGAGGGCGTCGCGCTCAGCCTGGAGGGCAAGGCCAACCAGCTGTCGATGATGATCAAGGGGAACCTGCAGGCCGCGATGATGGGGCTCGCCGTGGTACCGATCTTCGCCGGCTACGACCTGCGTCGTCGCGTCGGACGGCTCTGGGCCTACGACGTCACCGGCGGGCGCTACGAGGAGCGCGAGTACGTCGCCACCGGCTCCGGGAGCCTGCACGCCGGCACCGTCATCAAGCTCGGGCACCGGCCCGAGCTCGACCGCGGCGATGCCGTCGAGCTGGCCTGCCGAGCGTTGTGGGAGGCCGCCGACGCCGACTCCGCCACCGGTGGGCCCGACGCGCTGCGCGGCATCTACCCGATCGTCGCCACCGTCACGGCCGAAGGTTTCGTGCGCGTCGACGACGAGGAGCTGGCGACCCGCTACCAGGCGATCGCCGAACAGGTCCGCGAGAACGGGGTCGCGACGCGATGAGCATGCCGTTCTACGTCGCCCCGGAGCAGGTGATGAAGGACCGGGCGGACTATGCCCGCAAGGGCATCGCCCGAGGCCGGGCGCTCGTCGCCATCCGGTACGCCGATGGGATCGCCATCGTCGCCGAGAACAGCTCCGAGACGTTGCGCAAGGTCAGCGAGATCTACGACCGCATCGCGTTCGCCGGCGTCGGTCGCTACAACGAGTTCGACCAGTTGCGCGTCGCCGGCGTCCGGGCTGCTGACCTCAAGGGCTTCCAGTACAGCCGCGACGACGTCGACGCCCGCAGCTTGGCCAACCAGTACGCCCAGATCCTGGGCCAGATCTTCACCCACGAGATGAAGCCGATGGAGGTCGAGATCCTCGTGGCGGAGGTCGGGAACAGCACGGACGGCGACCAGATGTTCCACATCCAGTACGACGGCACCGTCTACGACCACCGCGACCACACGGTGCTCGGCGGTGACGCCGACGCCATCCTCGGGCGGCTGACCGAGTCGTTCGCCGACGGTTTCGACGTCGGCGCCGCCGTGCGCTCCGGGGCCGGGGCGCTGGCCGGGCCCGACCGCACCCTGCCCGCCGGCGACCTCGAGGTCGCGCTGCTCGCCCGCGGCAACGGCCGGCGCTGCTTCCGCCGTCTCAGCGACGACGAGGTCGCCGCGCTCCTCGCCGCCAGCTGATCGGTTTTGGTCCGGATTTTGGTCGCACGTGCGACCGATATCCGGACGTGAACGCAACGGTCAGCGGCGGTGCGGGCGGGCGTCGGTCATCGCGAAGCCGGCGATGATGGCGTTGCGCAGCTCGCGCGGATCGACGACCTGGTCGACGCCGAGGCGGTCGGCGAGGCCATAGGGCCCACCGCGCTGGGCCTGCTCGATCTTGTCTCGGGTGGCGTCGTCGAGGTTGGCCGTGCGGCCGCCGCTCTGGGCCGGCATCGTCGCGATGTTGGCGCTCGGCAGCGCCAACACGAGTGTCTGGCGGTCGTGGGGCATGTGGGCCATCGTGACGAGCCCGAACCCGAAGCCCTTGCGCATCAGCACGCTGATCTTCGGCGAGCGCAGGCGACGCCCTGCCAGGTACATCCGCCCACCCCACTTGAGGACGCCGGCCTTCTCGGCCTGCGTGCCGGCGAGGACGCCGGGGTTGTCGAGCAGGAACACGATCGGGTGCCCGAACGTGTCGGCGATCTCCAGGAAGTCGGTCGCCTTGATCGCCGCCGGCGCGTCGAGCGCGCCGGCGCGTCGCGCCGGGTTGTTGGCGACGAACCCGACCGCCCGCCCGCCGACGTGGGCCCACCCGACCGAGATCGAGGTGCCGTAGAGGGGCTGGACCTCGAGGAAGCGGTGGTCGTCGACAAGAGCGGTGATGACGTCGCGGACGTCGTACGGCGACCGGTTGTTCGCCGGGATGATGTCGAGCAGCTCGGGGGTCGGCCGGGGCCCGCCGTCGGGGCCGGCCACCGTCGGCGCGAGACCGTGGCGGTTCGAGGGGAAGTACTCGAGGTAGTGGCGGGCGAGCGCGATCGCCGCGGCATCGTCGGCAACGACGTTGTGCACGGTGCCGGCCTGCTCGACGGCCACCCTCCAGCCGCCGAGCTCCTCGGCGGTGACGACCTCGCCGGTGGCCGCCCGCACGAGGTCGGGGCCGCCGGTGAAGATGGCCGATCGCTCCGTCATGACGACGAAGTCGGCCATCGGCGCGGCGAGCGCGCCGTGACCCGCCGACACGCCGAGCACGAGGCACACCACCGGCACCTCGCCCTTGGCATCGGCCATCGGCTCCAGGTCGTTCGGGGTCCGCGCCGGCGTCGACGTGCGCACGCCCATCCGGGCGCCAGCACCCTCCTTCATCCACACCAGCGGGACGCCTTCTTGCACCGCGAGCTCGGCGATCCGGTACCGCTTGTACCCGCCACCGCTCCCGACCGAGCCGGCCTTGATCGTGAAGTCCTCGGCACCGGCGGCCACCGGTCGTCCGCCGATCCGTCCGAAGCCGCAGACGAAGCCGTCGGCGGGCAGGTCCTCCTTGTTCCCGACGAGGCTGCCGATCTCGTTGAACGAACCCGGGTCGAACAGGGCGGCAACGCGTTGGCGAACGTCCAGCTTGCCCTGGCTGTGGACCTGGCGCTCGATCCGCTCCGGGCCGCCCATCTCCAGCGACCGTGCACGCGCCGCGTCGAGCCGGGCCAGCCAGGGCTCCCAGCCCGCCCGGTTGTCGCGACCTCGCGTCGTCATCGGTGCCTCATCGTCGGTCGATGATCATGGCAGGCCCACGGCGCGACCGGTACCGCGGGCGACGCGGTCGTCGTACATTGGCGAGGGTGACCTCGATCGACCTCAACAGCGATCTCGGGGAGTCGTACGGGGTCTGGCGGCTGGGCGACGACGAGTCGATGCTCGGCGTCGTGACGAGCGCGAACGTCGCGTGCGGCTTCCACGGCGGGGATCCCTCGACGTTGCGGGCGGTGTGCACGGCGGCCGTCGCGAACAACGTGTCGATCGGCGCCCAGGTGTCGTATCCCGATCTTCTCGGCTTCGGACGGCGCTTCATCGACATCGACCCCGACGACCTGCGCAACGCGGTCCTCTACCAACTCGGTGCGCTCGACGCGTTCGCCCAGGTGGCCGGGACCGAGGTCGCCTACGTGAAGCCCCACGGGGCGCTGTACCACTCCTGCGTGGACAACCCGGCCCAGGCCCAGGCGGTGGTCTCGGCAGCGGCCGAGTACGACCCGTCGCTGGCCGTGCTCGGTGCCCCCGGTTCCTGCCTCCTCCGCTGCGCCGAAGCCGCCGGACTGGAACCGGTCCCGGAGGCCTTCGCCGATCGGGCCTACCTCAGCGACGGGCGGCTGGTGCCGCGTTCCGATCCCGCCGCCCTCGTGCTCGACCCGTCCGAGGTCAGTGCCCGCGCCATCCGCCTGGCCACCACCCACGAGGTCGTCTCCGTCGACGGCACGGTCGTGCGCGTGCCGGCCCGTTCCCTGTGCCTGCACGGCGACACACCGGGCGCGGTCGGACTCGCGGTCGCCGTGCGTGACGCACTCGACCGGGCCGGGATCGCGCTGCACTCGTTCACGGCATGACAACCCGACTGCTGCCGTACGGCCCGTCGGGCTGGCTGGTCGAGCTCGACGCCGGAGCCGACGCCGCCGGGTTCGCGTCGGTCGTGCGCCGAGCAGCCGACCCGGCCGTCGCCGAGGTCGTGCCGGCGGCCCGGACCGTCCTCGTCGAGCTGGCCGACTCCGCGGCCAGCGAGCGCGTCGGCGAGTGGCTCTCGGGGATCGACCCAGCGGCGGGCCGTGCAGGGCCGGTGCACGACGGCGACGTCGTCGTCATCCGGGTCGACTACGACGGACCCGACCTCACCGCCGTCGCCGAGGCGACGGGGCTCGATGTCGCCGGCGTCGTGGCCCGCCACGCTGCGCCGGTCTACCGATGCGCGTTCTGCGGGTTCGCTCCCGGCTTCGCCTACCTCAGCGGGCTCGACCCGGTGTTGCAGCTGCCACGGCGACCGACCCCCCGGACCCGGGTTCCGGCGGGGGCGGTGGCGATCGCCGCCGCCTACAGCGCGGTGTACCCGTCGGCCTCCCCCGGGGGTTGGCACCTGCTGGGATCCACCGGCGCACAGCTCTGGGACACCACTCGACAGGACCCGGCGCTGATCCGCCCTGGTGCAGCGGTCCGCTTCGAGGTCCGCTGACGATGGCCTGGCTGGTCGTCGTCGACGCCGGGTGGGCGACCAGCATCCAGGATGCCGGTCGGCCGGGTCGGGCCGACATCGGCGTGCCGCGCAGCGGGGCCGTCGATGCGCCGACACGGGCCGTGCTCAACCGCCTCGTCGGCAATCCCGACGACGCGGCTGTGCTGGAGACGTTGGGCGGCCTGCGCCTGACGCTGACGACGGGCGGGGTCGTCGCGTCGGCTGCCGAGCACGCGGCGCGCGCGGTGGGCGCGGACGAGGAGATCTCGGTCGACCCGCGGCCCGGACACCTCTGGGCCTACCTCGCCGTGCGTGGCGGCATCGCCGTCGAGCCGGTCCTCGGATCCCGGAGCCGTGACTCCGTGTCGGGTCTCGGACCACCCGCCGTCCTCGCCGGCGCCCGGCTGCCGATCGGACGGGACCCGGGCACGCCGATCCTCGTCGACCAGGCCCCACCCCCGACCTCCGACGGCACCGTGCGCATCTGGCCCGGGCCACGCCTCGACTGGTTCGCCGACGGGGCGTTCGACCAGCTCTGCGCCACGGCATGGACGGTCTCGTCGGACGTCAGCCGCGTCGGCGCCCGGCTCGACGGACCGCCCCTCGCCCGGCCCATCACCGCCGAGCTGCCCAGCGAAGGCCTGCTCATCGGCGCGATCCAGGTGCCATCCGACGGCCGGCCGGTGGTGATGCTCGCCGACCACCCGACGACCGGCGGGTATCCCGTCGTCGCGGTCGTGGACGGCCGCGATCTGGCGACGATCGGGCAGTCACGACCCGGCGCCCAGGTGCGGTTCAGGTTGGTCGACGGGCTGCGCACAGGGCGGCCGGGATCGTTCCAGCGACTGCTCGATGGATGACGGCGCGCTCTGCCGCTGCGTCGGACGGCTGCGCAGCTAGCTTGACAGCGATGGAGAGGCGGATCTACGGCCTCGAGAACGAGTACGGCGTCACCTGCACCCTGCGCGGACAGCGCCGCTTGAGTCCGGACGAGGTTGCCCGCTACTTGTTCCGCCGGGTCGTCAGCTGGGGCCGCAGCTCGAACGTCTTCCTCCAGAACGGTGCCCGGCTGTACCTCGACGTCGGCTCACACCCCGAGTACGCGACGCCGGAGTGCGACTCCCTGTACGAGCTCGTGGTCCACGACAAGGCCGGGGAGCGGATCCTCGAGAGCCTCGTCGAGTCGGCCGAGCAGCGCCTCGCCGAGGAGTCGATACGCGGCACGATCTACCTGTTCAAGAACAACACCGATTCGGCCGGGAACAGCTACGGCTGCCACGAGAACTACTGCACCAGCCGCCACGACGACCTCGGTCACTACGCCGAGGTGCTGATCCCGTTCCTCGTCAGCCGCCAGATCTACGCCGGGGCCGGGAAGGTCCTGCACACCGCCCGCGGCGCCACGTACTCGATCTCCCAGCGGGCCGAGCACATCTGGGAGGGCGTCAGCTCGGCGACCACCCGCAGCCGCCCGATCATCAACACCCGTGACGAGCCGCACGCCGACGCCGAGCGCTTCCGTCGCCTCCACGTCATCGTCGGCGACTCCAACATGAGCGAGTACACGACGTTCCTCAAGGTCGGCTCGGCCGCCTGCATGTTGCGCATGCTCGAGGACCGCAGCGTCGTGCTGCGGGACATGACGCTGGAGAACCCGATCCGGGCCATCCGCGAGATCAGCCACGACCCGACGTGCCGGCGCACGGTGCGCCTCGGCAACGGACGCGAGGTCAGCGCCCTCGACATCCAGCGCGAGTACCTCGACCGGGCGCTGCGCTACGCCGACACGAAGGGGTTCCCGCCGCTCGAGCAGCGGGCCCTGGAGATGTGGGAGCACTGCGTCACCACGATCGAGAACGACCCCCTCAAGCTCGACCGGGAGGTCGACTGGGTCATCAAGTACAAGCTGCTGGAGGCGTTCCGCGAGCGTCACGGCCTGCCCTTCGGCCACCCCCGGGTGCAGCTCCTCGACCTCCAGTACCACGACGTCTCGCGGGCCCGCAGCCCGTTCTACAAGCTGCAGGACCGCGGCA
>JBEVOM010000259.1:0-7889 GCA_040507575.1 Ilumatobacteraceae bacterium
GACCGGTCCGCCGTCGAGGATCGCCGCGCCGGCGCCAGCCGTCGCGGCCCCCCCCGCGCGCAGCGGGCCGAGCACCGGCCCGACCGACGCCAGGTCGAGATCACCGGCGAGCAGCTGGTCATAGGCGACCCGGAACCGGGGATCGGTCGCGTATGTCGTGACCAGCGGCTCGAGGTCGAGCGCGTCGTCGCGGACCGGGACGTACCCGGTCGTCGCCGCCCACGTCGCTTGGGTCTGGGCCGACGTCAGGAACTTGATGAAGTCCCACGCCGCCGCGGCCTGCGGATCGCCCTTGTCGGCGACGATGTACACCGACCCGCCGCCCACGATCGCCGATGGGATCGGGCTCGGTCCCGGCATCGGCCCGACGCCGAGGTCAGCTGGCGTGACGCCCGGGATCAGCCCGCCCTCGAGCACGCTGAGCACCGTTCCCAGCCCGGCCGACGTGGCGATCGCCATCGCCGCCGGTTGGTTGGGATCGGCCAGCTTGAGCAACGTGTCCTGCCCGCCCGTGTTCGGCCCGACCGAGACGGCCAGCCCGTCGGTGATCATCGATTGCACCTCGGTCATCAGCGCGACGCCGGTCGGCCCGGCGTAGAGCACGCGGGTGGCCGGGGCCAGCCGCCCGTTGCCGTTGTCGGCGTACAGCTCGTCGGCCCGTGCGAACCACTGCTCCATGAACCACCCACCGCCGCTGTCGACGCCGTAGTCGAGCGCGATGCCGACGGCCACGGCCCCGGAGTCGACGAGTTGCTGCGAGACCTCGCGGAGCTCCTCGAGGGTGACGGGCGGATCCTCGGGATCGAGCCCGGCGTTCCTGAACGCAACCTTGTTGAAGTAGAGGACCGGGTCGCTGACGTTGAACGGCATCGACCACTGCACACCGTTCGTCCGGTACGACAGCATCGCCCGCGGCAGGTACCGCGACGAGTCGAACTCGTCGGCCTGCATGCACGCCCCGATCGGGATCACCGAGCCGGAGTCGGCGATCTGCTGCACCATGTACTCCGGCAACAGCACCATCTGGGGGCGGCTGTCCTGGCTGCTCTGGACGTACTTGTCGATCGTCTGGGTGTAGCCGCCCTGGTTCTCCAGGGTGACCCGGACCTTGGACTGGCTGGCGTTGTACTCGGCGACGAGCGCGCCCAGCGTCTCGTCGAGGATGCCCGTGAGGCCGTGCCAGAACGTGATGTCGACCGGGCCCGCGACATCATCGAGCGCGTCGACCGGGCACGGCGGCAGCGACGACAGCGGCGTCGTCGTGGTGGTGGCGATCGGCGGCGGCGTCGTGGGCGGCAGCGTCTCCCCCGGCGCGGCTGTCACCGGGGGCGCCGACGTCGTCGTGGGCGCCGGGTCGTTGCCGGCCTGCAGGATCGAGTCGCCCGATCCGCACGCGGCGACAGCGATGCAGCCGGCGACGACGGCGCCGATCACCGCACCGGACCGGACCCGACGAGTCATCCCTTGACTCCGCCCGCAGTGAGGCCGCGCACGAGTTGGCGCTGGAAGACGGCGATCACAACGATGATCGGGAGGAACGCGATGATGACGCCGGCCATCAACAGGTTCGGCTTGTCGAGCGCCGAGTTGCTGAGGAACCTGAGCCCGCTCTGCAAGGTGTACATGTCCTCCTCGGTGGTGATGAGGTTCGGCCAGAGGTACTGGTTCCACGACGACAGGAACGCCAGCGCGGCCATCGCCCCGATCGTCGGTCGCACGAGCGGGACGGCGACGTGACGGAGGAACCCGAGGTGCCCGACGCCGTCGATGGCGGCGGCGTCACGGAGGTCGCGCGGCAGCATCAAGAAGACCTGGCGGATCAGGAACGTCCCGAACGCGGTGGCCAGGAACGGCGCGGTGAGGCCCTGGAACGAGTTGAGCCAGCCGAGCGAGTCCATCGTCTCGCGGTTGACGACCAGGGTCGCCTCGAGCGGGATCAGCATCGTGGCGAGGAAGGCGACGAACAGCACGTTGCGGCCCGGGAACTCGAGGATCGCGAACGCGTAGGCGGACAGCACCGACGTGACGATCTGGGCCGCCGTCACGATCACGGCGACGATGATCGAGTTGATCATGAACCGGCCGAGGTGACCTTCGGTCCACGCCTCCTGCAGCACGCTGAGCGTGAAGTCATCCGGCACGAGCGGGTTGACGAGCACCTTGTTGCCGGGCTTCAGGGCGGCGACGACCGTGGTGTAGATCGGGAACAGGATGATGATCGAGACGACGATCAGCAGGCTGTATCGGGCGACGCGCCGCCATCCGGTCGGCGTGTCGTAGGTGACGGTGTCATCGACGGTCATGGCGGCCTAGGCGTAGTGGACCCGGCGGCCGATGCCGACGAGTTGGACGACGGACAACAGGAGCAGCACGAAGAACAACAGCACGGCGACCGCTGACTGCAGGCCGAGGTTGCCGTTGATGATGGAGTCGGTGCCGTACGTGAGGTAGGTGATCGTGGTGGTCGACGCCTGCGGCTGCGGGCCACCACGCGTCAGCAGGTCGATCTGGCCGTAGGCCTGGAACGCGTTCGCCGTCAGAACGATCAGCACGAAGAGCAGTTGTGGCCCGAGCAACGGCACGGTGATGCTCCAGAAGCGTCGGACACCGCTGGCGCCGTCGACGACCGCCGCCTCGTGGAGGTCGCGGGGGATGCCCTGCAGGCCGGCGGTGATGAGCAGGAACGTGAAGCCGAGGTTGGCCCAGATCGTCGTGAGCGCGACGGCCGGCAGCGCAGTGCCGGCATCGCGCAGCAACCCCGGCGACTTGATGACCGGGAAGAGATCCTCCAGCCACGTGACGTTGGCGAGGACGCCGATGTCGGGCTGCAGCAGGAACAACCACATCAAGCTGGCGACCGCCACCCCCGTGGCGATGGTCGACGTGAAGATGAAGCGGAAGATCGCCAGGCCGCGCAGGTACTTGTCGGCGAGCACGGCGAGGGCGACCCCGAGCACGAGCCCGGTCGGCACGGTCAGCAGGGCGAACTGGAACGTGACCCACACGGCGTGGCGGAACTCGTCGCTGCGGGCCACGTCGACGTACTGGTCCCATCCGTTGGAGACGCAGTCGTCACCCTGGGCGTTGCAGCGGGTCTGGCCCAGCCACACGGCCCGACCGAGCGGGTACACGAAGAACGCCGACAGGACGACGACCGACGGCGCCAGCATCCATGCCGCCGTCGGCAGGTCGCGCCACCGTGAACGGGTCGAGCGGGCGGACGTCACCCCCGGAATGTAGGCGACCGGGCCGGGCCGGCCCGGACCCGTCTCGCTCGGGCCCCGGAACCCGGCACGGGGTAGCGTCTCGACGGTGGATCCCGAGACGGATGCGGCGACAGCACACGTGGACGGTATGACCGCACCCGTCGACCCGGTCACCGCCCCACCGGCGGGGATGCCCGACCTGGACGCGATCGCTGCTGACCTGGCCGGCGTCGAGGCCGCGCTGGCCGCCCTCGACGACGGCACCTACTTGCACGGCGAGCCGACCGCGGCGGCGTCGCTCCCGGCCGTCGACGAGTCGCTCGAGCGGTCGTGAAGCCGAGCCGGGCCGTCGCCATCGCCGTCGGCGGCGTCGGGCTCGGGGCGCTCGCCGCGGGCGTCGGCCGGAAGCTCGGGCGGGTCGTGTCGTGGCGGACCCGGCGGATGTGGAAGATGACCGCACGTGGCGGCGCCCGCTTCGCCGGGTCCCGGGCCAGGCGACTCATCACCCCCGCCGAACGACGGGCCGCGCTCGACGAGCAGTTCGCCATCCGCACCGCCGAGGACGTCGCCAAAGAGCTCGGCGAGATGAAGGGCGTCCTGATGAAGGTCGGCCAGCTGGTCAGCTTCATCGCCGAGGGCCTCCCCGACGATGCCCAGGCTGCACTCGCCATGCTGCAGGCCGATGCCGCGCCGATGGCGCCGTCGCTCGCCGCCGAGGTCGTGCGATCGCAGCTCGGCGCCGAGCCCGAGCGTGTGTTCCGCCGCTGGGACGATCTCCCGGTCGCCGCGGCAAGCATCGGCCAGGTCCATCGCGCCGAGACGACCGACGGCCGCGAGGTCGCCGTCAAGGTCCAGTTCCCCGGTGTGCGCGAGGCGATCGAGGAGGATCTCGACGGCGCCGAGGTCATGTACAGCGTGTTCTCGGCGATGGCGCTCAACGGCCTCGATGCTCGTGGCCTCGTCGACGAGCTGCGGCTCCGGATGCGCGAGGAGCTCGACTACCGGCTGGAGGCCCGCAACATCGCCGAGTTCGCCCAGCACTTCGCCGGCCACCCATGGGTGCGCATCCCGGAGCTCGTGCCCGAGCTCTCCCAGGAGCGGGTGCTGACGACCGAGTGGGTCGACGGCTTGTCCTGGCAGCAGTTCGTCGAGTCCGCGTCGACCGAGACGAAGCAGCGCGTCGGCGAGGTGATCTGGCGCTTCGGTCAGCACTCCATCCAGCGCCTCGGCGCGTTCAACGGCGACCCGCACCCGGGCAACTACCGGTTCCACCACGACGGCAGCGTGACGTTCCTCGACTTCGGCCTCGTCAAACGGTGGGATCCCGGCGAGTGGGAGCGCCTCGAGCCGAGCCTCGACGCCATCGTGGTGCACCGCGACCCCGAGCGCCTGGTGGCGGCGATGGAGAAGTCGGGCTTCCTCGCCGCCGGCCACGGTCTCGACGCCGACGCGGTCTTCGACTACGTGTCGAGCCCGTATCGGCCGTACCTCGTCGACGAGTTCACGTTCACGCGGGAGTGGATGCGCGAGACGCTCGGGCGGATCTTCGACATCAGCGGGCCGCACGCACCGGTGATCGCCAAGCTCAACATGCCGCCGAGCTTCGTGATCCTCGACCGCGTCGTCTGGGGGGTCAGCGCCATCCTCGGCAAGCTCGAGGTGTCGGGTCCGTGGCGGGCGATGCTGCTGGAGTACCGCACCGGTGCCCCTCCGGCGACCGAGCTCGGCGCCGCCGAGGCGGCCTGGCGCGTCAGCGCCGAGTAGCGCGGCGCGTCAGCGCCGAGTAGCGCGGCGCGTCAGCGGGACCTGCTCTGCGCCTCGGGGTCCCACCGCGCCTGGACTGAGGGCCTGGAGCGAGCCCTCGGCGACCCGGGACCAGCTGCGACGATGCTCTCGGTCCTCACGCTGCCCCTCGTCGCCGGACGTCTGCGCCGCCGGACCCTCGCCGCGTGAGCGGAGGACTCATCGCACCAGGGCGGTCGCCAGGAGCCCGTCCAACCGTTCGGCGTTGAGCCTCGCGACGTCGGTCGCGGGACGACGATGCAGCTCGTCGGAGAGCACCTCGGGGCCGTACATCGTCAGGCCATCGATGTCGTGCAGCGCGCGAACGATCTCGACGAGCGGGAACGACCCGTCGCCCGGCAGCAGGCGGTGGTGCATGGTGTCGTCGTGCAGCGTCCCGACCACGTCACGGGCGGCGTCGCTGATCTGGACGGCGAAGATCCGCGATCCGGGCGCCGCCCGCAGCACGTCCATGTCGGGGGTCCCGCGACAGAAGTGCCACGTGTCGAACACGACGCCGGCGTTCGCCCGGCCGGCGAGGTCGACGACGGCGAGCGCCGACCGCAGGTCGGCGATCCCCGATCCCGGTGCGAACTCGAGCTGCACCCGGGCGCCCAGCGAGGCCATCGCGTCCGCCGCCGCCGCGAGATGTCCGGCGACCGCGTCCACGGGGAGCGACGTCGTGCGGGCCAGCAGGCTCACGGCCCACGGACGGACCCGCTCCGTCATCGCGAGCGCGTCGAACGTCGACAGGCCCGGCGGCCGGCCGTCGTCGCGCGGCAGCCATGACCACAGCGGGTCGATCACCGAGATCGGAGCGCCCACATCGGCCGCATGCGCCACGAGGTCGTCGATCGAGCCACCAGCCGAATCCTCGGCGAAGAGGTCGTCGAACGAGACGGTCACTGCGCCGTACCCGGCGCCCACGGCGGCGGCCACCCGGTCCCTGACCGGGGTGTCCCGCCGCAACGTCCCCGACCACAGCACGGGGACGATCGGCGCGGTCACGACAGCCCGCCGTCGAGTCGGATCGTGACGCCGTTCAGGAACGGCGAGGCCGGCGAAGCCAGGTAGGCGATGGCCCACGCGACGTCTTCCGGCCGTCCGCCGGCAACGGCCGAGGCGTCGATGCCCATGACGTCCATCGACCGGTAGAAGCCGGCCGTCTTGATGACCCCGAGCGCCAGGCAGTTGACACGGATGCTGCGGTCGTGCAGCGCCGACGCCATCACCATCGTCATGTTGTTGAGACCGGCCTTGGCCATGCCGTACGGCGACGAGTGCTCGACGGCGCGCAGACTGGCCATGGACGAGATGTTGACGATGCAACCACCACCTCCGGCGGCGAGGAGGTCGCGCGCCGCCATGCTCAGGACCCACGGACCGCGCAGGTTGAGGGCGACCATGTCCTCGAAGTCGCGGAGTTCGGTCTCGTCGAACGGCTTGGTGCGACTCCCCCCGGCGTTGTTCACGAGGACGTCCAGGCGACCGAGCCGGTCACCGGTGGCGGTGATCGCGGCCTCGCACGCCGCGGGATCCTTGATGTCGGTCACGATCGGGACGACGCGACCACCGACGGCCGCGACCTCGGCGGTCACCCGCTGCAGCTTGTCGGCATTGCGACCGACGAGCGCCAGTTCGGCGCCCATCTCGGCGAAGAGCAGGGACGTGACGCGCCCGATCCCACCCGTCGCGCCGGTGACGAGGACGACCCGTCCGGAGAAGTCGAACATCGTCGTAGCGGGGTTCAGGGGCATTGCGCCGGACGGACCGCTGGTCGCTGACATGCCGTGAACGATGGCACCTGGGGACCTCAACAGGCGTACCGGCCGCCACGGCCGGCGTCCGGCGGTCAGTGCAGCGCGGAGCGGCGGCGGCGGAAGTAGGGGTCGACGTACCTGTCGATGAGCACGGCGAAGCCGGCGGACGCGCCGAGCGCGATCACGATGCGCGCGACGTTGGGGATCTTCACGTCGATGGTCTTGTCCACGGCGGCCAGCACGATGAAGTGCGTCAGGTAGATGCCGTACGACAGCACGCCGATCCGGGCGAGGACCCTGGTGTTGAGGATCCGGAACGGACCAACGGTCGGGAAGCGGATGGCGTAGTAGAAGATCGGGGCCAGGGCGATGCCCTGCAGCGTGTAGCGGAACGTCTCGCGGAACTCGGCATCCCGGTAGACGATCGTCGACAGCAGCAACGCCAACCCACCGCCGAGCACCAACCAGTCGAGGGCGCGCATCTTCGAGCGGGGCGCGCTGGCCGCAGGCATCCGGGCCGGGTTGCGCCACATCGCGAAGATGCACCCGAACAGGATCGAGTCGAAGCGGGTGTCGGTCGCGTAGTACGTGCGGATCTCCGTGAAGTCCGGTTGCGACACGAGGTAGATGCGCCACGCCAGGACGACGACGCACAGGACGGCGAACAACGCGATGATCAGCCGGCGGTCCTTGACGAAGCGCAACAGCACGAGCATCAGCGCCGGGTAGACGATGTAGAAGTGCTCCTCGACGGCGAGTGACCAGAGGATGCCGGTGCCCTCCGGAATGCTGTTGGCGTGGGCGAAGAAGATCTCGTAGTAGTTGGCGAAGTAGAAGAGCTGGGAGATCAGTCCACCCCAGCTGAAGCCGCCACCGAGGAGGCCGAGCGCGACGAGCGAGTAGGCGACGGCCAGCGCGATCAGTAGGGGCGGCAGGAGGCGGAACGCCCGGCGGAGGTAGAAGTGTCGGACGTTGATTGTGTCGGTGAGGTTGCTCTCGTCGAGGATCAGCGTGGTGATCAGGTAGCCGCTGAGGAAGAAGAAGATCGTCACGCCGAGCCCACCGGGAACGGTCTCACCGAAACCGGCGTGGGAGACGAGGACGATCAGCACGGCGATCGCCCGGAGACCGTCCAGAGACG
>JBEVOM010000262.1:0-16497 GCA_040507575.1 Ilumatobacteraceae bacterium
AGCACGTCGATGACGCTCTCGCCCCGGCCCTGGGCCAGGAGGAGCGTGCCGGCGAACATCATGTGCTCGCGCCAGAACAGCTCGGCCTCGCCCGCTTTGCGGGCCTCGACGAGCCCGACGAGGTGGCCGTACGCGCCGTATGCCCGCTTGATGTGGCGGGCCCGCAGCTCGGGCCCGGTCGCCGACGAGCGCAGCGAGCTGAGCGTGGCGCGGTCGGTGATGTCGAGCAGCAGGCCTGACAGGTGGGCCAGCGTGGCGACACCGGACAGCTCGACGATGCGATGGTGGAACCGGGCCGACGCGTGCGCGAAGGCGTGGTCGTCACCGAGGCTGTCGGCCTCCGCCTCCCAGGCCTGACGGAGCTGCTGGTGGGCCTCGGCGGTGCCACGGTCGGCGAGCACGAACACCGCCGCCGGCTCGAGGACGGCCCTGGTCTGGTAGACGTCGGCGAACGTCACGCCGCGCGCCTGGAGGTAGAAACCGGTCGACCGGGCGGCGACGTTCGGGTCGGGCAAGCGGACGACGGCCCCGCCCTTGGCGCCCCGCCGGACCCGGATCAGCGACTCCGACTCGAGCATCCGCATCGCCTCGCGCAGCGCCGGTCGCCCGACGCCGAGCAGCTGGAGCAGACGAGGCTCGGGCGGCAGGATGTCGCCCTCCTTCAGCTCCCCGCGGACGATCTGGCGACGGAGGTGGTCGGCGACGACGTCGGCGGCCTTCGGCGCGCCGACGCGATGGAGACGGGAGCGCCGGCGGCTGTCGGACGCCGCGTCGGGGGAGATCCGATCCGCCTCATCAATCGGCATCGGCAAGCTCGGCCTTGAGAACGCGGCGCAGCAGCTTGCCGGTCTCGTTGTGGGGGAGCTCCGCGCAGAAGTGGATGCGGGCGGGCGTCTTGGTGGACCGCAGGCGGTCGCGCACCCAGTCCTGCAGCGCCGCCTCCTGGGCGTCGACGCCGGGTTGTAGCACGACAGCGGCGACGACCTTCTCGCCCCATTCGGTGTCCGGCAACCCGAACACGGCGGCCTCGGCCACGGCTGGATGGGTGACGAGGACGTCCTCGATCTCTCCGGGCGAGAGGTTCTCGGCGCCCCGCACGATCACGTCGTCGAGGCGACCTTCGAGGAAGAGGTAGCCGTCGTCGTCGAGGTGTCCGGCGTCGTTCGTCGGGAACCAACCGTCCTCGGTGAGCACGGACCGGCCCAGGTACTCCCCGGCGATCTGATCGCCCCGGACGTAGATCTCGCCGCGCTCGCCGACCGGCACGGCGGCGCCGTCGAGGTCACGCACCTCGAGCTCGATCGACGGCAACGGCCGTCCGACCGACCCGAGACGGGCGCGCACGTCGGGGTCCCCGCTGGCGAACGCGGCGCGGTGGTCGTCGGGGCCGAGGACGGCGATCGTCGAGCTCGTCTCGGTGAGCCCGTACGCATTGACCCAGCTGACGTCGGGGAGCATGCGCATCGCCCGCTCGATGACCGGCACCGGCATCCGACCGCCGCCATACGAGAGGTTGCGCAGCGCCTTCAGGTCACGACCCTCGCGCTCGATCTCGTCGAGGACGCGGCCGAGCATGGTCGGCACGACCATCGCCTGGGTGATCGCCTCGTCGTCGGCGGTGCGCACCCACGCCACGGCGTCGAACGCCGGGAGGTAGCAGATCCGCCGGCCGGCGAACACCGAGCTGAGAACGGCCGAGATCCCGGCGATGTGGTACGCCGGCACGGTCACGAGCTGGGCCTCGTCCTCGTCGGCGCCGATGAACTCGACGGTCGACAAGATGTACGACGTGAGGTGCCGGTGGCGGAGCACGGCCGCCTTCGGCTCACCGGTCGTGCCGCTGGTGAACAGCAGGATCGCGATGTCGTCGGCGTCTCCGGTGGCGTCGATCCGGGCGCCGTCGTCGACGCCGGGCGCGGCGATCTCGGCGAGGAAGTCGGTGGTCGACATGAGCTCGATGCCCTCGATGGTGCCGATGCGCGGGACCACGTCGTCGTCGACGACGGCGAGCGCCGGGGACAGACGCTGCAGGATGGCCCGCAGCTGTTCGTCGCCCAGTCGGTAGTTGACCGGGGCGAACGGCACACCGGCGAACGACGCGCCGAACAGCATCAGTGGGACGGCGTCGGAGTTGAGGCCGACCATCGCCGCGTTCGTGGCCCCGTGCCGGCGCAGCAGCGCGGCGGTCCCGCGAGCGCCGGCCAGCAGGTCGGCGTACGTGCGACCACCGTGGCGGGGGCCGACGGCGACACGGTCGCCGGCGGCCTCGGCCACCATTTCGAGGATCATCGCCGTGTGCATGGCCGGCGCCTGCTCTCAGTCCGAGCTCGGGAGCGGCTTGGCGTCCTTGAGCACGAGTGGCTCGGACCCGATCGACAGCGCGCCGCCGCCGGCCTTGGTGCACAGCACCTCGAGCGTCGCGGCGGGGTCGGTGTAGCGCTTGCCGATCTGGGTCCCACCGGCGTGGTCGGCATCGGGCGACAGACCGTCGGGTCGGGCGTCGCCGTGGGCGACGACCGGATGCCCGCCGCAGCGCAGGTCGACGTCGCCGCCCGGCGCCTTGACGACGATGATCTCCGTCTCGTCAGCAGCGCTGCGGAGCCGAGCTCCCGGCTTCAGTTCCATCAGGACCCCCTGGCTAGTTGGTGGCCGCTCACCCTGCGACGGCCTCCCTCGATGCGACGATGCTACGGGTCGAGCATCGTCGCACCCATATCCATCCCGATCCGTCCCGCGTCCGGCCGGCCGGCCGAACGCCGATCAAATGTATCTTTGCACCTTATTGGGTGTCCACCGCCGGGCTCTCAGCGGGCGGTCCAGCCCCCGTCGACCACCAGCGTGTGGCCGTTGCAGTACGTCGACGCGTCGCTGGCCAGGAACAGCAGCACGCCGTCCAGCTCGTCGGGCCGGCCGATGCGGCCCGCCGGGCAGTTGCGCCGGACCCAGTCCTGGGCCGACCCCGATTCCAGGCCGTCGGTCGCTTCGGTCGGGAAGAACCCCGGCGCGATGGCGTTCACGCGGACGCCCGAACGGGCCCATTGGCACGCCAGGTCGCGGGTCAGGTTGACGACAGCGCCCTTCGACGCGGTGTAGCTGGCGTTCGGGATCGGGGCCGACGAGACCAGCCCGTACATGGACGCGATGTTGATGATCGAACCGGAACCGGCGGCGATCATGTGGCGGGCCGCGGTCCTCGACAGCTCGAACACGGCGATGAGGTTGACCTCGAGGACCCGCCGGAAGCTGTCGAGCGCCTCGTCGACCGCCGGGGCAGGCACGCCGTAGCCGGCGTTGTTGACCAGGATGTCGAGACGGCCGAAGCGCTCGATGGCGGCACCGATCACGTCGGCACGGCCGACCTCCTCGCCGAGGTCGGCCTGGAGGGCGACGACCCCGGGGTTGTCGGCGCACAGTGCGTCCAAGCGGTCGGTGCGCCGGGCGACCGCCAGCACGTCGGCGCCGTTCGCGGCGAGCAGCCGGGCCCACCTCTCGCCCAGCCCGCTGGACGCGCCGGTCACCACGGCGGCCTTGCCGCGCACCGAGAAGAGGCCGGACGTGGCAACGTCCAGCTCGTGGGTCGTCGTCTCAGGCACCGACCACCTCCTCGGTGTCTCGGATGGACCGGATCATCTCCAGCGTGCGCCGGGCGTCCGGGTCGTCGAGCCGGCGCGCCGTGGCGTCGTAGGCGGCGAGCGCGACGGCGTCGTTGCCCGATCGCTTCAGCATGTTCGAACCGTGGCCGGTGAGCTCGGCGCCGGTCGGGCGCACGAGGAGCAGCTCGGCGCCGGAGCGCCGGACCCGCGCCGACTCCCGGGCCAGCTGGCTGTTGAACCGCGCCCGCGTCGCGCGACGCGCGCCCGACGGTGGCTGGCGGGGGTCGAAGCCCATCGGCGACACGCCGATCACGGCGCGGGCGCCGGCCTTCACGGCGAGGTCGAGGTTGGTGACCGACGCCACGCCGCCGTCGACGAGGCGGTGCGAGCCGATCCGCACCGGCGGCCAGAGGCCGGGCACGGCACAGCTGGCGGCGAGGCCCTGGCGCAGCGTGCCGGTCTCGCCCGGCTCCTCGGGCCGGCGGATCACGATCCGCTGACCGGAGTCGAGGTCCACGGTGACCAACCACAGCGGCCGGTCCGGCCACCCGTCGGGGAAGCCCTGGGCGTCCCAGTCCTCGTCGCTGATGTGGAACAACGCACCCGGGAACATGCGCTGCACGGCTCGCGGCGGGCGGGCCAACGGCAGCCGCGTGACGTTGCGGGCGACGACCCACGTCGAGCCGACCATCCGGCGGGCGAACTCGGTCCGCGACGTCCACGCCGGGATCAGGACCCGTCGGGGCGGGCCCTCGCGGCCCGGCTCGAGGCCGGGCGGCGGGAGTGCCGAGATGTCCGCCGGTCGGAGGCCGAGGCGGAGGTGTCCGGCGACGACCGAGCCGGCGCTCGTGCCGACGATGACGTCGGGTTCGGTGCGCAGGTCGATGCCGGCGATTTCGTCGATCGCTCGCAGCACTCCGGCGATGTATGCGACGCCGACCGCGCCACCGCCGCCGAGCACCAGCGTGAAGCCCCCGCTGCGTGCGATCACGCCGATTCCCGACCCTTCGTCGTCGACCGGCGCACGGTCCGCGCCGCGCTCCGGGGCTTCGTGCGGCGCGGAGCCTTCCTGGTCCCGGCCGCGATCGCCAGCTCGTCGAACGCCTCCGCGATGCAGCGTTCGTAGAAGCGCGGGTCGGGCAGCATCTCCCGGTCCGAGGTGAAGCAGACCGGCACGATGCCACCGTAGCTGCCGATCCCGTGGATGAGCCCCATGCCGTCGACCACCGGCGCCATGCCCGACATCGTCACGGCGCGGGCCCCGTCGAAGAACACCGGCACCTGCGGGCCGGGCACGTTCGTGACGATGGTGTGCACACCGACGGTGCGGTCAGTGCGGTTGGCGGCCCGCACGACCGCCCGTTGGGCCGAGCCCATGAGCGCGCCGGGCAGCAGCTCGGCGGCGTCCATCAGCGACGGCGCGTCGACGGCCCCCTGCTCCTTCGCCGCTGCCGTGCTGGCCATGATCGCCGCCATGCGGGCAGCGGGGTCGGTGAGATCGGTGCCCAACGTGACGACGGACATGCGGAAGCGGTTGCCGCCGGCGCTGGCCTCGACCTCGCCGGGCTGGAGCGCCCGCTGGGTCTGGGTGGCCCGCACCGAGATCGGCATGAGTGCCTCGAGGCTCGTCTCCGGCAGCTCGCCCTTGTCGACGAGGTACGCCCGCAGTGCGCCGCCGACGACGGCGATCGCAACGTCGTTGACCTTGGCGCCGGGGAAGGCGTTCTTGACCGCCTTGACGTCGGGCAGCTTCAGGTTGGTGACGCCGAAGGAACGATGGGCCGACACCGGTCGGTTGAAGCGGGTGGCCTGGCGGAACCCCATCGTCGACATCTGGCTGCGGTCGAAGAGGCCACGTCGGGGCCGCAGCGCCGGCACCACGGTCCCAGCGAACGCAAGCGGGCGGGTGACGGCGTGGATCCCGGCGCGAGCCAACAGCTCGACGTTCGACGGCGGCTGCTCCGGTTCCCACGGGGGTGGCGCCGGGCGCACCTCCGGTTCAGGTGACACGTCGTGGAGGGCGGTGACGATCTCTGCACCGGCGACCCCGTCGACGGCCGCGTGGTGCATCTTGAGCATCACTGCGAACGAGCCGGGCGGCACGTCGTCGACGGCGTCGAGGCCCTCGATGACGTAGAGCTCCCACGGCGGGCGGGTCATGTCGAGCGGTCGAGCGCCGACACGGGCGATCTGTGTGCACAACTGGTCCCAGTTCCCCGGTGCAGGGAGCGCGATGTGTCGCACGTGGTACTCGAGGTCGAAGTCCGGGTCGCGGATCCACACCGGGCGGTCGAGACCCAGCGGCACCATCACGATGCGCTCCCGGAAGCTCTCTGCGATGTCGAGCCGGGACCGGACGAACGACAGGATGTCGTCGTACGTCAGCCGTCCGTTCGGCGTCGTCGAGGGGTCGTAGATCCCGAACGGCGCGATGATGTTCTGGGCGTGCGGTGTGTCGGAGTAGAGCATCAACGTGTCGCTACCGCTGAGTTGTCGCATGTGGTGGCCCCCTCGCCCGCCCGCACCCCGTGCGGCTCGTTCCCATGAGTGTGTCAGGCCGTCGCCCTGCTGATGGCGCCCTACGCTCCTCGACGATGGCGCACCAGTTCTCGGAGGCGGCGCACCGCGCGGTCGTCGCCGAGCTCGACAACGAGCGGGCGGCGACGCTCGGCCGCACGGCCGACCGTCTCGAACGCGCCCGGCGCGACCTGCAGCGGCTCCTCGCCGATCCCGCCGTCGACCGCCGGGTCGTGCGCGACGCGTTCGATCGGGTCGAGGAGCGTCGCTGGCTGCTGTGCGTGCAACGCGAGGCGATCGGCCTGTACGACCACAGCTGGGTCGACCGGGTGTACCCGCCGCTCCGGCCGACCTGAGGGCTCAGCGGGCGCGCAAGGCGCCGAGCATCTGCTGGAAGTGGTCGAGCTTCCAGCCGTCCTGATCCTCGCCCCAGCCGATCATGCCCTCGTACTCCCAGCGCATGAGGGCGTTGGACCCCGACGCGTGCTCGGACATGTGGCTCACCGTGAAGCCCTCGGCGTCCATCGACCGCCCGGTCCGGTCGTGCAGCTCGACCTGCATGTGGGCGCTCCAACCCGTCTTCGGATCGCGGTAGTTGCGCATCCGGCTGCGGGTCTTGTCGAGTCGTTCGAAGCGACCGTCCTTGAGCAGCCAGCCGACGTTGAGCGGCGACCATCCGTCGGCCCCACCGTCCTGCGGTCGCACGAAGCTGAGGAAGCCGGTGTGATCCGCGGTGTGCCCGAAGATGTACTGGATCCGGCCCCGACCGCGCTGGCGCTCGATCTCCCGCCACCGCGGGCCGCCGGGGTTCGTGATCTTGTAGTTCCCGCGCACGTAGTCAGCCTTCTGGCTCTGGCTGTGATGGCCGCCGCGCGGCCCCCACGTGCGATCGCGCACCGAGTAGCAGTCGATCGGGATGCGCTCACCGCGCAGCACCATCTCACCCGTGAGGTGGCCGAGCTGGTCGAGGTGCGGGTTGAAGACGCAAGGGCCCTCGCCGGGCGTGAAGCGCTGCGGCGGGTGCACGCTGCGGTGCTCGAAGTCGATGGCGAAGTCGGCATCGGCGTCGGCGTACCGGACGTGGTAGTCCATCAGCGGCTTCAGCATGGTGACGGAGAAGCCGCCGGCCGGGAACGTGATGTCGCGCAGGTCGGCGTGCTCGGGCATCGTCGCCTCGGGCACGTTGCGGTAGTACGCCAGACGGCCCGGGTCGGCGCCGTCGGGGTCCCACGCGAACACCCGCCACGTGACCGTGTTGCGATTGGTGTGCACGCCGGCGTGGATCCACGCTCCGATGCGGCGCTCGGGGATGTTCAGCGACCACCAGTTGGTCTCCAACCAGAACGGGTCGTCGGACGACGTGTGGAACGTGTCGTCGTCCTCGGAGAACGGCGTGTCTTCGGTGATCTCGACGGTGTCCTGACTCATCCTGAAGCCCCCTGCGCGGTCTGGAAGTGATCGCCGGCCAACCTAACCTCGAGTCCGGAACACCGACGGGCCCGCGCGAGACTCTCGCCGTGCAGTTCACCGTGCAGTACCCATTGGTCCGGCCGGCGTACGACCCGGGGTTGACCGACGCCCGGACCATCGCCCGCTTCGCAGAGACCGCGGAGGCAGCAGGGTTCGATGCCATCGCGTTCACCGAGCACCCGGCCCCATCGCACAAGTGGGTCGCGTCGGGAGGTCATGACGCCTACGACCCGATCACCGCGCTTGCCGCATGCGCGGCGACGACCGACCGCATCGCGCTGCTGCCGTATGCCCTCGTGCTGCCGTACCGCAACCCGCTGCTGCTGGCCAAGGCGCTGGCGACGCTCGACTTGATGTCGGGCGGCCGGGTCAAGGTGGGCGTCGGCACCGGCTACCTGCGTTCCGAGTTCGCCGCCGTCGGCGTGCCGTTCGAGGAGCGCAACCAGCGCTTCGACGAAGCGGTCGAGGCGATGATCGCGATCTGGACCACCGACGCGATGCGGGGCGAAGGGCTCGCGTTCAAGGCGGTCGGCCAGACATCCCGCCCGCGACCGGAGCAGATCCCCCACCCGCCGTTCTGGATCGCCGGCAACAGCCGCCGGGCCCGCGAGCGGGCGGCGGCGTACGGCGAGGCGTGGATGCCGCTGCTGCTGGACGCGGAGCGTGCCGCCACGGTCCGTTCCCCGGCGATCCCGACGACGAACGACCTCGCCGTCCTCATCGAGGAGCTCCACGAGCTCGTCGCCGCGGCTGGGAGGCCGGCTGGTTCCGTCGCCGTCCAGGCCGAGGGCGCGCAGACCTTGACGCTGGCCGACGACCTGCCGCTCGGTCAGCACGTCGACTACCTCCATGGGCTCGAGTCCGTCGGCGTCTCGTGGTTCGTGGTCGACACACCGGGCACATCGGTGGCCAAGGCGCTCGGCGCCCTCGATCGCTACGGCGACGAGGTCATCGGACCCGTGAAGCGCGCCGCCGGCTGATCGTCAGGGTCGAGCGCCCGGACGCACCAGCTTGCCCGGGTTGAACAGGCCGTGCGGATCGGTGGTCGCGGCGAGCCGGCTCGTGCGATCGGGTTCGTAGTCGACGTACCACTGGTGGCAGTCGTGGAAGTCGACGCCGATGGCCGTGAGCCTCGTGAAGCCGTCGTAGACGTCCTGCGCCCCGCGGTACGGCGCAGCGAGCATGCCGATCGGCCGGCCCCGTTGGGCCTCGATGTGCAGCATGGCGCCGGGGTAGACGTCGACGAGCTCGGCGAAGCGGTCGACCAGCCCGTCTCCGCGCACCTCGACGTGGAAGTACGTGTCGGGGTACGCCTTCTGCAGCCATTCGATCGGGTGGTTGTACGACATCATGCTGATCCGCAGCATCGTGCCCAGGCCGGGTCGGACGTCTTCGACCACGCCGCCGGCCTCCTCGACCAGCCGTCGGGCGGCGTCGAGCGACGCGACGTCGACGATCGCCCGCAGGCTCGCCCGTCCGGCCGGGATGCCCGGATCGTTCGGGAGGGCCTCGGCCAGCATCGGTGGGTCGCCTGACACGAGGCGCGGCGTCGGTTCGATCTCGGCGAACGGGCGGATCACCGCCAACGCCTGCTCGAAGCGGTCGAAGCTGGCGAAGAGCCCGTGCCAGTCCTGGCGCGGCTCCAACGCCACCGTGGCCCGGGCGATGATCCCGGCCGTGCCGTAGTTGTGCAGGTAGAGCTGGGCGTCGGCACCCGTGACGTGGGCGAGCCGGGCATCGGGCACGGCGTGGACGACGTCGAGCCCGAGGACGAACTCGCCGCCGTGCATCAGGCCGTGCTTGATCGATCCTGTGCCGCCCGACCCTCCGGACAAGAACCCGCCGATCGTCGACTTGGCCGTCGACGGGTACATGAGGATCTGTTGATCGGCCTCGAACGCGGCTCGTTCCAGCTCGACGAACGTGGCGCCGGCGTCGGCGGTGATCGCACCGGGCGCGACCTCGACGATCGTGCGGGCCCGCGACATGTCGAGCACGAGGCCGCCGTCCATGGGGATGGCCTGGCCGTAGTTGCCGGTGCCCTTGCCGCGTGGTGTCACCGGGACCCCGTGGCGGACGGCGGCCGCGACGGTCGTGGCGATGGCATCGGCGTCGGTCGGGTGGGCCACGGCCTCGGCTCGCCCGAGCGGGAGCTGCTCCGTGATGACGGGGGACAGGCGTGAGCCATCGGCCGACGCCCGGTCGAGACTGGCGTCGTCGGTCGAGACGGCGTCGTCGCCGAGGACCTCACGCAGCTCGTCGACGAGGGCGGCGACGGCTGCGGCCCGGACCGTCACGCCGGCGTCCGTCGAGGACCTGGCCGCCGGCCGCCGCGCGCCTGTGACATCCGCACGTCCGTGTCGATGCTGCGAGCCCGGCGAACCATGGATCCAGTCTGTCCGGGCCGGCGCAGGCGTGCACCGGAACCGGTCGCCTCAGACGGTGACCAGCCGGTCCCGTCCGGCACCGATCACGTCGACGACCTCGGCTCGGGCAGGGCCGGGCAGCGGGGCGACCGGTCCGATCGCCCGCAGTCGATCGACGAGGCCCGGGCGGTGGAGCACGTCGATGCCGCGGGCGAGCATCGAACCGACGTCCATCGCGCCCCGCAGCAGCTCGGGATCGTGGGCGGCGGCATCCATCAGCGCCTGCCCGAGGTGCCACCCGGCGTCGTCGGTCTCGTACGGACGTCCGGCGATCTGGGCGTCGATCTGGGCCAGGCGGTGCCGGGTGACCCGCAACGTGTCGTCGACGAACGGCGCGACCCGTTCCCGGGTGATGGCGTCGAAGCGGTCGACGAGCGCTCGCGCGTCGACCGCGCTCGCGTCGCGCAGCGCGTCGCGCAACGCGACGGCATGCAGCGCAGCAGTCGCCGACCCCCGGCCGACCGACGGGTTCGTGCACGCCCACGCGTCACCGACGGCGACGACGCCGGTGGCGACGGGCCGGCCGTCGACGACCATGTGGCGGACCCGGTCCTCGATCCTGGCGAACACGTCGACGCCGGTCGTCGGCTCGGCGTCGACCCAGTGGGCGACGAGCGGGTAGCGGGCGACGAGGCGGTGCCAGACGTCGATGTCCCGGACCGCCCGCATCGCCTTGTCGGCCGCGCTCGCGAGGACGACGACGGACCAGTGGCCGTTGTCGGCGGCCAAGGTGATCATCGACAGCGAGTCGTACGGCTGGATCGGCGGCCCGAACGCGGCGGGCGTCGTGCCGTCGGACGAGCGGAAGTGCCGGCTGAAGTAGATGAAGCCGGCGTCGGCGGCGTCGTCGACGGGGCGGCGGGCGCCGGCGTCGGCCAGCCAGTCGGCCAGTGCCGAGCGTCTCCCGCCGCAGTCGACGACGAGGTCGGCCGGGATCCGCTCACCCCGGTCGGTCACGATGCCGGTCACGTGCGGGACCCCGTCATGGCCCGGTCCGTCGGCCGCCACCGTCAGCCCTCGTACGGCGACACCGCGACGCACGACCACGCCGTCCTCCTGTGCGACCGCCAGCGCCATCGCCGCCTCGATCATCGGACGGCGCCCGGTGACGACCTCGAAGCGCTCGTCGCCGGGCCGGAACCCGCCGGTGATCGTGTCGGGCATCGCCTGCATCCGGTTGAGACGCAGCGCGCCGTGGCCCACGAGGACGTCAGGCAGGTCGGGGAGCTCGTCATCCAGCACGGCGCGGAACCGGGGCAGGAACGAGTGGGGGAGGCGGAACTGGTTGACGCCGCGCCGCTCCCAGTCGTCCCACGCCGTCGTCGGGTCGGCGGGCGGGACGCCGGGGTCGCGCTCGACGAGCGTCACGTGGTGGCCGTCGCGGGCGAGCAACATGCTGGCGGTGAGGCCGGCGACCCCGCCCCCGACGATGACGATCTCGGCCATGCCTCCACTCAACGCCGATCGGTGACCGAGGTCATGGAGAGGACCTGGAGTCCGGATGGAGATCCGTCCCGTCCGGCGAAGCGGCCTTAGCCTGCGGGCGTGATCCTGCTCGACGCCAGCGGGCTGTCGGCCAGCCGGCCCGGGCGACCGTTGTTCGACGGCGTGTCCGTGACGATCGCGTCCGGGGACCGGATGGCGGTCGTCGGGCTCAACGGCTCCGGCAAGTCGACGTTGCTGCGCCAGCTGGCGGGACGCGTCGAGCCCGACAGCGGCACGGTCCGGCGCGGCCGCGACACCCGCATCGTGATGCTCGACCAGGACGCGCCGCTGCCCGGCGCGACCATCGGCGAGGTCACGGGGACCACGTGGGACGCCGCCGCGGCCCTCGACAAGCTCGACCTCGGCGGTCGCTTCGACGCCCCGACGGCGACGCTGTCGGGTGGGGAGACGAAGCGGGTCGCGCTGGCGCGAGCCCTGGTGGACGTCGGCCCACCCGGCGAGCGCGATGACGACGTGCTCCTGATCCTCGACGAACCGACCAACCACCTCGACATCGAGGCCATCGCGTGGCTCGAGGAACGCCTCGCCGCCCACCGCGGGGGGCTGCTGCTCGTGTCCCACGACCGCCACGTGCTCGACCGGGTCACGACGAGGATCCTCGAGCTCGACCGCGGCCACGGCTACGTCCACGACGGCGGGTACACCGGTTACCTGGAGGCCCGGGCGGAGCGCGAGGCCCAGGCCGTGCGTCGCGAGGATGTCCGGCGCAACCTCGCCCGCTCCGAGCTGATCTGGCTCCGGCGCGGGGCGCCGGCCCGGACGAGCAAGCCGAAGGCGCGCATCGAGGCCGCGACGGCGATCGTGCAGGGTCGGCCGCCGGCCGCGGCGCGCGACGGCGAGCTCGACCTCGGCTTCGGCGCCCCGAGGCTCGGCGACAACGTCATCGACCTCGCCCGCGTCGGGCACCGCTATGGCGACGGTCCGTGGCTGTTCCGCGGTGTCGAGCTGTCGATCGATCCCCGCGAACGGCTCGGGATCGTCGGCCCGAACGGTGCCGGCAAGTCGACGCTGCTCGACGTGATCGCCGGACGGTTGACGCCGGCCGAAGGCCGTGTCGACGTGGGCGTCACCGTGCAGCTCGGCACGTTCACGCAACGCAGCATCGAGCTCGACCCGGCGATGCGGGTGGACCAGGCGGTAGCCGGACCGACCCGGTTGCCCGACTGGCAGGACGCCCGGTTCCTGGAGCGGTTCTGGTTCGACGCCGACGCCCAGCGCAGCCCGATCGGCCTGCTGTCGGGCGGTGAGCGGCGGCGGCTGCAGCTCGTGCTCACCCTGCGGGCCCGGCCCAACGTCCTGCTGCTCGACGAGCCGACCAACGACCTCGATCTCGACACCTTGCGCGTGCTCGAGGACACGCTCGAGGACTGGCCGGGTGCCGTCGTCGTCGTCAGCCACGATCGCGCCTTCCTGGAGCGGACGGTCAGCGACGTGCTCGTGATCGACGAGTCCCATCCCGGCCGGCGGGTGCCGGGCGGGTTCGGTGGCTGGGAGGCGGCCCGCCGAGCCCGCCAGACCTCGGGACCACCCGGTGGCGTCGCGACGAGGGTGGCGCCGAAGGTCGCGCTGACGAGACCGACCGCAACCCCGCCGCGGACGCCGTCGACACTGCGCCGCCTGCTGCGGGAGACCGAGAAGGAGATCACCGCGCACGAACGGCGCCGGGAACGGCTGATGGGCGAGCTCGCGGCAGCCGGCCACGACCACCACGCGATGACGAGGCTCGGACAGGAGTTGGCCGCCGTCGACTCCGAGCTGGCGGCGGCCGAGGAGCAGTGGCTGGCCTACGGCCAGGAGCTGGATTCGGCCTGACCGCCCCGCGGCGTCGCGTCAGGTCATGAGCGCCGGGTAGTGCCGACGGACGTTGTCGGGGTAGCTGCGGACGTAGTAGTTCCAGAGCTGCTGGCCGTAGACGCCGGCACCACGGCTCGCCGTGCCCCGACCGCCGGCAACGAGCTCGTCGCGCTTGGCCATGAACCCGGCCGAGGCGTGGCGCGTGCTCGCGGCGACCGCCGCTGCGAACTCCGGCCCCAGGGGCAGCGGGTCGAGCCGGGTCCGCAGATCCGGCCCGTGGAAGTAGCCGGACGAGAACCGGCGCTGCCCGGCGATCACCCGGTGCGTGGTGGCGACGACGTAGTTGCCGGTCATCTCCTGCAACATCTCGCCCATGTTGACGACGAACGCGTCGTCCCGTGGTGGCACGTCGATCCACTGGCCGGCCGGGTTGAGCACCTGCAGCCCACCGACCCGGTGCTGCATCAGCAACGTCAGGAAGCCGGCGTCGTGGTGGGGGTTGACGCCCGCCTCACCGGGCGGCGTGGCCGGGTAGCTGATCAGCTTGGCGAACGACAGCGGCCGCTCACCGAACGCCGTCCGAAGGTGGTCGGCGGCGAGCCCCAGTCCGACGGACAGCACCTCCATCAGCCGGTCGGCGACGGCGCCGAGGCGGGCGAACAGTTCCTCGACCGTGGCTCGGAAGCCGGCCAGCACGTCCTCGGGGAGCCACTGGTTGGGGCCGTCGAGCCGCAAGAACGGCGGCTCGACGTCGGCCGGCTAGGGCTCGTGCTCGGTCGACACGTCGAGCTGCTCGCGATGGTCGACGCGGTTGTCCGTCAACTCGGCGCCGACGCGCTCCCAGCCTCGGAAGTGCCGCGAGCGGGCCTTGTCGATACCGGCCTTGACGGCGTCAGGCAGCGCGAAGAACGCCTCGAGCGCGGCGAAGTACCGGGCCCGGAACTCGTCGGGAACGCCATGACCGACGAGTTGGAAGAACCCGACGTCGTGGGCGATCGTGCGGACCTCGGCGGCGAGCGCCGCCCGCTCCTGCTCGCCGGCGTGCCAACGCGAGAGATCGACCTCGGGGATCGTCGTGAAGGCCGGGCAGGCCGCGTCCAGGAGCGACGTCACACGGCGAGCGTAGGACCGGGCGGCGCGCGCCGTTCGGTCGGCCGTTCCGACAGCCATCGGAAACACAGATGCAATCGGCGGGGAACGTCACGGCAACGAGCGGGGGATAGGACAGGACCAGACCGTTCAACGCCCGGGCGACGACAGGAGGGACAGGCCGTGCTCGCGTTGGGAGAGACACCGGCTCGGAGTCGTGATCCACAGCACGTCCGGGGGCTCGTCGAACGCGACGGCGCGGCAGTCCTCACGGGGTGGGGCACGTCGCCCGATCACGCCGTGGAGGCCGCGCACGCCGTGTTCGGCGACGATGTCCTGCAGGCGCCGTTGCCGTCGGAGGTGCGGGCCGGGGGCGAGCGGGCCTGGCGGCTGCCACCGTCGGACCACGCTGCTCTCGTCCTCCCGCGGACCGAGGGCTTCGCCGACGATGACCGCTTCCCGGACTACCTGCTCATGTGCTGCGCCCACACGTCGCCCGACGGCGGTGAGTCGTACGTCGTCGACGGCGAGGCCGTCGTCGACCACCTCGCCGGTCGCCCGGGTGGCCGCGATCTCGTCCAGCGGCTGCAGGACGTCGACGTCGACCACGCCGAGCCCGGCGCGCCGCGCGTCCTCGAGCCGGTCATCGGTCGGACGCGGGCCGGACGCCTCGTGCTGCGGCGTTTCCCGGCGCAGCGAACGGCCGATGACAGCGCCGATCCTGCGCTCGACACCGCCATGATCGGCGCGTGGCACGACGCCATCGCCATCGCCGGTTCCGCCGCGCCACGCTTCATGCTGCGTCCGGGTGACGTCGCCGTCATCGACAACTACCGCATGATGCACGGCCGCGAGCCGTACGCCGACCTCGACCGCCTGATGTGGCGGGTGTGGGTGTGGACGACCGCCGCGCTCGGCGTGCCCGCGGCGCGCCGCCCGCCACCCCGCCGCCTCGCCTCATGACCCGGTTCTGACGATTCTGACTCTGTTCCGGGGCCAGAAGTGGCCCCGGAACTCACAGAGAAGCCGCCTACCATCGCCGGTGATGGGCACGACGGCGACCGGCGGCGCCGTCGGTGGCCTGCGGCTCCGGCCGCCACGACCCTCGGACGAGGTGGCGTTCGCCGCGATCCACGTCGCGATGGCCGACGAGGGTCACGAGTTCGGCCTGCGCTACGACCTCGCAGCGTCATGGTCCGACTACCTGCGCGAGCTCGCGGACCACCGCTGCGGAATCGACCTCCCGGCTCACCTCGTGCCGTCGACGTTCCTCGTCGCCTCCGTCGACACCACGATCGTCGGCCGGACGTCCATCCGCCACCGGCTCAACGACTTCCTCGCCCGCGAGGGCGGCCACATCGGCTACGCCGTCGCCCCGAGCCAACGCCGGCGCGGGTACGCCGGCGAGATCCTCCGCCAGAGCCTGATCATCGCCCGCGCCGTCGGCGTCGACCGCGTGCTCGTCACGTGCGACGACGGCAACGTCGGCTCGGCGGCCGTCATCGAACGCTGCGGCGGCGTCTTCGAGTCGATGGTCACCGGGCGCGAGGGCGCGCCGAAGCGCCGCTATTGGATCGACTGATCGTGCGTCGGGCCGTCGTGGTCACGCTCGGCGCTCCGGTGGCTGCCGATGTCGACGCCATACGCCGGCGTTTGGACCCGGGGATGGCGGCGCGGATCGAGCCGCACCTGACGCTGATCCACGACGTCGTCGACCACGACCAGGTCGAGCCCCTCGTCGGGGCGGCCGCCGAGGCGACGGCGCCGTTCACCGTTCGCCTGACCGGCGCCGCCCATTGGGGCCGCCCGATCCACGGCATCTACCTCGTCGTCGACGACCCGGCGGGTCACACCGCCGCGCTGCACGGCCGGCTGGCCGAGCTGGAGGATCCCGCGTGGTCCCGAGGATCGTTCCGTCCCCACGTGACCGTGGTGCACGGGCGGACGGTCACCGCAGATGCCGCACACGCGGCGTGGCTCGCCCTCGACGGCTTCCACGCCGGGTGGGACGTCGTCGTCGACGCGATCGACGTCCTCGAGCTCGTCGAGCCCCGCTGGCGACTGGTCGGGCGTGTCCCCCTGACCGGGCGCGACGAGGGGGC
>JBEVOM010000263.1:0-6572 GCA_040507575.1 Ilumatobacteraceae bacterium
TCCCCCTCCCCCACCCCCCGCGGCCGGCCGGCGCCCCCCCCACGGGAGATCCCGCGCGCCCGTTCGTCACCGTCCACCCGCGCCGCGCCGGGGGGGCCGACATCGCGCCCGCCGACGCCGAGGTCGCCGACGAGCAGGCCGAGGAGACCGAAGGTGCCGAAGGCCCGTCCGGTGAGGGCGGGTCTTCAGGCGACGACGCCGCGGAGTGAAGCGCAAGTCCCCGTTCGATTGGCTGATCGTCGGACTGGGCAACCCGGGCAAGGAGTTCGCCCGGACCAGGCACAACGTCGGTGAGGAGGTCGTCGCCGAGCTGGCGAGGCGCCGCGGCGACAGGTTGAAGAGCGGACGCGACAACTCGCTCGTCGCCGAGTCGCGCATCGACGAGCACCGGTGCGTGCTGGCCTTCCCGCTGACCTACATGAACGACTCCGGCCAAGCCGTACAGGCGCTCGTGCGTCGCTACGGGATCGACGAGGCCGACCACATCGTCGTCGTGCACGACGAGCTCGACCTGCCGCCGACGACCATCCGGATCAAGGCCGGCGGTGGGTTGGCCGGTCACAACGGCTTGCGCAGCATCGTGGCCCACCTCGGCACGCAGGACTTCCTGCGTGTGCGCATCGGCGTCGGCAAGCCGCCGTCCAAGGAGCGCGGCGCCGACCACGTGTTGTCGCGACTGCCGTCGAAGCAGCGCGAGCTGTTCGACGTCGCCGTGCAGGAGGCCGCCGACGCCGTCGAGCTGATCGTCACGGAGGGCGTCGACGCGGCGATGCGCGGGTACAACGGGCGAGATGCCGGAGGGTGACACCATCCGTCGCCTCGCCGAGCGGATCAACCGTCGCTTCGCCGGCGAGCGCTGTCAACGCTCGATCACCCGCGACCCGCGCCTCGTGCACGTCGACTTCGCCGGTGCCGTCCTGCGCGAGGCCGACGCCCGCGGCAAGCACCTCCTGATCCGCTTCGACGACGGGCGCACGCTGTTCGCGCACCTCCGCATGGACGGCTCGTTCACCGTCGGTCCGGCCGCCCGGGAAGCCGAGTGGCGACGGCGGGTCGAGCTGTGGATGACATCGGGCCGGCTCACGGGGATCGATGTCCCGGTGCTCGGCGTCGTGGCCACGGCCGCCGAGGCCGACGTCGTCGGCCACCTCGGACCGGACCTCTGCGGCACCGAGCCACCCGACCTCGACGTGGTCGTCGAGCGGATCGGCGAGCAGCCCGACCTGCCGCTCGCCGCTGCCCTCCTCGACCAGCGCAACGTCGCCGGGTTCGGCAACGTCTACGCGGTCGAGCTGCCGTTCGTCGTCGGCGTCTCACCGAACCAGCCGGCCGGGAGCGTCGACGGCGTGCGGGGGCTGATCGGACTCGGCGCCGCGATCATCCGGACCAACGCAGACCGCGGTCCCCAGAACACGACCGGCCGGCGGCTCGCGATCGACGACCACTGGATCTACGGCCGTCGCGGGCGCGGCTGCCCGTTGTGCGGGACGACGCTCGACGGCTGGGACGACCGTGAGAGCCCGTGGCGACGCGTCGCCACGTGGTGCCCGACGTGTCAGCCGATCAGCGAGCGCCGATCGGTCGATCTCGTACGGGCCCGTCGCCTGCTCGCGCTGCACCCGGCGCGACGTCAGACGATGTTCCCCACGGTCTAGTCCCGCACGTTCACCCGGCGCTCACCTGGCGATGCGCACGCTGGTCGAGTGGACATCGGACCCGGCGAGCTGGTCGTGGTGCTGGTCGTCGTCCTGCTCGTCTTCGGGTCGAGTCGCCTCCCGCAGCTCGGCCGATCGCTCGGTGAGGCGATGCGCGAGGTGCGGAAGTGGAGCGAGCCCGGTGAGCGCGTCGATCAGTAGACGTAGGGGCGGAAGCTGCCGTCGAGCACGTCGAGGTGGCCCACCACCTTGCCGGTGATCACGTCGGGGTCGGCGTTGGCCAGCACGACGACCGCCGCGGCGAAGTCCTCGTCGCTGCCGACGTCCTCGAAGACCTTCGAGTAGTACTGCACGCCGGGGGTCAGGATGGCCTTCGACGGTGACAGCGCGTTGACGGCGATGCCGGCGTCGACGAGGTCGTATGCGGCGCACCGGGTGAGGTGCTCGAGCGCCGCCTTGGAACCGCCGTACCCGGCCAGGACCCCGCTGCTGCGGTCGGGGAACGGGCCGTCTCCCGGCATGCGCGATGCCCCAGACGTGATGTTGACGATCGCGCCGTAGCCGGCATCGACCATGTCGGGCACGACCATCTGCATCAGCTCGTACGCGGCGAGCGGCCCGATGGTGAAGTGCCGCTCGTAGGCACCGAGCGGGGTGCTCAGGAACGTCGGCCAGTTCGCCTTCGGGGGCGACGTCGTCGGTACCGCGGGTGGCGTTCCCGGTGGCTTCGGCGGGCGGGCACCCGATCCCGGGGCCGGCGGCCGACCGGGTGCCGTGAACGCGGCGTTGTTGACGAGCAGCGTGATCGGCCCGAGCGCGGCGCGCGCCTCGTCGACGAGGCGAACCCGGTCGGCACGGTCGAGCAGGTCGGCACGGATGGCGAACGCGGTGCCGCCTGCGGCCTCGATCTCGGCCACCGTCTCGCCGATCGTTCCCGGCAGCCGGTCGTCCCAGACCTGCTCGGTCCGGGCGACGACGGCGACGGCCGCTCCTTCGGCCGCGAGGCCCTTGGCGATCGCCTTGCCCAGCCCCCGACTGGCCCCCGTGACCACGGCGACCCGTCCGTCCAGCGTTCCCATCGACGATCCCCTCTCGTGACGCCTCTCGTGTCTCCTGACGACCCGGCGGCATCGTACGGTTGCGGTGACGTGCGGGGCCGATCGGGACGGCTGGCCGCCCGAGCGAGCCACCTCGAGGAGACGACACCATGAGCACCACCGTCGATACCGGCTGCCCGGCCGATTGGCACCAGCTGGCCACGTTCGGGCCGTGGGCCGAGGAGCTGGGCTTCGACTCGATCTGTAGTGCCGAGGTTGCCCACGATCCGTTCCTGCCGCTGGCAATCGCCGCGCCCCACACGCGGCGGGTGCAGCTGATGACGTCGATCGCCGTCGCCTTCGCCAGGACCCCGATGACGATGGCCACGGTGTCGTGGGACCTCCACGCGTGGACCGGCGGACGCCTGGCGCTTGGTCTCGGCTCGCAGATCAAGCCGCACATCACCCGCCGCTTCGGGATGCCGTGGTCGGAACCGGCCGCCCGCATGCGCGAGTTCGTCGTCGCGCTGCGGGCGATCTGGGACAGCTGGCAGAACACGGCACCGCTGTCGGTCGAGGGGCGCTTCTACCAGCACACGCTGATGACGCCGATGTTCGATCCCGGGCCGATCCCGGCCGGGCCACCGAAGGTGCTGTTGGCTGCTGTCGGCACCCGCATGACCGAGGTCGCAGCGGAGGTCGGCGACGGGATCTTGTTGCACGGGTTCACGACGCGGCGCTACGCCGAGGAGGTCACGCTCCCGGCGCTCAGGGCCGCCCGTGAGAAGGTCGGGCGCACGCTCGACGACTTCGAGATCCGGGCGTCGCCGTTCGTGGTGTGCGGCACGGACGAGGCATCGCGTGCCGCCGACGTGGAACGGGTCCGGAGCCAGATCGGGTTCTATGCATCGACGCCGAGCTACCGGCCGGTGCTCGAGCTGCACGGCTGGGGCGATCTCGGCGTCGAGCTCACGGCGATGACCAAGCGGGGCGAGTGGGACCAGCTCGGATCGCGGATCGACGACGAGGTGCTCGACGCGTTCGCCATCGTCGCCGAGCCCGCCGACCTCCCCGCCGCCTACGTCGAGCGCTGGGCCGGGATCGCCGACCGCGTCTCGGTCCCGAACGCCGGGCTCTCCGAGGATGTCATCGCGGCCGTCATCCAGGCCGTCCACGGCGCGGCCTGAGCCGCCTCGAACGACAGCGCTCCGCACACGAAGGGAACACCCATGCCATCCGTCGAGTACCGCCTCGTCAAGATCGAACACCGGGGGCCGGTCGCGCTCGTGACGCTCAACCGTCCCGAGGTCGGCAACGCCCTGTCGCTCCAGATGAGCGCCGAGTTGGCGCACGCCGTCCACGCCCTCGACGCCGACGAGGCCGTGCGGGCGATCGTGATCACCGGCGAGGGTCGGATGTTCTGCGCCGGCACCGACCTGTCGGGCAAGGGCGCGACGTGGGCCGAGCAGGACGACTGGCCCGACGACGGCGAGAGCCACTCGTCGTACCGGGCGATGCGGACACCGACCATCGCCGCCATCAACGGGGCCTCCGTCGGCGCCGGCATGGCGTTGGCCATCGAATGCGACATCCGCATCGCCGCTGACGACGCCAAGCTCGGGTTCGTCTTCGCTCGTCGCGGGATCATCGCCGACGGTGACGCCCACTGGTGGTTGCCCCGCCTGATCGGCATGTCGCGGGCGCTCGAGCTGCTCTTGACCGGCAACATCATCAGCGGCGCCGACGCCGAGCGCTACGGGCTGGTGTCGCGCGCCGTGCCGCGCGACGAGGTCGTGCCGGCGGCGATGGCGTTGGCCGTGGACATCGCGACGAACACGTCACCGCTGTCGGTGGCGACGATGAAGCGGTTGACCTACGAGTTGCTCGAGCAGCCTTCGTTGGCGCCGGCCCACGAACGCGAGTGGGCGGCGTTCCAGTGGTCCGGCAAGCAGCCCGACGCCACCGAAGGCGTCGAGTCGTTCATGGAGAAGCGGACACCGGCGTGGAAGAACCACAAGTCGGACCTCGACGAGCTGCTGGCCCACCTCGACGACAGCTGATCACGTCGACGCGATCGCCGTTCTGGGCGGTCTGGGTGACAGCATCCGTCACGGAGGCCGCCCAGTTCGCAGTGTCGGTGCTCAACTCCCGAGCACGTCGAGCACGGCTGCGGTCAACGCGGACCGGCGAGTGCAGTCGCGGATGTCGGCACGTTCGCAGGTGGTTGCCGGCCTTCTGTGAGGTCGGGCGCGTTCCATCGGGGTGGAACCCGAAACCTCCGAGAGGACCACGTCATGCAACGCAAGAACTTGGCCGTGGCGGCGATCGCCACCATGGCCGCGGTCGGCGTGGGCGGTGCCGGCATCGCGGCCGCCCAGTCCGACGAAGGCGGCACGTCGACCACGGTGACGACGCCGGCGACCGACGACACCGCGACCACCGACGACACGACGGCCACGGGTGAGGCACCGGCCGCGCCAGACGCCCGTGGATCGGCGACGCAGGCCGGCTGCGACGGTGTCGGCGGGGAAGGCCGAGGCGGTGGCCCAGGCGGTGGCCGGGGCGGCGGCGGTTCGCCCGCTGACGGGGCGGCACCGAGCGAGGCCACCCCGCCGAGCGCGCCGGCCGAGTCCAGCGCCTCGTAGTCCGTGGCACCATCGGCGAGCGCCGCCACGACGTCCCGACCGAGCTCGGCGGGCCGGACGCGGCGGCGCCGCTGGTCCCGCCCGGCCGGGCCTGTGGTCAGCGCGATTCCGCGATGTAGCGCCGTCGGTCGGGCGGGTCGAGCTTCTCGACCGCGCCGCGGACGGCCACCCGGCCCATCGACCGTGCGTGCCGGTCGAGGAAGGCGACGAGCACGGCCCGGTCGACGTCGCCGGCGTAGCGGAGCATCCACCCGGTGCCCTTCTGCACGAGCGGGTGGTCGTCGCCGGCCAGCGTCGACGCCAGGCGCATCGTGTCGGCCGTCTCGCCCCGCCGCAGGAACGCGGCCGTGGCGACGATGGCCGTGCGCCGTTCGGGCCAGAACCCGGAGACGGCGAGGCGGTCGAGCGGGTCGCGGGGCTTGTCGATCAGCCAGCTGCCGACGACCTGGTGGGCGGCGAGGTCGACGAGGTCCCACGTGTCGATGCGATCGTGACGTCGCAGGTACAGGTCGTACAGCTCGCCGTGGCGCGCCGGGGCGACCGTGCGGTGGGTCGCCGCCTTGCCCATGATCGAGCAGGCTCCGGCGCGCACCTCGTGGACGGGGTCCTCGAGCAGCACCTCGATCTCGGCGACCGGCATGGCCCGCGACCGGGTCGCCAGGCCGAAGACATCGCCCATCCGGACGCCGATCAGCGTGTCGTCGCCGGGGAAGAAGCGCTCGTACTTCCGGCGCTGCTCGTCCGTCGCCATGGCCACCAGCTCGGCCCGGAACTCGCGGGCGCGAGGGCCATCGGTCATCGCCGACCGCGCTCGCGGAACCGGTCCAGGCTGCGACGGTCCTTCTTCGTCGGGCGGCCGGTGCCCGGGTCGCGGCGGAAGAGCGGGGCCGGCGTGTGCTCCCGGGGCGGCGCCGGGGGACTGTGGTCGACGACGCACTCAGCGGCGATCGGTGCCGCCACCCGTTTGTCGATCAGCCGCACGACCTCGACGATCCGCTGGCGGTCGGCGACGCGGGCCGCGACCCGGTCGCCGATGCGCACGGCGCTCGCCGGCTTGGCGGCGTTGCCGTTCACCGTGACGTGGCCGCCCTTGCACGCCGCCGCCGCCGATGACCGGGTCTTGTACAGGCGCACCGCCCACAACCACTGATCGACCCTCGTCGCCTCGATCGCCCAAGTCTGGCCGATCGGTGGCGCAGGCCACCAACGGCCGCGCACCACCTGGGAGTTGGGTT
>JBEVOM010000265.1:0-43798 GCA_040507575.1 Ilumatobacteraceae bacterium
CGGCCAGCGTCGCGGCCAGGAAGCCGCCGGCAACCGCGTCCCCGGCGCCCGGCGTGTCGAGCAGGGGCTCGACCGGTGGGACGGCCACGGTGGCGACCGCACCGGCGCGGTGCAGGCGGACCGGGCGGCCGCCGTCCTTGACGACGAGCAGCGGCACGTCGAGCCCGGCGACGAGCTCGGCCTCCTCGGCGTTGGCGAACACGATCGCCGGCTCGATCGCCCCGATGAGCCGGGCGAAACGGGCGACCCCGAACGCCGCGACGACGGCGACCGACGACACGTCGATGCTCACCTGTCCGCCGCTGGAGCGCACGCGCTGGACGGCACCCAACGTCGACGAGCCGATCGGCTCGGTGCACAACGAGTACGCCGGGACGTGCAGCCACGACACGCCGGCGAGCCACGACGGATCCACCGGCCCGAGCTCCCCTGCCGCGCCCCGATCGGGCAGCATCGTGCGCTCGCCGCCCGGCTCGACGAGCACGACGATCGTCCCGGTCCTCCCGGCGCGCTGGACGCAGACGTCCACCCCCTCGCCGCGCAACGAGTCGACCAGTGCGGCGCCGATGGCATCCTCGCCGACCCGACCGACGAAGCGCACCGCGGCACCGGCGGCTGCCGCAGCTGCCGAGACGTTGCCGGCACTGCCGCCCCGCGACCTGCCGACGACGGCCGGCGTGTCGGTGCCTCGCGCCGGCGCCGACGGCAGCCGGACGACGACGTCCTCGACGAGGTCACCGATCACGCACAGCACGGCGTGCGGTGTACCACGCGCTCGCCGACGCGTCGATCCCGGCCAACCGGTCGAACTGGGCGGGCGGAGTGACGGATGCTGTCACGGAGACCGCCCAGAACACGGAGGGGGCGGATCCTTTCACGATCGCCGTATCAGACCGGTCGCCGGCGGATCTCGTTCACAGCAGCGGGAGACGGGCGGTGGCGTGGCCACGGGGACAAGCGGTCATGCCACCGCCCGCGGGCTGCGGTTCAATGGGCACGGTGAGGCCGGACCCGCACATCGACCGAGCCGTGTCCCGAGCGGAGCGGTTGCTCGTGGCCGCCGACCGTACGACGACGCGCCGGGAGCGCCGTCGGGCGCACCGGCTCGGGCGCCTGCTCGCCGACGCGGCCGGTCGGGCCCTGCTGTTCGCGCTCACCGACGAGGTGCTGCGGACCCCCGACCCGACGCGCTCGATGCGCCAACTGCGCGAGCTCGTCGCCGGCGGGCTCCCGCGGTCGCTGCCGCTGCCCGACCGGGTCGGGATGCACCTGGCCGCGATCGGCTCGACGCTCGCCGCCCGCCCCGTCGCGGCGGTCGTGCACCGGCGCATCAGGGCTGAGACGCGTGGCGTGATCATCCCGGCGGGCGACCCCGCGTTCGCCCGGCACCAGGCATCGCGTTCGGCGGCGGGCTTCGCGATGAACGTCAACCTGCTCGGCGAAGCGATCCTGGGCGACGACGAGGCGGCGGCGCGCCTCGAGGCGTTGTGCGCCCGGATGCGCCGGGCAGACGTCGAGTACGTGTCGGTGAAGATCTCCGCGCTGTGCGCCAACCTGGACGTGCTCGCGTTCGACCACGAGGTCGACCGCATCGTCGACCGCCTGCGCACCGTCTACGACGTCGCCGTGACCGAGCGACCCGCGGTGTTCGTCAACCTCGACATGGAGGAGTACCGCGACCTCCACCTCACCGTCGCCGCGTTCCGGCGGCTGCTCGACGAGCCGCGGTACCTCAGCCTCCCGGCCGGGATCGTGCTGCAGGCCTACCTCCCCGACTCCCACGGGGTGCTCGACGACCTGCTCGAGTGGGTCGCCGAGCGTCACCGGACGGGCGGAGCGCCGGTGAAGGTGCGCCTCGTGAAGGGCGCCAACCTGGCCATGGAAGCGGTCGACGCCGAGCTCGGCGGCTGGGTGTCCGCTCCATACGCGACCAAGGCCGAGGTCGACGCCAGCTACAAGGCCCTCCTCGACCGCTTGCTCGGTGCGGCGACCCGCGGTGGCCTCCACGTCGGCGTCGCCAGCCACAACCTGTTCGACGTCGCGTGGGCGCTCGATCGACGCCAGGAGCTCGGGCTGCGGGCCGTCGTGGGCATCGAGATGCTGGAGGGCATGGCCCCGCCGCAGTCCCGGGCGACGCTCGTCGAAGCAGGGGGCCTGCTGCTGTACACGCCGGTCGTCACCGACGAGGACTTCGCGGCGAGCATCGCCTACCTCTCCCGACGCCTCGACGAGAACGCCGGGCCCGAGAACTTCCTGCGCTCCCTGTTCACGATCACGCCCGGCTCACCGGTCTGGCACGCCGAGCGAGCGCGCTTCGAGGCGGCCGTCGACGCCCGTTCGACGGCCAGTGGCGCGCCCCGCCGCGACCAGGACCGCTCGACCGAGCGCCGACGGTTCGATCCGGACGCGCCGTTCGTCAACGAGCCCGACACGGACTTCACGCAGGCCGCCAACCGGTCTTGGGTCGCGGCGCACCTGCGCGACGACCGTCCGGCGCCAGTCCCCGAGCTCACCACGACGACCTCGGGGATCGACGCCATCGTCGGGCGGGCGCGCCGCGGCGCCGAGCGGTGGCGAGCGACGTCGACGGCCGAGCGGCGGAGCGCGCTGGCCCGCGTCGCCGAGGTGATGGCCGCCGATCGCGGCCGGACGCTCGCCGTGATGGCCCGGGACGCGGCGAAGACGGTGCGCGAGGGCGACCCCGAGGTGTCCGAAGCGATCGATTTCGTGAACTGGGCAGCGGCCAGCACCCGGACGCTCGACGAGCTCGCCGCCGACGGCGTCGCGGCGGATCCGGTCGGGGTCGTCCTCGTCGCCGGGCCATGGAACTTCCCGACGGCGATCCCCGTCAACGGGGTCGTCGCCGCGCTGGCATCCGGCAACGCCGTCCTGGTGAAGCCGGCGCCCGAGGTCGTGGCGACCGGCGTCGAGATCGTCCGCCAGCTCCACGAAGCCGGCATCCCGGAGGAAGTCGTGCAGCTGGTGCGGTGCCCGGACGACGACACCGGCCGGCACCTCGTCACCCACCCCGGCGTCGACCGCGTCGTGCTCACCGGCTCCTACGACACCGCTCGCCTCTTCCTCGACTGGAAGCCGGCGCTGCACCTCCTGGCCGAGACCAGCGGCAAGAACGCGCTCGTCATCACCCAGACGGCCGACGTGGACCTGGCACTGCGCGATCTCGTGCGATCGGCCTTCGGGCACGCGGGGCAGAAGTGCTCGGCGGCCAGCCTGGCGATCGTCGAAGCGCCCCTCTTCGACGATGCGGGCTTCCACGAGCGGCTGGCCGATGCCGTGCGCAGCCTGCGGGTCGGACCCCCGACCGACCTGGCGACGATGGTCGGTCCGCTGATCGCGCCGCCGTCCGGACCGTTGGCCCGCGCGCTCGCCCAGCTCGACGGCGATGAGCGCTGGCTCGTCGAGCCACGCCCGCTCGACGGTACGGGCACGCTGTGGTCACCGGGTGTCCGGGTGGGCGTGCAACCCGGTTCGTGGTTCCATCGCACGGAGTGCTTCGGTCCCGTCCTCGGCGTGATGCGGGCCGACGACCTCGATCACGCGATCGAGCTGCAGAACGCGGTCGACTACGGCCTCACCGGCGGGCTGCACAGCCTCGACGAGCAGGAGATCGCCCACTGGCTGGAGCGCGTCGAGGTCGGCAACGCGTACGTCAACCGCCACACCACGGGTGCGATCGTCCGACGCCAGCCGTTCGGGGGTTGGAAGCGCTCGTCGGTCGGTCGGGGCGCGAAGACCGGGGGGCCCGGCGACGTCGCCCGCTTCGCGACGTTCCGCGCCACGGCGGCGCCGACCGTCGACGCCGCGGCCGCCTCCTATCGGCGATGGTGGGCGGATTCCTTCGGCGCCGAGATCGACCGCAGCGGTCTGCGCAGCGAGGCCAACGTGCTGCGGTACCGGCCCCTCGCCGGGGTCATCGTCCGCATGGACGCCGCGGCGAGGCCGGACAGCGCGGACGTCCTGCGCGCCGCCGCCGCCGTCGCCGGTGTGCCGATGTCCGTGTCGTCACCTCCCGGTGGATGTGGGGATGTGATCGAGGACGACGACGCGCTCGCGGCGCGCATCGCCGGCGCCGGCGTGGATCGGTTGCGCCTCCTGGCCGATGCCACCGACGCCGTGCTCAGCGCCTGCCACGTCGCCGGCGTCGCCGTCGACACCACGGCGATCACCGGTGACGGCCGCGTGGAGCTGCCGTGCTGGCTGCGCGAGCAGGCCATCTCACGGACCCGCCACCGCCACGGACGCATCGCGTGACGACCGGTCAGCCGGCGTCCCTCGACGCAGTCGACGCCGCCGCTGCCGCATCCCGCCGCCGCTCCGGCAGACTCCTGCCATGGCCGGACTGGGCTCACTCGCCGGGTGGCGCCACGGTGTCGTGGCGGTCGCCGTGCTCGGCGGCAGCGCGCTCGCGCTCACCGGGCTGATCGGCAGCAACCGCACGGAGCACATCGAGAACAAGCAGATCGTCGTCACGCCCGACGGCGAGAACGGTGTACGCATCCGCGAGGTCGTCGACGAGGACTTCGGGCGCAACGACCGTCGCGGCTATGAGCGGCTGATCCCGAACGACTTCGGCGTGCCCGTCGCCGTGGAGGCCAGCTCGCCGGACGCGCCCGCCGACGTCACGGTGGAGCCGGATCCGGACGACTCCACGCGGACCCGCATCCGGGTGGGCGATCCCGACACCACGGTGTCCGGGCAACACCGGTACGTCCTCACCTACACGCTGCCCGACGCCCAGCTGACCACCGGGCAGCTGGCCCTCGACCTCATCGACAACGAGGAGGACTTCGACACCGACCACCTCGAGATCGTGGTCACCGGGCTCGACCTCGACGACCCGCTGTGCAACGTCGGCGCCGACGATGCCACGGGCGGGTGCACGCTCGGGCGCGACGGCGCGACGTACACGGCCGAGATCGACCCGCTCGAGGCCCACTCGGGCGTGACCATCGGCGGGACGATCACCGGACGCACCGATGCCATCGAGATCGACGAGCCGCCGTTGCCCGAGCGCCGGACCGACCGCTCGCTGGCTCTCGCCGCGGCGATGGTCCCGATCGGTGCGCTCAGCGCCGGCGGGGTGTACCTGTTCGCCCGCCGCCGCGGTCGCAACGAGGTGTTCGCCGGTGGCGCGGCCGACGCCGCGTACGGATCCACCGGCCCCCTCCCGCCACCCGGCGCTCCGCCGGCACCGGTCCGGTTCGTGCCCGACGATCAGATGGGCGCGCTGGCGACCACCGAGTTCGTCCCGCCCACGGGCATCGCCCCCTGGCAGGGCGCGGTCCTCGTGAACGAGCGCATCGACGAGGACACGGTCAGCGCGTGGTTCTCCGGGCACGCGGCCACCGACGTGCTGACGATCCAGAAGCTCGACGGGCACGTCGTGATCGCACCCGGGCCGAAGTTCGAGACGGCGTCTCCCCAGGACGCGGCGATCCTCGGGCCGATGTTCGCCGGGGCGCCGTCGATCACCCTCGACGGCTACGACAAGGCGTTCGCCACGGCGTGGCGAGCCGTGCGGGCCGAGCAGCAGCGCTCGATCGTGTCGTCCCGGTTCTGGAAGCGCCTGCCCCCGGTCGGCGGTGGCTTCTCGGCCGCGATGTCCTTCCCGTTCCTGATCGTGATCGTCGTCTGGTTCGTCATCGGCGCCGGTTCGCTCGCCAGCGCCGCGCTCGGGGTCTTCGCCGGCCCGATCGGGGCCCTCCTGTTCGGCCTCGTCGTGCCGGCCCTTGCGGCGTATGCGATGTACCGGTCGCTGCTGCCGGCGCGCAGCGCGGTCGGCAGTGCCCTCGCTCTGCGCACCGAGTCGTTCCGCAGGTTCCTGGATGCCAGCGAGGGTCGCCACGTCGAGTGGGCCTGGAAGAACGGTCTGGTGCGCGAGTACTCGGCGTGGGCCGTCGCGCTCGGTGCGGCCTCCACGTGGGAGCGGGCGATGGAAGCATCCAGCATCCCGCCCGCCGAGCTCACCACGGGACCGCTCGTCGTGTGGAGCATGGGCCCGGTCTTCGCGTCCGGCCACACGGCGCCCGCGAGCACGGGCGGTGGCGGGAGCTGGGGCGGGGGCGGCGGAGGCGGCTTCTCGGGCGGCAGCGTCGGTGGCGGAGGCGGCGGAGGCAGCTCCGGGTCCTGGTGACGGGGCACGGGTAACGTCGTCGGGTGACCGGCACCGACACCCCCGCGGGTGTCGCCCCCGTCGCCCAGGGTCTGACCGCGGCCGAGGTGGCCGAACGCACGGCCCGCGGGCAGGTCAACACGGTCGCTCGGGGCTCGAGCCGCACCGCCGCGGACATCGTGCGGGCCAACGTCTTCACGTTCTTCAACCTGATCGTCGGGTCGCTGTTCGTGATCATGCTGATCGTCGGGCCGATCCAGGACGCGTTGTTCGGGCTCGTCGCCGTGGCCAACACCGCGATCGGCATCGTGCAGGAGCTGCGGGCCAAGAAGTCCCTCGACGAGCTGGCGCTCGTCGGACGACCTCGCGTCGCCGTCGTGCGCGACGGGCGACGCCAGGAGATCGAACCCGAGGGCGTCGTGCTCGACGACGTCGTCGCGCTGTCCAGCGGCACCCAGCTGGTCGTCGACGGGACGGTGATCGAGGCCGAGGCGCTGGAGGTCGACGAATCACTGTTGACCGGTGAGTCCGACCCGGTGGCCAAGCAGCCCGGCGACCCGGTCATGTCAGGCAGCTTCGCCGTCGCCGGGAACGGCGCCTTCCGGGTCACGGCGGTCGGTGAGGATGCGTACGCGGCGACGCTCGCCCGTCAGGCCAGCACGTTCACGCTCGTGAGGTCCCAGGTCCGCGAGGACATCAACCGCGTGCTCAGGCTCGTCACGTGGGCCATCATCCCGATCGCGACGTTGCTCGCCATCACCCAGCTCCTCGACAGCGAGTCGACCGCCGACGCGATCAGCGGCACCGTCGCCGGCATCATCGCGATGATCCCGGAGGGCCTCGTGCTGCTGACGAGCGTGGCGTTCGCGGTCGGCGTCGTGCAACTGGGACGCCAGGGCTGCCTCGTGCAGGAGCTCGCTGCGGTCGAGGGCCTGGCGCGGGTCGACGTCGTCTGCGCCGACAAGACCGGCACGTTGACCGAGGACCGCATGGACGTCGTCGAACTGGTCCCGCTCGGCGATCACACCGCCGCCGACGCCACCCCGGCGCTCGCCGCGCTCGCCGCCGCCGACCGCGAGCCGAACACGTCGATGAAGGCGATCGGCGCCGCGTACGCCGACGCGCCCGGCTGGACGGTGACGGCGACGGCGGCGTTCTCGTCGGCCCGCAAGTGGAGCGGCGTGTCGTTCGGTGACGACGGGAACTGGGTGCTCGGAGCGCCCGAGATGCTCGTCGACGACGGCGACGACGACGCGGCGCGGACGCTCGCCGAAGCCGGGCAGCGGGCCGACGAGGGCCTGCGGGTGTTGCTGCTGGGACGCGGCGCAGGACCGGTCGACGCGCCGGGCGGTCCGAAGCCGGTCGACGCGACCGCGCTCGTCGTCCTGGCCCAAGCGATACGGCCCGACAGTGCGTCGACGCTCGCGTACTTCCGGGAGCAGGGCGTCACGGTCAAGGTCATCTCGGGCGACGATCCCCGTACGGTCGGGGCGATCGCCCGCCGGCTCGGCCTCGACCAGGCCGACCACCCGATCGACGCCCGCGACCTGCCCGACCCGTCCCCCGACTTCACCGCGACCATCGTGTCGAACTCGGTGTTCGGCCGCGTGTCGCCGCAGCAGAAGCGGGAGATGGTCGGCGCCCTCCAGTCCGAAGGGCGCACGGTCGCGATGACCGGCGACGGGGTCAACGACGTCCTCGCCCTCAAGGACGCCGACATCGGCGTCGCGATGGGCTCGGGGTCCGACGCGACGCGCTCGGTCGCCCAGCTCGTCCTGCTCGACAACGAGTTCGCCGTGCTGCCCAAGGTCGTCGCCGAGGGCCGCAAGGTGATCGGCAACATCGAGCGGGTCGCCAAGCTCTTCCTGACGAAGACCGTCTACGGCGCGCTGATGGCCGTTGCCGTCGGGATCGCCCGGCTCCCGTTCCCGTTCCTCCCCCGCCACCTCACGCTCGTCACCGCGCTGACGATCGGCATGCCGGCGTTCGTCCTCGCGCTCGCCCCGAACCGCGATCTCGTGGCCCCGAACATGGTCGGTCGGGTCCTGCGCTTCTCCATCCCCGCGGGGGTCATCGCAGCAACGTGCTCGTTCGGCAGCTACCTGGCCGCCCGGATCGACACATCCTCCGACCTCGCCCGCGACCGCACGACGGCCACCATCGCGCTGTTCATCGTCGGACTCGGCGCGCTCGTCGCCGTCGCCCGACCGCTCGTCCCCTGGAAGGTCGGTCTGGTGGGTGCGATGGTGGCGGGCTTCGTGCTCGTCCTCGCCGTGCCCCAGTTGCGAGAGTTCTTCGCGCTCGAGCTCGGGGCCTCACGCGACATGTGGGCGACCGCCGCGATCTCCGGCGCCGGCGCCGCCGCGGTGATCGTGATCGGTGCCCGCACGATCCCGACGCGGTCGCGCTGACATCGGGTTCAGGCGCTGTGGCGGGCGTCCGTGCCCTTGTCACCACTGCGCACGCCGTCGAGCACGGCGTGCGCCTGCTGGTCGACGAGCCGTGTGAACAGTTGCTGGGCGTATCCGAAGATGGCCGCCCAGGCGAGGATCTGGCCCGATGTGTCGAGCGCACTGAGGCCGGGGACGAACCCGCCCCGCATGAGGACGAGTCCGAGGATCGCCGTCACGGCACCGGTCGGGAGCTTCAGCACGGCGAGCGCGATCGGCACCCCGTACGGCTCTGACGACCCTCGGATCCCACGGATCGCCGCCGCGGCGGCGACCGCGGCCGCGGTGGCGCCGATGACCGCCACCACCGCGATGTCGGCTCGACCAGCCGTTCGCGCGATCGCGTCGTCGATCGCGGTGGCCGAGACCTGCGAGCCGCGGATCGGGACGAGCGGTCCTGATTGGTGGGTCGGGCAGACGATGGTGACCTGATCGCCCTCCTCGGGCGCGAAGCACACCGGGACGGCGGTCGGTTGGATGGCGCCGAGCACGACGAGACCGACGGCGACCAGGACCATGCCGGCCATGGTGGCCAGGACGACGTTGCGGAAGCTGCGCACCCGCGTCTGCTCCCGCAGGGCCGCCGAACTGGCGCCACGGACGGCACTGACGATGACGCCCCGCTCCGCGTTCACGATCGCCGCCCGCTCGCCGGGGCGGGCGCCGTGCTCGGCGCGAACGGCCAGCGCGGCGATGCCGACCCGCTTGGCGATGCAGTCGATCTCGATGCGCCGCGGATCGGTCGGTTGGAGGTGCCGGCTGACGTGGTTGACGATGCTCGGCAGCTGCCCGACGACGTACTCGGCCGGCGCCAACTGCAGCAGATCGGCCTCGGCCGCGTCGAGGCTGCTGATGGCCCGCTCGATGCGCGCTCCGGTCCGGCGGTCCCGACAGAAGCTGACCCGACCGATGATGTCGTGGTCGCCGCGCTCGGCGACGGACCAGGGGTCAGCGGCCTTCCGGGCGGCGGCGAGGTGGCGGGCGATCGCCCGCCGGAACGCGCGCGCCGCGGCCGGCGTCCAGGCCGGGCGGTCGAGCGACTGATCGACGTCGACCGCCCAGTCGGCCAACGTCTCGATCTCGTTGGCCCGGGTCAGCGTGCCCTCGCTCCACGCCGCGATCGGAAGGGGGTGGCTCCCGGTGGCGGCCCACGGGGTGGCGACCTTGCGCGGCCGACCGCCGTGTTCACCGGCCGGAGCCGGCACGTCCTGTTCGATCAAGGTCCCAGTGCTCACGAGCGTGCCTCCCTCGCTCACCGCCCCCGCCGCACCCGGTGGCATGTCGGCCGAGCGTAGGACGGGTCGGCCCGTCCGGCGGCCGAATTCGGGCCCGGCGTACGCTCGCCTCGTGCGCGCGAGGACCGTCAGGACGTCGGCCGGCCTCGCGACGGCCGCGGCACTGGCGACGATCGGGGTCGTGCATGTCGCATGGGGCCGCGGATCGACGTTCCCGTACGGGTCGCGCGAGGAGCTGAACGACGCGGTCGTCGGCCGGCCGGCCACGCCGTCGCCAGCCGCCTGCTACGCCGTCGCCGGCGCGCTCTTCACCGGAGCTGCGGGTGTCGCTCGTTCGGCCACGTCCGGTGGACTCGTCGCCCGCCTCACGACGGCAGGGGTCGCGGTCGCCCTGACCGTCCGAGGTGGTGCGGGCGTCGCCGGACGCACCGACGTGCTGGTGCCGGGCAGCGCGTCGCCGGCGTTCCGCCGCCTCGACCGCCGGGTGCTCGGACCACTCTGCCTGGCCCTCGGCGCCGGCGCCGCCGCTGCACTCGGCCGCTGACCGCCGCCTCGACCGCCGGCCTCCACCCGCGATCGTGGGGGGACGCCCGACGGCGACCGGCGGTACCGTCCGGCCGATGGACAGCCGACTCGCCGGAGCCATCGTGTTCGTCGCCTCGGGGGCCGTGCTCGTGCTCGAGATCCTCGCCGGACGCCTGCTCGCGCCCTACGTCGGCGTGTCGCTCGAGACGTTCACCGGGATCATCGGCGTCGTCCTCGCCGGGATCGCCGTCGGCACGTGGTCGGGCGGGCGGCTCGCCGACCGCGTCGACCCGCGACTCCTCCTCCCCGGAGCGCTGGCGCTCGGCGGGGCGGCGGCGATCGCCGCCATTCCGATCATCCGCGCGCTCGGTCCGGAGGCCCGCCCGCCCGATCCGCCGACGATCGTGTTCCTCGCGGCGACTGCGTTCTTCGCGCCGTCCGCCCTGTTGAGCGCCGCCAGTCCGGTCGTCGTCAAGATCCAACTCGCCGACCTCGACCAGACCGGACGGGTCGTCGGCCGGCTGTCGGCGCTCGGCACCGCAGGATCGCTCGTCGGCGTGTTCACGACCGGGTTCGTGCTCGTCGCCGAGTTCCCCACGACGCCGGTCGTCATCACCCTCGGTGCCGTGCTCGTCGTCCTCGGCATCGTCCTGTGGCTGTACCTGGGACGACTCCGTCCGGTTCGGTTCGTGGTGACGGGGGCACTGATCGCCGCCGTGGCATCAGGCGTCGCGGTCGCCGCCCCACGACCGTGCGACGTCGAGACGGCGTACTTCTGCGCGAGCGTGCGCGTCGACCCCGACCGGCCGTCCGGCCGAACGCTGGTCCTCGACGACCTGCGTCACGCCTACGTCGACCTCGACGATCCCACGTACCTCGATTTCGCCTACACCGAGATCCTCGGCGACGTCGTCGACGCCGCCCGCCCCACCGGTGAACCGATCGACGCGCTGCATCTCGGCGGCGGGGGGTTCACCCTGCCGCGCTACGTCGCGGCGACCCGACCGGGCTCCCGCAACGTCGTGCTCGAGCTCGATCCCGGCGTCGTGCGAGTCGCCGAGGACGAGCTCGGGCTGGTGCTGAGCGATGACCTGCGCGTCGTCACGGGTGACGCCCGGATCGGGTTGCGCGACGTCGCCGACGACTCGATGGACCTGGTGGTCGGCGACGCGTTCGGCGGGCGGGCCGTCCCGTGGCACCTCACAACGGTCGACTTCGTGCGGGACATCCGACGCGTCCTGCGCGACGACGGGCTGTACGCCCAGAACATCATCGACCAACCGCCCCTGGCGTTCCTCCTTGCCGACGTCGCGACCCTGCGCGACGTCTTCGAACACGTCGCCGTCATCGGTCCGCCCGGCCGGTTCGATCGCAGCACCGGGGGCAACACGATCGTCGTGGCCAGCGATGAGCCGCTGCCGGCCGCCGCGATCGCCGCACTCGACGCCGCTCGCGGTGGGGGCAACGTCGTCGCGTCCGATCCGACGACCATCCGGGAGCTCACGGCCGGCGCACGGGTGTTGACCGACGAGCACGCTCCGGTGGACCAGCTGCTCACGTGACCGCCGAGGCGACCGCCGGCCCTGGCAGGTCGCCTCCGCGATCTCCGGCCGCCGGTACAGTGAGACGTCGCACGCCACGAGGTCACACCGCCGGTCGGACACCCCCGATGAACTACCAACACTGGACGATGCGCGACGCCGAGTCGCGTCGCGGCGTCGTCCCCACCATCGCCATCGGCGCGGTGTGCGTGGTCGTGATCGCCGGGTTCACGTTGTTCTTCGCCAGCCGTTCGTCCTCTCCCGACCTGTCCGCGTCCCCGGCGCTGGAACCGTCCGAGGTCGCACCGGTGGTCACCGACGGGTCCCCTGATCCGACGGACGACCGGGCCACCGATGACTCCGTGCCGGACTTCTCGATCCCGCACATCGACATCGACCTGGGAGGAACGGACGGCCTGTCGACCGACGGGCTCGGGACCGACGGGCTGACGCCGGGCGGACTCGGCACCGGCGGCCTCACGGTGAACCCGGGGGCCGCGAACGGTCAGCCCGCGACGACCGCGACCGTGCCCGGCGCCACGCCGGCCAGCGCTCCTGTGATCGCGCCTCCGGTCGGCGACGCCGCTGAGACCTCGCTCGACGAGCTCGGTCAGAGCCTTGCCGCTGCCGGCGTGGCCGGACCGGCCCGCAAGTTCGCCGGCACCTACGCCGTCGTGAACCTCGCCGGCGTCGGCCACCTGTACGAGTGGGACGGCACAACGTGGACCGAGCTGGAGACGATCGAAGCGCCTGTGGCACTCCGCGATGCGCGATCGACCGACGTCACGGGCGACGGATCGCCGGATTTCGTGATGCTCCTCGAGGACGGATCCGGGGGTGTCCTGAACAACACCGGCACGGGCTGGGACTGGATGCAGTTCCTCGGCCCCGACGGGATCCAGACGTTCGTGCCGGGCCTCGCGGAATCGTCGGGTCGCATCAGCTCGACGGTCGCCGGCGCAACCGGTGCCTTGGACTGGCGCTGGGACGGGTTCGAGTTCGTTCCCCGCACCTGACACCTCCGGGCGACGTTCCTGTGCTGCGTCGTCAGCCGCCGCTGCCGTCGGGGTCGTCGGCACCGTCGTCCAACAACACGGTCTTCTCGGGGTCGTCGAACAGCGCGCCGGCCTCGGCGTACTCCTCGACGTCGACGTCGCCGTCGCCCTCCTCGACCCCCGAGTACTGCAGCCGGGTCTCGTCGAACGGCGTCTCGTCACGTTCCGACTCGACGTCGACGATCTCGTCGGCATCAGCCAGCTCGACCTCGTCGTCCAGCGCGTCCTCGATCTCGTCCTCGGCCTCGACCTCGGCCTCGTAGTCGTCCAGCTCGTCGCTCATCCGTTGCTCCTCGGTCGGCCCCGTCCGGTCATGATCGTGGCACGTACCCGGCGACCGGGGGGTGCCGACACGTCATCTACGCTCCGGCCGGGAGGCCACCATGAACCGTCGACGTCCGCAGACCGCTGCCATCTTCGACCTCGATCGGACGCTGATCGCAGGCCCGTCGGCACCCGCCTTCGCCTCGCACCTGGCATCCGCTGGCATCCACCAGCGATCGCTGCCCGGCGGCGACGTCATCGCGGCGACGTACCGGATGCTCGGCGAGACCGCGATCACGGCACCAACCGCCCGCCTGGCGGCCCGCGCCACGGCGGGGTGGCCGGTCGAGGCCGTCGCCCGTGCCGCCGCGGCTGCGGCCGACGACCTCATGGCCAAGGTCCAGCCGTTCGTCCCAGGCGTCCTCGACGCGCACCGCGAGGCCGGCCGGCGTCTCGTCATGGCGACGACGAGCCCGTTCCCGCTCGTCAGCCCGTTCGCCGAACGACTGGGCTTCGACGACGTGGTTGCGACGCGGTGGGCGGCCGAGGACGGCGTGTTCACCGGCGAGATCGACGGACCGCTGGTCTGGGGGCGAGGCAAGCTCGAAGCGGTTCGGGCGTGGGCCGAGGACAACAGCATCGACCTGCGCTCGTCGTACGCATACAGCGACAGCTTCTACGACGCGCCGTTGCTCGACGCCGTCGGCCACCCGACCGCCGTCAACGCCGACCTGCGATTGGTCGCCCTGGCCCGGCTGAAGGGGTGGCCACTGCGCCACTTCGACAAGCCCGACGGCGTGCTGAAGATCGCCGGGCGCGAGCTGCAGGACTGGTTGCGCCCGATCCAACGCCCGGCACTGCTGGCCAACCTGGCCCGGCTCGACATCACCGGCGTCGAGAAGATCCCGACGAGCGGGCCGCTCATCGTGGTGTTCAACCACCGCAGCTACCTCGACGGGACGCTGGTCGGCACCATCCTCGGCCGCACCGGTCGCCCGTTCCGCTTCCTCGGCAAGAAGGAGGTGTTCGACGTCCCCGTGGTCGGGTTCCTCGGCAAGATGGCGGGCGGGATCCGGGTCAACCGGGCGTCAGGATCGAGCGAGCCGCTGGAGCACGCGATCCGCGCTCTGCGGGCGGGTGAGGCCGTTGCGCTCGCACCCGAGGGCACGATCCCGCGCGGCCCCGCGTTCTTCGACCCCGAGCTGAAGGGCCGCTGGGGCGCGGCGCGACTCGCCCAGGCGACCCATGCGACGGTGATCCCGATCGGTCTGTGGGGCACGGAGAAGGTGTGGCCGCGCAACCGCCGGCTCCCCAACCTCGACCTCGCCGACCGTCCCGAGGTGCTGGTGCGGGTCGGCGATCCGGTCGAGCTGAAGCACCGGAGCCTCGACGCCGACACCAAGCGCATCATGGCCGCCCTCGTCGACCTGCTCCCGCCGGAGGCGCGGGTGCGCCGCATCCCGACCGACGAGGAGCTGCTCGCGACGTTCCCCGCCGGCTACAAGGGCGACCCGAACCACGAGTCGACCCGCCGCCCCGGCACCGACACCTGAGGCCGGCGAGATGGCCGATCAACGTCGACCTCGCGAGCAGCGCTTCGAGCGACGGATGTCCGACGCCGAGGCGCTCATGTGGAACATCGAGAAGGACCCGTGGCTCAACCCCAGCGGGGGATCCCTGATCCTCCTCGATCAGCCGCTCCACATCGAGCACTTCCGGGCCCAGATCACGTCGACGGTCGCCGCCGTCCCCCGGCTGCGCGAGCGCGTCGTCCCCGGTGTCGGACGGTTCCGGCCGCCATCGTGGCGGGCCGACCGGGAGTTCGACCTCGACTACCACATCCGCCAGGTGGCGCTGCCCCACCCGGGCGACGAGCGCCAGCTGCTCGACCTCGTGGCATCGGTGTACCAGGACCCCTACGACCGCACCCGTCCGCTCTGGATGTTCTTCGTGATCGAGGGGCTCGTCGGCGGTCGTGGTGCCCTCGTGTGGAAGATCCACCACGCCGTCGCCGATGGCATCGGTGCCGGTCGGTTGGCGGAATCGTTCCTCCAGCCGATCCGCGACGCGCCGACCGCGCCGGCTGTCCCGCTCGACGCGATCATCGCCGAGGCGGTGGCCGCCGACGCCGAAGCGGCCGGATCGACGTCCACCGCGGGGATGATCGCCGGCACCGTGACCCACGTCGCCCGGCGCCAGGCCGGCATCGCCCGCCGCGCGATGGGCGAGGCCGCGATGTGGAGCGCCGACCCGTTGCGGGCGCGCGACACCGCGGGGTCGGCGGTCCGCACGGTCAGGCTGGTGCGTGAGCAGCTCGCCGGGTCCGACGACGAGGGCGGCGGGTCGCCGCTGTGGCGCCAGCGCTCGCGGCGCCGCCACCTCGAGCTGCTGACGTTCCCACTCGACCGCGCGCTCGGGGCCGCGAAGGTGCTCGGCGGTTCGTTGAACGACTGGTTCGTCACCGGCGCCATCGACGGGGCCGTCGGGTACCACGACGAGCGGGGCGTTCCGCTGACGACGTTGAACACGAGCTTCGTCGTGAGCACCCGCACCGATCGGGCGGTCGGCGGCAACTCCTTCACACCGTCGCGGTTGGCGGTCCCGGCCGGACCGATGGATCCGGTCGACCGCTTCGCCGAGATCAGCGCCCGCATGCGGACCAACCGGTCGAACGTCTCCGGCAGCGGACTGCTGTCGGGCCTGGCCGGGATCATCAACCTGCTGCCGACGTCGTTCGTCACCAGCACGGCGCGATCACGGGCGGCGGCGATGGACTTCGCGACGTCCAACCTGCGTGGCTCGGCGGTCCCGCTCTACATCTCCGGCGCCCTCGTCGAGGGCAACCACCCCTTCGGCCCCGTTGCCGGAACAGCGTTCAACCTGACCGTCATGTCCTACGACGGGCAGCTCGGCATGGGCCTCTTCGTCGACCCGGCCGCCGTCGAGGATCCCGCCGGCCTGCGCGAGCACCTGCGCACGGCCTACGACGCGCTCTGCGCCGCGGCGGGCACCTGAGCGATCCCCCGCCGGTCACGTCAGTGCGGGCGCACCTCGCGCCGGCAGCGGTTGCGCAGCACGCCGAGACCCGAGATCGTCGTCACGACCTCCTGGCCGTCTTCGAGGAACCGAGGGGGCGTGCGCCCGGAACCGACGCCGCCGGGGGTGCCCGTTGCGATGAGGTCACCGGGCAACAACGTGATCACCTGCGAGAGGTACGCGACGAGCGTCACCGGGTCGAACAACAGGTCACCGGTGCTGGCATCCTGCATCACCTCGCCGTCGACGGTGCAGCCGATCCGTTGGTCGGGCCCAGGGGCCGCGCCGGGCTCGTCCGCGGTCACCAACCAGGGCCCGACCGGCGTCGAGGACTCGAACGTCTTGCCCTGCAGGAACTGGATCGTCCGGCTCTGCCAGTCGCGGGCCGACACGTCGTTGAGGACCGTGTAGCCGGCGATCGCCGCCGCCGCGGCGTCCCGGTCACCGTGGCGGATCGGCGCGCCGATCACGACGGTCAGCTCAGCCTCCCAATCGACCATGTCGGACACGGCCGGCAGCACGATGTCGTCGTGGGCGCCGATGAGCGCGCCGCGGTACTTGGCGAACACCGTCGGGAACTCGGGCACGGCCCGTCCCATCTCGAGGATGTGCGAGCGGTAGTTCAGCCCGACGCAGATGATCTTGTCGGGTTGCGGGACGAGCGGCGCGTAGTCGAGCGTGGCCGTCGCCACTGACGCGCCCCCGGCCGCGCTCGCCCGCGCCCGCCAATCGGGGCCCGCGAGCAGCGCGCCGACGTCGCTGGCGTCGAGGAGGATCGCCGTCCCGTCGGGGGCGGGCCCGTCGATGCGAGCGGCCCGCAGGTGCCCGTCGATGCGAACGGTGGCCAGCCTCATGACGACCGCAACGCCGACTCGTAGATCTCGACCGTGCGGCGGGCGGCGGTCTCCCAGCCGAACTCGGCGACGGCGCGGGCCCGGCCGGCGACACCCATCTTCTCGGCCAGGGCCGGGTCCCGGACGAGCTCGTTCACGGCGGCCGCCAGCCCGGCCTCGAACGCAGCCGGGTCGGCCGCGTCGTAGTGCACGAGCCGGCCGGTCTCGCCGTCGACGACGACTTCCGGGATGCCGCCGACGTCCGAGGCCACGACCGCGGTGGAGCACGCCATCGCTTCCAGGTTGACGATGCCGAGCGGTTCGTAGATCGACGGGCACACGAACACCGTCGCGTGGCTGAGGACCTCGATCACGTCGTCACGGGACACCATGTCGGTGATCCAGACGACCCCGTCGCGGGCTGCTCGCAGCCTTCCCACCGCCGCGGCCGTCTCGTCGGCCAGCTCCGGCGTGTCCGCGGCCCCGGCGAGCAACACGACCTGGGCGACCGGATCGAAGTCGAGGGCGGCCCGCAACAGGTGGGGCACCCCCTTCTGGCGGGTGATCCTCCCGACGAACACGACCATCGGCCGCGTCGGATCGATGCCCAACCGATCGACGACGGCGGTCGCATCGACCTGCCGGTACAGCTCGACATCGATGCCGTTGTGCACGACGTGGATCCGCTGCGGGTCGAGCTGCGGGTACGCCGCGAGCACGTCGAGCTTGGAACCGGCGCTGACGGCGATGATCGCGTCGGCGCCCTCGTAGGCCGTCCGCTCGGCCCAGGTCGACAGCCGGTATCCGCCGCCGAGCTGCTCGGCCTTCCAGGGCCGCTGCGGCTCCAGCGAGTGCGACGTGACGACGTGGGGGACGTCATAGAGCAGCTTGGCGACGTGACCGGCGAGGCTCGTGTACCACGTGTGCGAGTGGACGATGTCGCAACCGTCGAGCCCGGCGACCATCTCGAGGTCGGCGTCGAAGATCCGCAGGACCGGGTTGGCTCCCGCCAGGCGCTCGTCGTCCTCGGCGTGCGCCGTGGCGCCCGCCCGGGGTGCACCGAGGCAGTGGACGTCGACATCGACGAGCGGGCCCAGCTCGCGGGTCAAGAAGTCGACGTGGACGCCAGCACCGCCATAGACGAACGGGGGGAACTCCCGGGTCAACATGCCCACGCGCACGACCGACGAGCGTAGCCCTGGCGGTCGTCCGGGCCAGCCGCCACCGCCGCGTCGGCTCGTCCGGTCGCGGCTACGTGCCGTGGCCGACCGCCTCACCGCGCCGTCCCCGCCGGATGGCGACGAGCACCGCCGGTACGACGGAACGGTTGTGGATGGCCCGCAGGTCGATCCCGTCGAGCCAGATCAGGGCACCCGGAGCGAAGCGGTGGCGCTCGCCGTCCACTGCTTCCAGCTCCACCGATCCCTGCTCGACGGCGACGATCGAGTCGAGCCATTCAGCGCAGTCGTACGCACGTCGTCCACCGGGATCGATGGTGACCGACCGCCACTCGAACGAGGGCGGCACGCGACGACCGAGGAAGAGGTGCCGGTCCTCGCCGCCGGGGGGCATGTTCGTGTGGACATCCGGCCGGCCCGGAACTCATCGCGGCGCGTTTCGATCCTCGCTCCCGACGGGTACGCCGACCCGTCATGACGTCGGTCGCAGTCGTCGCCCATGACGACAAGCTCCGGCCGGCCACCCGCCGCGCCCTGCTCGCGGCCCTCGCAGCCCGCGGGATCGACGCCTCGTGGACGACGGTGCCGAAGGCCAAGAAGGCCCGCAAGGCAGCGACGCGCGCGGTCGAGCAGGGCGTCGACGTCGTGGTCGCCTGCGGCGGCGATGGCACGGTCCGGGCGGCCAGCGAGGCGCTCGTCGGGACCGCCGTCGCGCTGGCCGTCGTCCCGGTCGGCACAGCGAACCTCTTCGCCGGCGCGCTGGCGCTGCCGACCCGAGCGGCCGACGTGATCGACCTGGTCGCCGACGGCGCGCGCCGCCGGATCGACACCGGCGTCTGCAACGACATGGTGTTCAACGTGATGGCCGGCACGGGCTTCGACGCCGCGATGATCGCCGACGCCGACGACCACAAGCAGCGTTTCGGACTGCTGGCATACGCCCGGGCCGGGTTCCGCGACGCCCACCGCCGCCAACCGTTCGGCGCATCGCTCCTCCTCGACGGGAAGCCGTTCTACGAGGGGCCGGCCACGTGCGTCCTGGTCGGCAACCTCGGCCGGCTGCGGGGAGGGTTGCAGGCATTCCCCGACGCCTCGCCCGTCGACGGACTGCTCGATGTCGCCGTCGTGACCGCGACGGGCCTGAAGGAGTGGGCCCGCGTGTTCGCCGCGGCGACCCGGCGGCGTCGCGACTCACCGCCCCACGCCCACGTGGGCCAGGCCGCCGCCATCACGGTGGAGCTGGACGGCTCGCACCGCTACGAGTTGGATGGGGGCGCCAAGGGGAAGACGGCCTGGCTCGACTTCGCGGTCCGCCCCCTGTCGCTCACGGTGTGCGCACCGGCGGGCTGAGCCCTTGCGGCTCGGCGGACGTCGGGTCGCCGAGGCGCTGGGCCCGTCCGCCGAACGCGATGGCGACCAGCAGGAACCATCCCCAGCCGACGGCCAGGCCGGCCAGGACGTCCGACACCCAGTGCACGCCGAGCAGTGCGCGACTGGCCGCGACGGCGGCGGCGATCAGCGCGGCGAGCGCGGCGAGCACGGCGCGCCCGACCCGGGGCAGGCCGCGGCCCAGCACCAGCGCGACCGCCGCCCACGCCGCGGCCGCCGCCGTCGAGTGACCCGAAGGGAACGACGGTCCCGTCACGTCGACCAGTTGGAGGACGGCGGGTCGGTCCCGGTCGACGATCACCTTGAGCGCGTTGACCAAGATGAGCTGGCCGACCCCGACGACGGCGACGAACACGAACACCTCGGTGTTGCGCCGGCGCAGGTAGTCGGCGACCGCGACGGTGGCGAGCGCGGCGGTGATCACTGCCGTGCTGCCGAGGTCGGTGACGACGTCGAGCACGTGGATCGCGTCAGTCGTGGCGTGCTCGCTCCCCCAGCGCGCCACCCGATCGTCGATCTCGGCCAGCGTCGACGATCGTTCGATCAGGTCGAGCAGCACGCCGACCACGACTCCGACCGCACCGACGATGACAAATGCCGCGGTCAGCAGGAAGCCACCTCGCGTCTGGCGGTCGAAGCGCTCGCGCACGAAACGGGCCAGCTTCGGACGATGATCGAGCCACGATGCGACAGCCCGCTCCGGCACCGCGGGATCGATCGGGTCGACGGCCAGCGCCCGCGATGCCGACACGGCGAACGCGCCGACCGCGGCGAGCACCGCGACAGCCACGACGACGAGCGTGACCGTCATCTCGCCGCAAGCTCCTCCGTGGGGCGACGGGAGAGCAGGCGGGCGACGACCGCGACTGCGACGGCACCCAATGCGGCACCGGCGACGACGTCGAGGCCGTGGTGCATGCCCCGGTAGGCCCGTGACGCACCGACGAAGACCACGACCAACACGACGGCGACCGCCGAAGCCACGCGGATCCACCGGCGGTCCGTCCGCCACCACACCACGACGACGATGGCGCCGTACGCGGCAGCCGCGGCGGTGTGGCCCGACGGGAAGCTGCTGTCGATCGGCGACCCTTCGAGCCGCACGACGTCGGGCCGGGGTCGGCGGACGATGGCCGTGACGACGACGAACGTCGTCGCTTCGAGGACCAGCGCGAGGACGACGGCCACGGGCTCCCGCCAGCTGCGCCAGACCGCCAGCATGACCACGGCCACGACGGCGGTCACGACGATCTTGACGACGGTGTCGGCGAGCATCGACCCGACCCATGTGACGTCGTCGAGCCATGGCGTGCGGTGGTCGGCCAGCCACTGCGAGAGGTCCTCGTCGGCGCGGACCACGGCGGAGTCGCCGAGCGGACCGGTGAGCAGCAGTCCGACACCCGCCCAGAGCGCCGTCAGCACGGCGAACCAGGCGACCAGCACGACGCCGTCGCGCCGCTCGAGCGGCCACCGCCACGCCGGCGTGGCGGTCGGTGTCGGCGCCAACGCCTTCGACATGGTCCGGCTCCTCCTCGAGAGGTGCGGGTACCCGCCGACGCCCGGCGGCAAACGGCGCCCCGCACCGATATCTGGGCGCGGAGCGTCTCGTCGGGCGATCTGGGTGCGCAGGGTCTCGATATCGGGACTGTGCGCGCCCGGATACCGGTGCGGGCGGAGGACTCGGCGCGCCCAGATCGCTCAGGGCGGGGCGGGCTCCTTCCAGAGCCCGATCGAGACCCCGGGATCGCGCCACACGACCTCGGCACCGGCGGCGAGCAGGTCCGGATCGCCGAGTGGGGCGAACACGTACGGCGTCGCGGGCTGGTCGCTGGCCCCGTCGCGGTAGAGGGCGTTGTGGGGCAGGTAGTACTGGTAGAGCATCGACCGCAGCCGCTGCTGGCTCCAGTTGGCGGACGGGTCCTCGCTCTGGGGCACCAACTTCTCGCGCACCGCCACGTCCTCGGGCAGCACCGCGGCGATGCTGGCCATGCCGTCGGCGATGCCCCACCCGTTCGTCCCTCGGTCGACGACGTCGCGGGTCCGCACGAACCCGGTGGCGAGGAGCACCGAGACGCCGACGAGGACGAGCGCGCCGCGGGCGCGACCGCGCGCCACGATCGACATGGCGACGATGCCGGTGACGAGCAGCGCCGCGGTGACCGTGATCCCGACGACGCGGATGCCCGGGGCCTCGCGCACGTACCCGATCAGGCCCAGCACCATCGGCCGGACACCACCCGACGCCTGCAGCTCGTCGTCGCGCAGGATCCGCAGCACGGTGCCGGTGACGGCGAGGACACCGACGACGACGGCCGCGTCGCGCAGCAGCCGAGCCGGACGGGCCAGCACCAGCGCGCCGATTCCGGCGAGCAGGATCGGGGCGAAGGCCGGGTCGTTGTAGCGCCCGTAGACGAGTTGGTCCGGCCGCCAACGGTCCGACATGAAGACGATCGACAGCGCCATCGTGAGGCCGGCGGTCACGAGCACGAGCCGGGCCGCACCGACCGTCGGACGGCGCCCGGGCTCGTCCGTCGTCGCGTCGCGGCGACGGGCCGAGCGGGCCAGGGCGAGGGCGCCGATGCCGGCCAGACCAACCGTCGCGACGAGCTGGTACCAGATCTGCCCGGCGGTCGACACGCCGATCGCCGACACCTTGCCGAGACGACCGAGCACGCTCCCGGCCGTGTTCGTGCTGCGCGGGGCGTCCCACACCCGCGACACGATCCACGACGAGTACCACGACACGACGGCGTCGAGCGCCACCACCCAGACGACCACGCCGATCGCCCGCGTCGGCGGCAACCAGCGCCGGACACCAGCGATGACGCCGAGCCCGATGACGACGACCGACAGGGGCAGCAGCCGGCTGTGAGCAGCGAAGCCCACCGCGGCAAGGGCTCCCATGCCGAGACCAGCGCGGAGCGACGGCCGCTCGACGAAGCGCAGGGCCACGAGCACGCAGGCCAGGAACGCGACCTGGACGAGCGCCTCGGACCACACCCAGTCGGTGGTGAAGAGCAGCGCCGGCGCGAGTGACACGGCGAGCGCCGCGATCACGCTCCAGCCGGCGCCGAGCGCGGTGAGCCGGCGGGCGAGCAGGTACAGCAGGACGACGGAGCACCCGCCGAGCAGTGCGTTCACGACGAGCGCAGCGTGGAACGCCGATGCCGGGTCGTCGGTGAACCACCCGATGGGTGAGATCAGCGTGGCGTAACCCGGTCGCCACGTGCTGTGGTCGAACATGTTCCACCTGGTGCCACCACCGACGAACCTGGCGATCGCCAGCTGGCCGGGCTCGTCGGGGTTCATGTGGAACACGGCGCGGGCTCGCGACACCCACCATCGCACGAGCGCCACGACGACGGCCGCGCCGACGACGAACGCGACGGTGGTGGTGCTCGGCCGGGCGTCGTCGCGTGCCGGGTCGTCCACCGAGCGATGCTGGCAGATGGGGCCCCGGCGGCGGGGGCAGCAGCGTCAGCTGGTCGGCGTGAGGTCGTAGAGCGTGACGCCGTCCACGGTCTGGGCCGTGTAGGTCCCCGCCACCCATTCGGCGATGCGCTGGGCCTCGTCGCTCCCGCCCGCGTTGCCCGCCTGCTCGAGGCCGCTGGCGATGAACCAGTGCATCCTGCCTGCGGCGACGTCGGCCTGGAACTGCTCGAGCGTCGGGGCCGGGTCGGACCCGTTGAACCCTCCGATGGCCATGACCGGCAGCTCGGTCGCCAACTGGTAGCCGGCGGCGTTGTTGGCGCCGACGGTCGCCGCGACCCAGTCGTAGTCGGCGGCGTCGGCCTCGAGCAGCGCGACGACCTGCTCTGCGGGGGCTGTCGCCCCGAGCAGACCGCCCATGCCGCCGCCCCCCGGCATCGCGCCGCCCGTGCCGTTGGCCGGCGCGGCGCCGGTGCCGTTCAACGGACCACCGCCGGTCCCGGTCGGAGTCCGACCGCCGGGGAAGCCGCCCTGGCCGCCACGCCCGCCGCCCGGGACGCCGCCCGGGAGACCGCCGCCGGGACCGCCGCCGCCCGGACCGGACCGGGCGCCGGCGACGGCCGGGCCGGCCGTGACGATCGAGCCGGTGTGCGGGGTCGCAGCAGTCGCCACCGACCAGGTGGCCGGACCGGCGAGCGCGGCGACGATCGCACCAGCTGCCGCGGCTCTCGCGATCGTCGGTCCGGTCCCCGCCCGACGGGCGACCAGCGGGGCAGCCAGCAGCCCGGCCGCAGCCGTCAGTCCGACGACCACGACGAGCGGCGCCAGCCACGGGTTCCATCCGGGGCTGCGGGACAGGAGCATCGCCGACCAGGTCGCGGTCAGCGCGGTCGTCCCGGCCAGCAGCCCTGCGCCGGCGACGTGCTCCCGGTGGTGCCACAGCACGGCGGCACCGACCCCGACGAGCGCGGCGACGGCCGGGGCCAGGGCGACGGTGTAGTACTCGTGGAAGATCCCCTGCATGAAGCTGAACACGAGGAACGTCACGACGAGCCAGCTTCCGAAGACCAGCAGCAGGGCACGACGACCGTCACTGCGCGGGGCCCGGCGCAGCGCCCAGAGCGCACCGAGGGTGAGCAGCACCGCAGCGGGCAGCAACCACGAGATCTGGCCGCCGATGACGCCGTCGACGAGGCGCGTCCAACCGGTCGCGCCCCAGCCGCCACCGCCACCGACGCTTCCGGACTCGTCCCCGGTGATCCGGCCGAAGCCGTTGTAACCCAGCGTCAAGTCGAGGATGTTGTTCGTCTGCGAGCCTCCGACGTACGGCCGGGAGCCGGCGGGCCAGAGCATCACGAGCGCGATCCACCATCCGGCCGCGACGACCATCGCCCCGGCGCCGAGCAGCAGACGGCGGATGCGGGCGCCGATCGAGCCGGCAGCTGCGACGAGGTAGGCGACGGCGAACCCGGGCACGACGACGAGCGCCTGCAACTGCTTGGTGAGGAAGCCGAATCCGATCAGGGCCCCGGCAGCCACGATCCAGCGTCGCCGGCCGTCCTCGATCGATCGCACCAGCGCGGCCGCGGCAGCGGTGAGCAGCAGCACGAGCAGCGCGTCGGGGTTGTTGAACCGGAACATCAGCACGGCGACGGGCGTCAGCGCCATCACAGCTCCGGCCAGCAAACCGGCCACCGCGCCACAACGCCGCCGCACGGCGGAGAACAGGATGCCGACCGTGCCGACACCCATCAGCGCCTGGGGCGCGAGGATGCTCCACGAGCTGAGCCCGAAGATGCGGACCGAGAGCGCCATCGGCCACAGGGACATCGGCGGTTTGTCGACGGTGATGGCGTTCGACTCGTCGGTCGAGCCGAAGAGGAACGCCTTCCAGCTCTGCGAACCAGCTTGGACGGCCGCCGAGTAGTAGGCGTTGGCCCAACCCGACGCTGACAGGCCCCAGAGGTAGAGCACCGCGGTGCCCGCGAGGAGGGCGACGAGGGCAGGACGCTCCCACCGGGCCCGCCGAACGATGAGCACCGTCGGGTCGTCACCGGCGGCGCGCTCGTGATCGTGGGCCGTGTCGTGGACGTCGGCCGCCGGTGGCGGCGGACCGGCCAGCGGCGGACCGGCCTGCGGCGGGCGCAGCGGCGGCAGTGCGACGACGCTCATGACCGCTCCCGCACGGCGAGGCGGGCGACGCCCTTCAGGTCGTGCCAGGCAGTCGAGACGATGCGGACCCGGGAGTCCGGGTCGTCGATCCAGTCGACGGGGACCTCGAACACCCGCAATCCGGCCCGGCGGGCCCGCACGATCAGCTCGGTGTCGAAGAACCAGCCGTCGTCGCGGACGATCGGGAGCAGTTGGCGCGCCGCGCTCGACCGCATCGCCTTGAAGCCGCACTGGGCGTCCCGAACCGGGCTCCGGAGCACGACCCGGACGAGCGCGTTGTAGCCCCGCGAGATCAGCTCCCGCCGCGGTCCGCGGTGCGTGCGGGACCCGGGGGCCAGGCGGGAACCGACGGCGACCGCGCTGTGCCCCGACACGAGCGGAGCGACGAGCGGCAACAGCGCGTCGAGGTCGGTGGACAGGTCGACATCGGTGTAGGCGACGATGTCGGCCGTGCTGCTCATCCACGCCGCCCGCAGCGCTCCCCCGCGACCGGCGTCCGACAGCACGATGGCGCTGACGCCGGGCAGCGTGTTGGCCAGCCGGCGGGCGACCGCCGGCGTGTCGTCGGAGCTGCCGTTGTCGGCGATCGTGATCCGCCACGGAAGCGGGAACTGCTCGCGCAGGTAGCGGTGCAATCGCGTCACGCGGGCGACGAGGACATGGGCCTCGTCGTGGGTCGGAACGACGATCTCGATCGTCGGTGGACGGGCCAGGTCTGGCGCGGGCCGGACGAGGTCGGCCGGGCGTGGCGTCCGGCCCGGGAGCGGGTTCGGGGGACGGACGGGGAGCTGGGGGGCACCGATGGCCATGGAGGGAGCATCGACCTGGCACCTCCGAGCACGCCGGGGCCGAGCTGCGAGTTGGCCGTGAGCCGCCAGCGCCCTACTCCCCTGCCGGACGACTGGCCGGCGAGACGGTTGGAACCTGGGAGGCGCTGCTACCCTGTGGCCCCACGCGGACGTGGCTCAGCTGGTAGAGCATCACCTTGCCAAGGTGAGGGTCGCGGGTTCGAATCCCGTCGTCCGCTCCACGCGATGGCCCTGTCCAGCAGGGCCTTCGTCGTTCCTCCCGGGCTTCGCTACAGCGTCGGGCGGTCGGCGCCGACGGGCGGGGCGAACGCGATGCGGGCGGCCCGGTCGTGCTCGACGGCCAGCCGGTCGCGCTGCGAGGTCGCCCGTTCGATCAAGTGGTCGAGCTCGACGGGGTCGAGGGCATCGTCGACGCTCGCCGCGATGCGCAGCGACCGCCACAGATTGCGCTTGGCGTCGATGCCGGCGAGCAGGCCCTCCAGCTCGGCGACTCGGCTGGACGGCGAGTAGTGCACCAGCGTGCCGTTGCTCTTGACACGGCCGACGAGCTCCGCCGCCTTGCCGAGGACGGACTTGAGGTGGTTCTCCGACACGGCGAGGCCGTCCATGATCCCCACCAGCGCCTGGCGGTCGGCGGCGATCTCCGTGACGATCTCGGCGAGCACGTCGCCGAGCGCCGTGCCCGCGTTCGAATGCTGGCAACGTTCGGCGAGCGACAGGCCCGCCGCGGCACCGGCGAGGTGGTCGCGGAGGTAGACGGCGAGCAGCTGGCGGGGGTTGCTCGGCTCGGTCGCGACACCGGCCGCTGATGCGGCCTCGTGCGACCGGTCGGGCTCGTGCGTGTCATCCATCGGCGATCAGCCGACCATCTCGCGAACCGTGTCGACGGCCGCACCGACGACCCCGACCGAGGCGTCGAGCGGTGCCGTGAGCGCCGATGCCACGATGTTGCCGCGCGTCCGGGCCGGTCGTCGTGTCGTGGTGGGGGCTGCCATGTCCGTTCACTTCCCCGATGGCGCCGATGTGATACCGGCGACAGCGCCATCGTCGGGCGTCGGCCACAACGGCGCCGCCCACGCCGTGGGCAGGTCGTCGAGCGCGTCGCGCAGTCGACGATGCCAGAAGTCGTGGGCCTCGGCGAGATCCTCGGGTTCGAAGCGGCTCTGCTGCAACCGCCCCCCGCTCAACACGACGACGTCGATCGGGAACTCGACGTCCACGACGCTCGCCCGGGTCGCGTCGAACGCGAGGTAGGCCAGCGCCACCGCCTGGGGCAAGGGCGTGTCGGCCTCCAGCAGCCGGTCGAGGATGGGCTTGCCGTAGGACGTCCGACCGATGATGAACGACGGCGAGTCATCGGTCGCCGTGACCCAGTTGCCCTGCGGGTACACCATGAACAAGGCGGGCTCGTCGTCGTCGGCCAGCTGGCCGCCGATGATGGCGTGGAGGTTGAACCGCAGTCCGCCTTCCTCCAGTGACGGGCCGTCCTCCAACCGCACGGCCTTGAGCTCGTCGCCGAACGCGGTCACGACCTGGTGCAGCCGTCGACACGGCTCGTCCTGGCCGGCCAGCACGTCGTCGAGGCGGAGCACGACCTTGTCGCGCACCGACCGCAGCCCCGACGTCATGATGAACAGGCGGCGGCCGTCGTGCTCGTGCAGGGACAGCTTGGCCTTGCTCGAGACCTCACCCCCACGGACGATCTGGGTGTCGGCGAGCGCGACCAGCCCCTCACGGACATGCAGGCCGACACAGAACGTCACGGGCGCAACCTACGGCTCATGGCCGCCTCGCGCGTCCCCGACATCTCGCCTCGCCATCGGTCCAGGCGCCGGCTACGCGGTGGAGATCGCCGCCGTCGTACGCGCCGGGTTCGGCGCCGTGCGCTCGAGGTCGATCGTGACGAGGTTCTTGGCATCGAGCGTCGCCGCGCCGGTGAACGCGGCGAACGCGACGTCGGCGGCGTCCCGACCCGCGGCGATCCGGACCAGACCGTCGACCGGTGCCATGCGGGTCGCGTCGAACAGGTACCAGGCGTCGCCGATGTAGGCCTCGAAGAACCCGTGGAAGTCGGGCGGATCGAGGTCGACGGCGTACCCGGACACGTAGCGGGCAGGGATGCCGAGGGCGCGGCAGAACGCGATGCTGAGGTGGGCGTAGTCCCGACAGACGCCGGCGCCCTCGACGAGCACGTCGACCGCCGTGCTGGAGGCATCGGTGCTGCCCGGCACGTACTCGAGGTGGTCGTACACCCAGTTGCAGATCCCGGTGACCCGTTCGAAGCCGGCCGGCAGCTGACCGAACGTGTTCGTCGCCAACCTGGTCAGCATGTCGGACTGGCAGAACCGGCTGGGGTGCAGGAATCCGAGCACGTCCGACGGCACGTCGGCGAACGCCGTCTCGGCCCGCGGGATCTCCAGCGGGACGAACGCCGAGAGCTCGACCGTCGCGTCGTACAGCAACCACAACTGCCCCGGACCGGTCACCACCCGGACGACATCGTGGCCCGCAGGTCCGAACGGCATGCGCGTCACCGGCAGGTCGGGCGTGATGATGAGGCGCTCCTCGACGACGTGCTGGTGCGTGCCGCGGGCGGCCAGTACGGCGAAGTAGAAGCTGCTCGGCGCCGAGACCGTGTAACGCAGCTCGCAGTGGGTGCTGATCCTGCCCATGACCGCCTCTCTGTGCTCCGAGCCTCTGATCGGCGCGAACGTCGTCGGCCGACGTCTCGCCCCGCTCGTCCGTTGCCTATCAGATGCCGCCGCCGCACGCTCGGGGTCCGCTCGTCCGCGCCCGCCGACCGGGCCGGAGCTCAGGTGTCGATCGCCTCCAAGGCCGCGATGACGTCAGCGGCGGTCGTGACGACGCCGAGGATGGGCAGCGTGTTGGCAACCTGGAACTCGTGGGCCTCGGGCCACACGCCGGCCGTGCAGTCCTCCGGGAACACGACGTTGTACCCGTGGTTGACGGCCTCGGTCCCACACCCGGGGATGCCCAGGTTGGTCGAGACACCGGTGATGATCACCGTCTCGACGCCGCAGTTGCGCAGCAGCTGGTCGAGCGTCGTCCCGTGGAACGCCGTCACGCCGGTCAACCGGTCGATCTGGAAGTCGGTCGGCTGCACTCGCAACCGTGGGTGCATCTCGACCTCCGGGCTCCCGACGAGCATCTTGCGCTGCTTGCGGTTGGACCCGAGCAACGGCGAGTTGACGCCGCTGCCCAGCCAGTCGCTGCGGTGGACGAGCTTGTTGTGGAAGATCGGCACGCCGTGGGCCCGGCAGGCGTCGGCGACGTCGGCGATGCGTTCGATGATGCCGCGGGCCTCGGCCTGTCCGGCCAGCCCCTGGTGGTCCGAGTACGCCGGGTTGGTCGGCCCGTTCTGGCACTCGACGGTCAACAGCGCGGCCCGTCGGCCTGGCTCCAGCCCCCTGATGGTCATGGCGGCAGTCTCGCCGCTCGACGCTTCTGACTCCGATTCGGGGCCACTTCTGGCCCCGAACCGGAGTCAGAACCGGATCAGGCGGTCCGGACGACGACGCGGCCGCGGACCTGGCCGGCGAGGATCCGCTCGGCGAGCGCCGGCAGCTCGTCGAGCGTGACCTCGCTCGTCATCGCCTCCAGGTGGTCGACGTCGATCACCTCGGAAACGCGCCGCCACGTCCGGGCCCGGCGCGGCGTCGGGCACATCACCGAGTCGATCCCGTACAACGTCACGCCACGCAGCAGGAACGGCACCACCGTCGTCGGCAGGTCGTTGCCGCCCGACAAGCCGCACGCCGCGACGGCGCCGCCGTACCGGGTCTCGGCGAGGAGGTGGGCGAGCGTCGCGCTGCCCACGGCGTCGACGGCACCGCCCCAGCGCTCCGACAGCAGCGGACGCGACGGTGGTTCGGACAGCTCGGCGCGGTCGATCACGTGGGCGGCACCGATCGCCTGCAGCGCCTCGCCCTCGGCCTCGACGCGCCCGGTCGACGCGGTGACCTCGTAGCCGAGACGGGCGAACAGCCCGACGGCCGTCGACCCGACGCCACCCGACGCGCCGGTCACGACCACCGGGCTGTCGGGTCCGACGCCGTGCTGCTCGAGCGCGTCGATCGCCATCATCGCCGTGAACCCGGCCGTGCCGATCGCCATCGCCTGACGGGTCGTCAGACCGTCGGGCAGCGGGCTGAGCCAGTCCCCCTTGACCCGGGCTTTCGTGGCGTACCCGCCCCACCACACCTCGCCGACCCGCCACCCCGTCAGCACGACGCGGTCGCCGGGCGCGTAACGCGGGTCGTCGGACGATTCGACCGTGCCGGCCAGGTCGATCCCCGGGACGTGCGGGTACTCGCGCACGAGCCGCCCGAGCCCCTTGAGGATCATGCCGTCCTTGTAGTTGAGCGACGACCATTCGACGGCCACGGTGACGTCGCCGTCGGGCAGGCGCTCGTCGTCGAGCTCGGTGACGGCGGTGGTGACTCCGTCGTCGGACTGGTCGATCAGGAGCGCTCGGAACATGACACCCGACTAGCACACGCGTGTGAACAACGAGAAACGGTCTGTTCGCCCGCGCCACCCAGCACCACCTCGCCGAGCGGCGCCCCGACGTCTACGGCTGACCGGGTGCGAGGACCGATGCGCGTCGCCCAGCTCACGTACTCGACGCGACCTCGTGGCGTCCGCCAACGCCGTGCCGGACTGCGTGCGGACCGTCCACCACCTCGACCGATTCACGACGTCGCAGCTCGTGGCGTGCCACCAGCGGGCCATCGTCACGCCGTTCGCGCACATCTGCGTCAGCCATGCCGTCGCCCGCGAGCTGCAGTCGGGCTGGGGGCATCCGGGCGACGGTGATCCCGAACGGCGTGGACGCGCCACGTTTCGCGGCCGCTGCCGACGACGTCGCCGGGCAGCGCCGCTGGCGGGACACGATCGGCGCGCCCTACGTCGTCACGGTCGGTGGGGTCGAGCCGCGCAAGGGGACGCGCCAGCTGATCGAAGCATGGCCGTCCGTCGCCGCGGCGCGTCCCGACCTGCGGTTGGTGATCGCCGGTGGCGAGACGCTCCTCGACTACCAGGACTACCGAGACGACGTCGCCGCACGATGGCGGCACCTCGGCATCGAACCGATCGTGCTCGGACCCGTCACCCCGCAGCGGGCGACCGCGATCCGCAGCGGATCGCTGCCGGCCGGACCTTGGCCGCCCGCCACACCTGGCGAGACGCGGGACGCGCCCACGTCGCCGCGTACGAGTCGCTCCGGGCTCGCCCGGGCCGCTGATGCCTCCCCGACCGCCGTCGTCGTCGAGGCGCTCGCCAGCCGGTCGTGGACGCCACCGTTGCGGCGAACGACCGCTATGCGGTCGATGCCGCCGAGGACACGGCGACGTCGTCCGGCTCGGCCGGCGCGGCCTGCGTCGAACGGATCGGCCCCCGCACGAGCAGGTAGACGAGCGCAACGGCGGCCATGCCCACGCCGAGCCACATCGAGTTGACCCAGCCGTCGACGAACGCGTGCTGGGCGGCGTCGATGATCGTCGGGGCCTGGTCGCCGGCGTTGGCGGCCACGGCGAAGGCGGCGCCGATCCCCTCACTGGCCGGCTCGGCCAGTTCGACGGGCACGCCGGCGAGCATCGGCTCGATGGCCGACTTGTACCCGGCGGCGAGCACCGAGCCGAGCAGGGCGATGCCGACCGCGCCGCCGAGCTCGCGGGACGTGTCGTTGAGCGCCGAGGCGACCCCTTGCTTCTCCAGCGGGAGCGTCTCGGTGATCGCCTGCGTGGCCGGGGTCATGGTGAGTCCCATCCCCAGCCCGATCAGCACCAGGCCGGGGAGCACCGACATGTAGCCGCCCTCCACCGACGCCCGCAGGGCCATCGTCACCAGACCGAAGGCGAAGATCGCGACGCCCGTCGCCATCGTGTTGCGCCCACCGATGCGGGTGGCGATCTTCGGGGCGATCGTCGACATCGGCATCATGACCACGGTCATCGGGAGCAAGGCCGCGGCCGACAGCAACGCCGACCACCCGAGGACGGCCTGGAAGTACGGGAAGAGCACCAGGAACACGCCGAACATGACGGCGAACACGATCAGCAACGTCACCGAGCCGGAGGCCAGACCACGATCGCGGAACGCGCTGATGTCGAGCAACGGCCCGTCCGTGCGGCGCTCCCAGGCCACGAACGCGAGCAGGCTGACGACCGCGACGACCAACGCAACCATCGTGATCGGGGCGCTCCATCCCCTCTCCGGACCTTCGTGGATGCCGAGCACCAGGCCGCCGATGGCCAGCGCCGACAGCACGGAGCCGACCGTGTCGAAGCGGTGGGTGCTGACCTCCTTCGAGTTCGAGACGAACAACGTGCTCATCACCGCGGAGATGGCGACGAGGGCCAGGGGGAGGGCGAACACCCAGCGCCAGGTCAGCACGTCGAGCATGAACGCCGAGACGAACAGGGCGATCATGCTGCCACCGCCCGCGAACCCCGCCCAGATGCCGATCGCCTTGGCCTTGTCCTCGGGCGGGAAGCTCGAGGTGATGATGGACAGGGTGACGGGCATGATCATCGCCGCGCCGACGCCGGCCAGGACCCGGGCGATGATCATCATCGCCGTCGTGGTCGCCACGAGGGATCCGAGGGTCGCGATCGCGAACACGGCGAGGCCGGCGAGCAGGACCGGCTTGCGACCGAACCGGTCACCGATCGCACCCACGGGCAGCAGCAGCGCCGCGAGCGCGACCGTGTAGGCGTTGATGATCCACAGCACGCCGCCCTGGGAGGCCCCGAGCTCGATGGCCATCTCCTGCTGGGCTACGTTCAGGCCCGACATGGCAGCGAGGACCGCGACCAGCGCGGTGATCATGGCGATCAGGATGTTGCGCTGGGACCGCTTGTCGACAGCCAGCGGGGTGTGGTCGACCAGGCGCGCCGGGGGGTGTGCGCTCATGGGACTCCTTCAGACAGAGGGACTTGTGAAACGAGACTGTATCGTAGCGGATGTATGTCGCCAACGTCAGCCGTGATGAGCGCACCCGAGCAGGATCCCCGCGTCGCCCGCAGCCGCACGAAGATGCTGGCCGCCGCGACGGAGCTGCTCGTCGAGGACGGGCCGCGGGGTGTGACGGTCGACGCTGTCGCCGAACGCTCGGGCGTGGCCAAGTCGACGCTGTACCGGCACTGGAGCTCGGTGCACGAGCTGCTGGTCGACGTGATGCGCTGCAACGTGCCCGATGCGCTGCCGATCGATCTCGGCGCCGGCTTCCAGGCCGCACTGCACGCGTGGATCGATCACGGCGTGGCGACGCTGTCAGCACCCGAGTGGGCCCGGATCCTCCCGGCGCTGCTCGACCTGCGCACCCACTCGCCTGAGATCGCCGAGCTGCTCGACGCCGATTTCGACTCCAAGCTCGAGACGGTGGCAGCGATCCTCGACCTCGGCGCAGCCGAGGGCCAGCTCCCGGCCGGCCTCGATCCCCGCCTCGTCACCCGCACCCTGGTCGGACCGCTCGTGCTCGCCGTGCTCAGCGGCGACGAGAACGTGGCCGAGCTCGCCGAGTACGTGCTCGACCGCTTCCTCACCTCGTACCGCGTCGACCGTCGGTCTCCGGTCTAATCCGATGTCTGGACGCGCATGGTCTCGATATCGGGACCGTGCGCGCCCAGATCGCGTGCCGCGTCGGAGCGGTGCGCGAGGCGTTTCCCCGAGCGCGTAGCGGAGCGCGACCCCGCCGACGTCGACCGTGTCCGATGTGAAGTCGGAGCTCGGCATGGCCGCGTCGGCCAGACCGGGCCGGTTCACGCCGAGAAGTCCGGGATGTTCCCGCGAGCGTCGTCGGCCCGGTCCTTCGGCTCCTCCCAGTCCTCCTGTCGACCGAGGGCGGTGAGGTCGAGGAAGTAGTAGGAGCCACCCGTGCCTTCGAGCCCACGGGCATACTGCGAAAAGGTGCGGAACACGCGCCCGTCGACCTCGAGGAAGCAGGTGCGCCCGGGCATGTCGTAGGGCTGCTCGGACGTCTTCATGGTCTCCTGACCCATCGCGGCGTACTCGTCGAGCGTGCGGAAGTTGAACTCGTCGAACCCTCGCGAGGCATCGATCGTCACGCCGTAGTCGTAGTTGAAGTCGCCGTCGCCCGAGGAGTACCACGGGATGTCCCATCCACGCTCGGCCTTCCAGTGCTCGAGCTTCTCCAGCGGCGCCCTCGAGACCATTGCGTACGTCGTGTCCCTGGTGTGCAGGTGCTCCAGGAGCCCCGCAGACAGCTCATCGGTGCCCGCCGTGCAGCTCGGACAGCCGTCCTCCCACTCCGGATGGAACATGAAGTGGTAGATGATCAGCTGCCGGCGGCCTTCGAAGATGTCGAGCAGTGACACCTTGCCGTCGGGCCCGTCGAACTCGTAGGCCTTCGTCACCTCGACCATCGGCAGCTCACGACGCTCGGTGTTGAGGCGGTCACGCTGCTTGGTGGCCTGCTTCTCCTTGACGACGAACGACTTCAGCGCGGCGACCCACTCGTCGTGCGACACGATCCTCGGAACGCTCACGGCGATCTCCTTCGACTACCGGGGCACCTCGTGCCGTTGATGTCTGGACGATGGGGGTGGTCCGAACTCATCGGTCGGTCCCCCTGTCGGCGGGGATCCTCATCGCGAGTGCTCCTACCCAGCGCGGCATGCGGTGCACGCTCGACGCCTCGCGACGTCGACCGGTCTGACAGGTTCGCGTGGAACGGACGCATGACCACGTCGGTCCGACGTGCCCCGTACGCCACAGGAGAGGGAGCACTTCCATGGACATCAGGTTCGGTCAGCACCACACCGCCCGCACGCGCATCGCGACGTCAGCCGGGCTGCTGCTCGTCGCTCTGGTCGTGGCCTCCGCGCCCGGGACGAGGGCCGGTGCCCAATCGGCGGACGCGATCATCGACACGACCTCGGTCGACCTCGTCGCGACGGGCGACGCCCATACGTTCACGGCCATCGTCACGAGCACGAGCAGCGGCGAGGTCGCGGTCACGGCCGCCGCCGACGGAGAGGGCTGCGCACCGACGGCGACACCTGACACGCTGGCGCCGAGCACGGCACCGACGACGGTCACGGTGCTCGTGCCAGCGGGCTGCACCGTCGAGGACGGCACCCTGGCGGCGACCCTGACGGTCGGCGCGTCGGCGTTCGACATCACGGCATCCGACCCGACGGTCAGTCCCGATTGGGACGCGCTCTACGTGTTCCCGATCGTGCTGGCGGCAGCCGGGGTCGCCGCGCTGATCGGGTGCGTGGTCCTCGTGCGCTGGAACGTGGGTGGTGCGGGCCTCGTGCTCGGCGCCTATGACACGAAGTGGAGCTTCAAGGACGCGTGGGCCGCCAACGTCACCGTGCTCGGTGCGATCCTCACCGGCATCCTCGGATCCACGACGGTCGTGAAGGCCATCCTGGGCGCCGATGCCGACACACGCGCTGGCGGTGTCGATCGTCGGGGCCGCGATCGCCGCCGCCCTCGCCGCGGCGGGTCCCGTCGTGCTGTCGGTGTGCAAGTGGCGCCAACAGCACACCGTGCTCGGTGTCGTCGCCGGCGGCGCACTGGTCGCGGCCGGTGCCCTCGGCGAGCTGTGGGTCGTCGCGGTCACCGGGACCGGACTCGACAACGTGACCGGCACCGCCGACACGTTCATCTGGTTGGCCGCCGGCGGGGCCGCGTCCGTGCTGATCGTGTACCTGGTCCGCAACACCGTCGACGTCGTCAAGGAGGGCAAGGCCACGCCACCTGCGCAGGCCGACCCCGCGATCGTCGCCGCCGCCGTCCAGGCCGGCCACTGCTGTGAGAACGGACCGCTCACGGTCGAGGAGATCGTGGCCGCGTTCGACGTGGCCGACGAGGCAGTCAAGGCGCGGGCGGACAAGACAGGGACACCCGCGGCTGAGCTCTCGTCGCGAGCTCTCAGGACGTTCGGGATCTGACGCCGCGACCGCGGCAGCCGCCGATCGTCCGCCACTCGCCGGCGGGCGATCGTGCGCGAGCATCGGGGCATGTCCGCTCCAGCGATGACCGCGTCCGTCCCGCGAAACCAGATGGGCGGCGACGAGTTCCGCGCCGCGCTGCGGGCGTTCCTGCAGGAGCACCACCCCGGGAAGCGACCTCGTGACGCTGACGAGGCGCTGGCGTGGCAGAAGGCCTGGAACGCCACGCTCGTCGACCACGGCTGGGGTGGCGCCAGCTGGCCCGTCGAGCACGGCGGCATGGACCTGCCGTTCGAGCTGCAGGTCGTGTTCCACGAGGAGATCGGGCGGGCCAAGGTGCCCGGCGCCCTCGGCACCGGCACCCACATCGCGGCGCCGACGATCGTCCGCTACGGCACCGACGAGCAGCGCGAGCGGTGGTTGCGGCCGATGCTGCGCGGCGACGAGATCTGGGTGCAGGGCTTCAGCGAGCCCGACGCCGGCTCGGACCTGCCCTCGCTGCGCACCCGGGCCGTGCTCGACGGCGACCACTACGTGGTCAACGGGGCCAAGGTCTGGAGCAGTGCGGCCGAGATCGGCACGATGATCTTCGCGCTCGTCCGCACCGGAACCCAGGAGTCGCGCGACAAGGGCATCACCTACCTCGTCGTCGACGTCGACTCACCCGGGCTCACGCTCAGCCCGATCCGCGACATGACCGGCGGCGCCCACTTCGCCGAGTGGATCTTCGAGGACGTCGCCGTGCCGGTCGTGAACCGCATCGGCGACGAGGACGGCGGATGGCCGATCGCCCGCACCAGCCTCGGCCACGAGCGGGCGGCAAACGCGCTGTCGGGCGCGACCATGTACCGCCGCGTCGTGCGCGAACTGATCGAACTGGCCCGCGAGCGGGGCTTGACGAGCGATCCGATCGTCCGTCAGCGCCTGATGTGGGCCGAGACCGAGGTCCGCCTCGCCTACCTCGGCGGCGTCCGGCAGATCCAGAACATCGTCCGCGACGGCGAACCAGGGCCGATCTCCTCGGTCAGCAGACTCGGGTTCGGCTTGTTCGAGCAACGGTTGCACGAGCTGGCCGTCGATCTCCTCGGCGCGTCGGGCATGCTGGCGCAACGCGATCCCGACGCGGTGCAGCGCGGTCGCTGGGTGTGGGGCTTCTTGCGTACCCGGGGCTCGACGATCGGCGCCGGCACGACCGAGATCCAGCGCAACACGGCTGCGGAGCGGGTCCTCGGGCTGCCCCGCGATCCAGTGCCGTCCTGAGCCGACGATCGCGAGCGGCGCTCAGGCGTAGCTGGCGACGGGCTCCGCCCCGCGCCAGAACCGGAGCAACGGCATCATCTCGTCCGTCGGGACGTAGCGGCTCACCGGTGAGTCACCGATGTCACCGACGAGTTGACGCCGGATCTCACCGGCGCCGGCCAGCAGGCTGGTCAGCGGACCGTCGCGATCGACGGGGCGGGCCCAGAACGCGCTGTAGCCGATGAAGATCAGCCGACGCTCGACGGCGGAACGGTTGGGTGCGGCGGCGTGCCAGAGGTTCTGGGAGAAGAGGAACGCGTCGCCGGGCGACGCGGTCACCTCGATGGCGCCGTCGACGTCGCTCGCCGGATCGCCGAGGTCGGGACGGAATCCGGCTCGAACGTGGCTGCCCGGCACGAGGCGGGTGTTCCCGCGCCCGGCTTCGGACATGTCGCTGAGCACGAAGCAGACCTTCGCCGAGTAGCAGTCGACCCGCGGGAACTGCGGAGCCGGCCCGTCGCGGTGCCAGTTCAGGCTGACGTGGCGGCCGCTGTTCGATCGCGACCCGCCGGTGAAGTTGTCGCCGCCGGCATCTCCGACGGGACGGCGGACCGAGAGCACGGAGCTGTGCAGCTGCAGGTTGTACCCGAGGTGGTTGACGATGTGCGCCAACGGCAGGGACTCCTCCATCAGGTCGGCGAAGAGGGCGTGGCGCTCGACGGCACGGAAGATGTTGTACGCGATCGCCGGCGGCTCCTCGGCGAGGACGGCGTCGACGGCGTCGTTGAGCGCAGCGACCCGTGCCTCGGGCAACACGCCGGTCAGGGGCAGGTAGCCGTCCCGGTGGAACGCGTCGACTGCGGCGCGGAAGTCGGGCCCGTCGATCCCGTGGCGATCGACCGCGGCGGGGAGGCCGGTGTTCGTGACCATCCGAGAACGGTACCTGTCGGCGTCCGTCGTCCTGCGACTCGGGCTCAGGCGTGGAGGTGCAGGCGGTCGCGCTCGCCCAGGACGAGCCGCAGGCGCCCTGTGAGCACGTACATCCAGTCATGGCCCTCGTGCACCGGCAGCACGTCCGGCGGCCGGCGGCCGGCGGGCTGATGCGGATCTTGTACGCGTGCAGCCCGCCGGCGGGGCCGTGGTTCGTCAGCCGCCACTGGGTCAGCCGGCTGCCACACCGTCGCGTCGTCGAACGGCGCGGCGTCGACACGTTCCACCCGTTCGGACGCCGCGGCGCCACCAGCGCGAGACTGCCGGCCGATGCGCATCCCGGACCGGTACACGGTCGTGCGGGCGTCGTTGCTCGCCGGAACGCTGAGCGGTGCCCCGTCGAGCGCGCATGCGGTCGTCGCCGACCGTTCGGTGTCGGCGTCGACACGGGCGGCCGGCACGTTGCTCGGACGGCCGACCGTGCCGCGCGGCGCACTGGCGCACAGCGTCGTCACCGTCTGGTGGACGACGGTCCTGGTGGCCGTCCTCCCTCGGCGCCACACCGTGGTCGCGGGCGCCGCGGCCGGTCTGGCGATCGGCCTGCTCGACCTCGGGATCGCCCGGCTCCGCTATCCGGACATCGCCACGCTCCCGACGCGGCCGCAACTGCTCGACCATGTCGCGTTCGGGCTGCTGGTCGGCGCCGTCGCCGCGCCCGCCCTGCGGGCGACCGCACCATCGACCGATCAGCGGGCGACCGATCAGCGGGCGACCGATCGAAGGGCGACCGGTCAGCGCACGATCGGCAACGGCAGTTCGTCGACCAGCACCCGATAGCTCGACGTGATCGTCCCCTCCGGCGTGACGTCGAACAGGTTGCGCTGCAAGCGTTGGTCGACGACGAGCGTGAGCTCGACGCGGAACCCCGACGGCGTCACCTGGACGGCCGGCGCGACGTCCGGCGGGTCGGCGAGCAGCGATTCCTTCGCCGCTTCCTCGTCGGTCGAGCCGGGCCGCCACGAGAGCTCGGCCAGCGACGTCACGGGTCGCACCAGGACCATCGCGCCGCGGGTGACCTCGAGGAACGCCTCGACGTACGCCCGCGCCTCCTCCGGACCACTCAGGTGCACGCCGACGACGGCCACCAGCTCGGCCCACGCTTCCTGATCGGCGCTCAGCGTCCGCACCGCACCGTCCGGCCACACCCCGACGTAGAGCCGCATCGGGTGGTCGCCGTGCTCGTCGGTCACCGACCAGACGGCGATGTCGGCCAGACCCGGGACCGCGACGGGCGCGACCACGGCGGCGCCGTCGAGGATCCGTGACCCCAGCGGCTCACCGACCGCCATGGCGACGGCCGTCGCGTCCGGCCGGAGCTCGGGTGCGGTCACGTCCCGGGGGCCTTGTGCACGTCGTCCCACTGCTTGCCGTAGAAGACGGCGTAGCTGTTGTTGTCCGTGGACGTCACGAACGTCCCGTCGTGGAACCACTTCGTGACCTCGCCGTCACGCGTGCTGAGCCGACATGCCGCGTTGACCTCGGCCGTGCTCATCCTTGGGTTGGCCGCCGTGAGCTCGTCGCGCTTCAGGTAGAACGCCTTCAGATACCGATCCTTGAGGCCGGACGTGATCGGGTTGCCTGTCATGTCGACGCCGAGGTTGCTGGTGACCGCGAGACCTTCGATCTGACGCACGACGGCCTCCGCCTCGTCGGCGATCTTCTGGGTGATGTAGTCGGCTCGGGAGAGCTTCGTCCGGTCCGCCCCCTTGCCCGACTTGAACGTGTCGGCGTGCTGGGCCTCGTGCATCATCACGATGGCGGCCGCCCCGACGCCGAGCGCCTTGTTGATGAAGATCTTCCCGTCCTGGTGGAACGAACCCTGGCCGGCGAACTCGTAGTCGACCGGGATGCTCCACTTCGTGATGATCCCCATCGTCCACATACCGGTGGCGCTCCCCCGGAGCGTGTCCTCGACGGCCTTCTTCCGGGCGTCGCCGTTGAGACCCTTGCCGGCCGGGCCCGTCGTCCCCGTCCCGGGAGCGGCATCGGCCTCCGTCGCGGCTGCGGCGTCGACGTCAGCTGCCTCGGCCGCCTCCGGCGACGCGACCTCGGCGTTCGACGTCGGGCCCTCGTGGCGCTGCACGGGGGCGACGGTGATCGCGTGGGTGAACGCGCGGTTGCCGACCCGTTGCTGCAGGGCGAGCATCTCCGACGCGGCGTCGTGGACGGGACGGGCGGTCGGGACCGCCGCATGTCGCGGGCTCGGCTCCACGCTCGGCTCAGGTACCCCGCCGAGGCGCCGCACCCGACCATTATCCGCCGCCGGGACCAGTCGGGCAAGGAGGACCCGACGGCAAGCGCTGCGGGTGCCGTCAGCCGGGTGCCCGGAGGTCGATGCGCAGGACGAGCACACCATCCTCGACGGCGCCCGTGGCGTCGCCGATGATGGCGAAGTCCTGGAAGTCGAGGGCCGCCTGGGCGATGAACTGCTGGCGTTCGGCACCGGCGACCGGAGGCAGCGGACGGCGCTTCACCGCCGCGGCGCGCTCACGGAAGCGGGTCAGCATCTCATCGACGTCCAACGAGGCCATGGGGGCGACAGTACCCGGCGCCAGGCCCGACGAGTCAGGACGACTCGGGCGACGGCACCGTCGAGTCGACCCGCACCGCGCCGTCGAGCTGATCGAGCTCGGCCTCCAGCTCCGGTCCGGGCTGGTCGAGCTCCGCTTCCAGTTCGGATCGGGGCTGCTCGAGCGCGGCCTCCAGATCGGGTCGAGGCCGGTCGGGCCAGGCGATGTCGTCGCTCGGCGCGTCGACGGCCACGTCGCCGCCCACGTTCGAATCCAGGTCGGCGGCCACGTCGGAATCGGCGTCGGCATCCGGGTTCGCCGGCGGCTCGATGGCCACCGTGCCGTCGACGATCGCAGGCGCCGTCGGATCGACGCCGGACCCGCGGTCGTCGTCGGCCGCGGCGGGCTCCGTCGCGGCCCCGTCGGCGTCCGGTCCGCGCTCGTCGAACGGGACCATCGGGGCCGGCGTCACCGCGCCGGGCGGTCGCGCGCTGTCCAGCCCGGCCGACCTGCGGTCGGGGTCGGCGAGCGTCCAACGCCGGGCGCTCATCACCTCGAGCGGCCCCAGCGCCGGCGCGTCGGTCCTGGTCGTGCGCACCAACCACACCGTCGTCATGATCATCGCCACGCCGACCGCGACCAGCAGGACGACGAGCACGAACGTCGTCGTCCCCGTGGATGCGGTCATCGTCACCGCGAGGGACGGGGTGCGGGCAGCGGCAGTCACGGCGGTTCGATCTTGCCAGGTTTCAGCGTTGGTGCAACGGACACCAGAACGTCGAGCGGCCACCGACGACGTCGTGACGCAGGGGCGTGCCGTCACGCCGGCAGATCGCGCCATCGACCCGCATCGACGGCGAGAGCGTGCCCGTGTGACTCCCACCGCGACGCAGCATCACCGGGAGGCGGCGGCGGATCGCGGCGTGCAGGGTGGCCAGCTCATCGGCGTCCAGCGAGGAAGCCGGGCGGCGCGGGTCGATCCCCGACCACCACAGGACCTCGTCGACGAGCATGTTGCCGAGCCCTGCGATCGCGTGCTGGTCGAGCAGCACGGCCTTCACCGGGGCCCGCCGGGACCGCAGCGCCTCCGCCAGGTGCCGCCGGCGCAACGTGAGGACGTCGGGCCCGAGGCGACCCTCGTCGGGGTCGAGCCGGACGCGCCCGAGCCGGCGCGGGTCGTGGAAGCGCAGCCGCGTCCCGTCGTCGAGTCGCACGACCCAACGGTCCCACGCCGGGTCGTCGCAGCCGGCGCCATATGCGAGCCGTTCGATCGCCGCGCCGCCGTCGCGGAGGAACCGTCCGGTCATCCCGAAGTGCACGCCCAGCAGCGGCCCGTCGGTGGCGACCAACAGGAGCTTCCCGCGTCGGCGCAGCGCCTCGATCGTCGCACCCGGTACCTCGACGTCGACGCCTGCGCCGACCACCAGAGCGTCCGTCACCTCGACCTGCTCGATCCGCCGGCCGACGAGATCGCCCGACGCCCGCATCGTCAGCTCGACCTCCAACGCCTCGGGCACCGGCCGAGTGTGGCGCGCCCTGCTCGTCGGCGGCACACTTCCTGGACATGTCGAGCATGCTGTGGACCGTCGGGGCCTTCGTGGCCTGCATCCTCATGCTCTGGGGTGCCAGCCGCATCGAACCGCACTGGGTGTCCAAGGACGGCGGGCGGTTCCTCACCACGTGCGTACCGATCGACCGCCTCGGCAAGGTGATCGGTCGGCGCCGCGAGATCCGCGGCGCGTTCCTCGACAACGGCTCGCTCATGCTGTCCCAGCGACACTTCCTGCGTCAGGCGCACACGGAGTGGCAGATCGAGGCGAAGGCCCCCGCGCCGCGGTCCGCCAAGGTCGTCTACGTCCTGCGGCCGGTCGTCCCGGCCGCCGACGGCTCGAAGCTCCTGCTGCGGGTCCCGGCGAAGAGCGAGATCATCCCGGCGCTCGACGCCCGGTCACCCACCACGGCGATCCACGACCTGTTCGACGATCCCGACGATCCCGACGATGCCGACGATCCCGACGACGATCCCGGCGACGATCCCGACGAGGACGACGATCTCGGCGAAGGCGACGGCGAACGGCAGCGCTGAGGTGGCTCAGCGCTCCGGCACCTGATCGAGGAACCCGGCGATCGGCGCGGCGAGCTGATCGAGGTTGATCAGGAACGCATCATGGCCGTGCGGCGAGTCGACCTCCACGTACGTGCTCAGACGACCCTCCGAGCGCAGGATCTCGTCGATCTGGCGCTGCTGGTAGTTCGGGTACAGCAGGTCCGACGAGATGCCGATGACCAGGGCGTCGGCGGCGATGCGGGCCATCGCCGACGCGAGGTCGCCCCGGTTGCGGGCGACGTCGTGGAGGTCCATCGCCTTGCCGATGACGAGGTAGCTGTTGGTGTCGAACCGCCGGCCGAGCTTGGCGCCGTGGTGCTCCAGGTAGCGCTCGACCTCGAACTGCTGCCACAGCCCGAACGTGTCGCCGACGCCGGAGCGGTGCAGGTTGCGACCGAAGCGGTCGGTGAAGACGTTGTCGCTGCGGAACGTCACCTGGGCGACCATCCGGGCGATGGCCAAGCCGTCCTCCGGTCCGTCGCCCGGCGCGGCGTCGTAGTAGTCGCCGCCACGCCACTTCGGGTCGAGGAAGATCGCGCGGCGACCGATCGCGCCCCACGCGATCTGCTGCGCCGTCGCTTGCGCGCACGTCGCGATCGGCACGAGCGAGCGGACGCGACGCGGATAGATGATGCCCCACTCGAGCACCTGCATCCCGCCCATCGAGCCGCCGATGACGCTGTGCCACACATCGACGCCGAGGTGATCGGCGAGTCGCGCCTGCGCGCGCACCATGTCGCGGATGGTGATCACCGGGAAGCGCGGTCCGTATGGCGTCCCGTCGTCAGGATGGGGCGACGCGGGGCCGGTGGATCCTTGACACCCACCGAGCACGTTGGCGCACACGACGAACCAGCGATCGGTGTCGATGGCGCGCCCGGGCCCGATCAGGGCGTCCCACCACCCGGCCGTGGGATGGCCGGGTTCGAGCGGCCCCGCCGCGTGGCTGTCGCCGGTGAGCG